>NZ_MECK01000456.1 GCF_014596465.1 Streptomyces sp. CBMA123 | reverse complement strand
GTCGGCTGCGGGCGGTGGCGAGCGCGAGCGCGGACCGGCCGCTGCTGGTCGAGGTCCGTCTGGAGCAGACCGCGCCGGGCGACCCGCTGTACGCGCTCACCGGCCCGGAGAAGGCGGTCGTCTACGGCTGCCCCGACGCCGGTGACATCACGGTCAGCGGCGGCCGGTCCAGCCCGCTCGGGGCGGCGCTGGCGATGCTGCGGGACACCCTCGACGTGACGGCGCCCCGCGCCCACGGCTTCGGCTGAGCCGAGCCTGCGTCGGGCCTGAGCCGGGCCTGAGCCGGGCCTGCGTCGGGCCGGGCGTGCGTCGGGCCAGGACCGGGCCGGGACTAGGCCGGCGCGATGGCCTGGGGGAAGGCGAAGAGGCCGTCCGGATCGTAGCCGCGCTTCACCCGGCGAAGTCGGGCGAGGTTGCCGCCGTAGTACGCCTGGGCCCAGTCGGCCAGCCGCGGGTCCGGGTAGTTCTGGTACGCCTCACCGCTGGCGTACGGGCGCATGGTGCTCCAGACGTCCTGGAGCCAGGCCTGCGACTGGTCCACGCCCGGGCCCGAACCGGAGCCGGGGGAGGGGTAGTTGGCGATGTACTGGGCCGAGAACAGGGCGCCGCGGTGGACGAAGGCGGTGTCCCCGGGGGCGACCCGGTTGACCGCGCCGCCCAGGGCGTCGAGGGCGACCGAGGCACTCCCGCCCTGCGGCGCGGCCCGTGCGTACCGGTCGACGGCGGCCACCAGCGCCGCGATCCCGGCGGTGCCGATCGGCCTGGTGTAGAAGTCGGACCGGGCCGCGTACGAGGCCCTGGTCAGCCGGCCGTCGGGGTTCTGGCCGGGCAGACTGCCCGGAAGGTGGGCGGCCGCCTCGGACCAGCCGGCCACCCCGCCCATCTCCTTCATGGTGTCCAGGAACGGCGCGGTGTGGAGGGAGGCGGTGGCCGGAGCCACGGTCAGCCGGTCGACCAGGTCCGCGAGTTCGCTCTGCGGACCGAGCAGGTTGACGGTGCTGGTCAGGCGCAGCCGGCCGTCCGGCCAGGTGTCCAGGTGCAGGTTCGCCCAGAGCTGGTCCGGCGCGGCCGCCACCCAGGTCTGCCAGGCCGCGACCACTGCTCCGGCGGCGGACCACGGCCAGGAGAGGAAGCCGTACGCGCAGCTCACCGCCGGGTGGGTGCGGAAGGTGAAGGAGGTGACCACGCCGAAGTTGCCGCCGCCACCGCCGCGCAGCGCCCAGAACAGGTCGGCGTCGGTGCTCGCGTCCACCTGCCGGATCCGCCCGTCCGCCGTGACCACCTGGGCGCCGGTGAGGCTGTCGCAGGTCAGCCCGTACGCCCGGGAGGTGACGCCGATGCCGCCGCCCAGGGTCAGCCCGGCGACGCCCACGCTCGGGCAGGAGCCGGCCGGGACCGTGACACCATCGGCCGCCAGCCCCGCGTACACGTCGATCAGCCGCGCCCCGGCCCCGACCGTCGCCGCGCCGCCCGAGCCGCTGACCCCCGCCATCGACCCGAGGTCCAGGACCATCCCGCTGCCCGAGGACCAGCCCGCATAGCTGTGCCCGCCGCTGCGCACCGCCACCGGGACGGCGTGGCCACGGGCGAAGGCCAGGCAGGTCGCGACGTCCTGGGCGGTGGCCGGATAGACGATCCCGGAGGGGTGGAGGCCGTCGAACTGCGGCTGGTAGAGCCGGCTCGCCTCCTGGTACCGGCCGTCCTGCGGGCCGATGACGGTGCCGCCGAGGTCCTTGGCCAGCGCGGCCCAGTCGGCCGGGCCGACGGGGGTGGGGCTCGCGGTGCCGGGCCGGGGCGAGGGCGATGGGGTGGCGGCCGACGGGGCCGGGGACGGTTGCCGCTCCGGTCCGCCGCAGGCCGCGAGCACCGCCGCCAACGGCGCGGCGGCGAGCCGCAGCAC
>NZ_MECK01000455.1 GCF_014596465.1 Streptomyces sp. CBMA123 | reverse complement strand
GGGCGGCCGAGCCGCTGGTGCAGCCGGTCGCCAGCAGCAGGGCCAGCGACGCCGCCGCCCCCAGGTGCCGCCTCGTGATCCCCACCTCCGCCCCCTAGCCCCGGAACCTGAGCACGGTGGTGAACCCCTGCGCGCCGTCGGTGAAGCCGGTGCCGACCAGCGTGGTGGCGGGCTCCTTGCGGCCGAAGCCGGCCGAGTACCAGCCCAGCGGCGGTTCGGTCTCGCCCCGGTGGGCCCGCCAGGTCAGCCCGCCGGGCAGGTCGAGCACCGCGGAGCGCTCCTCACCGTCCCTGGTCCAGGTCAGCGCGGCCCGGTTGCCGGTCAGCTCCGCGGTGATCGCCGGGCCGAGGTGGAAGGCCAGCCGCGCGGCTGCCCGGCGCGGGCCGCGCACCTCGTCGACCACCCGCAGCTCCCGCTCGGCGGCGTCCAGTTCGACCCGGCGGCGGTGCACCGCGGGCCGGTAGCCGTCGTGCTCGGCGCACCAGCGGGCCACCCCCTCGTCCGAGGTGCCGGCGACCAGGACGCGGCTGCGGGCGTGCCGCGTCCACAGGAACGGGCCTCCGGAGACGGACTGGTCGGCGCCGTCCAGCTCCAGGGTGTTGTGGCCGAGGGTCGAGCGGAAGTGGCGCCGCCACTCGGGCTGCCCGTGGTAGCAGTACGTCCCCGGGTCGGCGAGCACGTCGACGCCGTCGTGCCGGACCTCCACGGACAGCGCGTCCGCGTGGGCGTGCGCGGCGATGGACAGGAAGCCGTGCGGGCCGCCGTCGCAGCGGCACCAGATCTCCCCGGGGCCGCGCAGCACGGTCAGGCCCGCGTCGGCGAAGTGGGCCGGCCGGCGGGCCGGGCGGGTCACCCTGCCGTCCTTCCCGTACGGCCGGATGAGCGCGGCCAGCAGCGGGGTGCGCGCGTCGGCGGCGGGCACCGCGGGCCACCAGTCGAGCCGGCCGAACACGGCGCCCCCGGTGGCCAGCAGCGAGGCCCAGCGGTCGGTGCCCGCGCCGTCCAGGACCAGGCCGTGGCCGTCGTCCGCGTCCCCCTGGCGCGGCGGGCGCAGCCGGTCGTCCACCACGGCCGCGAGCGCGTCGGTCATCCGCAGCAGCACCAGCCGGACGGTGCTGGGGACGGGCACGGCTGCGGCGTCCGCCTCGGCCAGCGCGGCCAGGCCGAGTTCCAGGACGAGTCCGTGGTACTCGGTGGCCAGTTCGCGGTTGAGGCCGGAGGGGAAGGTGTTGCCGCGCAGGTGCCGCTCCAGCGAGCGCAGCGCGTCGGAGCGCCAGCGCGCCGAGGCGGGGAACCAGTCGAAGGCGCAGGCCGCGGCGAACTGCCCGGCGGCCTCGGCGATCACGTGGTTGTTGGCGGAGGAGCCCCGGCTGGGGAAGGCGGCCAGCCAGCGCTGGTGGTGCCGGATCTGGTCCTGCGCCACCGGGTTGGACTCGAACAGCGCGGGCGCGCCCGGCCAGCCGTCGAGCAGCCGGCGGATCCACACCCAGGAGAGCAGCCGGATGCCCAGCTCGATGCCGCTGATCCAGTGCACCCCGCGCAGCGGCGGGTTGGCCGCCCACCAGGACCGCAGGTGCTCGGCGACCCGCTCGGCGTAGCGCTCGTTGCGGGTGACGGCGTAGCCGGCGGCGAGCACGGTCAGGTACTGGTGCCGGGACGGCTCCCAGATCTGCTTGATGTCCCCGATGGCCCCCTCGTCCCGGTACGGCAGGTCGAAGGCGTAGCCGGCGGGGGCCCGGCGCCCGGTCTTCGGGTCGTACCACCAGTCCGGGGCGGCCAGGTCGTCGCGGCGCACTCCGAAGAACTCGGCGTGCCCGTCCATCAGCCGGTCCGCCTCGGCGGTGAGGCGTTTCACGGCCTCCGCCGGGACGGCGGCGAGCGCCCCGGCGGGCAGCACGGCGGTGAACCGGGCGCCGGTCAGGGCCGGTCCGGGCGCCGGCGCGGTGCGCCATC
>NZ_MECK01000454.1 GCF_014596465.1 Streptomyces sp. CBMA123 | reverse complement strand
CGCCGCCGAGCGGGCCGGCTCCGGCGCCGTTCGGTCCGGGGGCCGCGCCGCCGGCGGGGTAGGCCGGGTGGCCGGGGTAGCCCGCGTTCCCGGCGTGGGCCGGGTTCCCGGGGTAACCGGGGTGCCCCGGGTAGTCGCCGCCGTAGGACTGCGCCGGGCCGCCGTAGGCCTGGGTCGGGCTGACGGTGCCTCGGCTGACGGGCTGTCCGGCCGGGTTCGGGTGCCCGCCCTGGATCGGCTGGGCCCCGTACTGTCCCGGGCCCCCGTGCGCCGGACCGCCGTACGCGGGGCCGCCGTGGGCCGGGCCGCCGTGCTCGGCGGCGTGGCCAGTGGTGTGACCGGTGGCGGCGGACGGCACGGCCGGATAGGGGGAGTGCGAGACGGGGCCCGAGTTGCCCGAGTTGCCGGGGGTGCCGGAGGCGCGGGTGGTGGCGGTCGCGGAGGTGCCGGTGCTTCTGATGGGCCGACTCGTGGTGCCGGCCGGCGCCTGGCCGCTGTCAGGACCCGCGTCGCTCCTGCTCACCCTGCTCAAGGCGCTCAAGCCCCCTCGGTGGTGTGGTGTGGGTGGTGCGGCACTGCTGGCCAAGATCGAAATCTATCGGGTGGACCGTTGCCGTTGTGACAAGTTCACCATCCGACGCTATGTCGACATGGCAATTTGGCGTGATGCATTCGATCACGAAGCGTGGCACCCGTCGACCCTTCTGGGAAGAGGGCCGGTGCAACGGTGGCTGGTTGTCGCGGGACGGTTCCTGGGGTGTCTGGCTTCCGGGTGCCCGGTAGGCGGGTCTGGGCTGCGGATTTGCCCAAGAGGGAGGACGCGGCACGAAATTGACCGAAAATCGGCGGTGCACGGGAGGGCGCACGCGCGCCGGCCGTGCGCCTCCCAGGCTTCATTCGGCCAGTGCCAGGGCGGCCGGACCGGCACCGGCGCCGCAGGGCTACCGTCCTGCCGTGAACACCGGCCGCCGGCTCGAACAGGCCAACGACAACGCCGCCGCCTTCTGGCTCGCCCAAGCCCGTGCGCACGGCTGGCGCTCCCACGTCCGACCGGGCCTCACGGCCGTCCGCTGCGCCCGCACCCCGGACGACTCCCAGCGCTTCGTGGTCACCCGCCCCTACGTCGAACCAGCCGATGTGGAACAGCAGTTGGCGGCGCTGCTGGACGCGTGGAGGACCATCCGCTTCACCCTGGAGGACCCGTACGGCGGGCTCGACCTGACCCGGTTCGGGGCCGTCCGGATGCCGATCATGCCGGTGATGGCGCGTGAGCCCGGCCCGGTCGAGGGAGCGTCCGCAGAGCTTCCCGTCGTCGCACCGGCCCACGGCGGCGGCGCCCTGACGGTCGATGAGGCGCTGGACGGCGACACCTTCGCGCTGGTCGAACGGACCGTCGTGGACGGCTTCCCACTGCCCGCCCGACAGCCCTGGACGCGCGGTGGCGCGTTCCCGGAATCGCTGTCGCGCGAGCCGGGCTGCCGGGCCTGGATCGGCCGCGTCGACGGCGTACCGGCGGGCGCCTGTCTCACCTACGACGACGGGGCCGCGACCGGGGTGTACTGGGTCGCCACCCTGTCTGACCAGCGCGGTCGTGGGGTGGCCCGGGCCGTGCTGCGGACCGCCCTGGCGCATGCCCACCCGGAGCGCCCGGCCACCCTGGTCGCCACCTCGGCGGGCGAACCGCTCTACCGCGCGCTCGGGTTCACCGAGCAGGCCCCCACCTGCTGGTGGAACCGCGCCTGACCGTCGGCTGACCGGCGGGAGCGCGCCCGACCCGGGCCCGGTTCGGTGGCTGGTTCCGGGCCCTCGGCTCGCGGACCGCTTCGGGGGCGCTCTGCTACCGGCCGCCCGCCGCCGCGGCGGTCGCGGTGCCGATCGGGGCGACGGCGAGCGGCACCCCGGCGCTCGACGCCGGAGCGGTC
>NZ_MECK01000453.1 GCF_014596465.1 Streptomyces sp. CBMA123 | reverse complement strand
CCCCAGCGAGGGCTGGGCCCCGGCCGCCGTGCACTGGGTGCCGGGGCTCGGCGAGTGCGTGCTGGAACCGCTCGCGGACGGCTGGCTGGTGCGCCCGGTCCGCCCGGCCGGGGACGGCGAGCCGGACGGCTCCGGCACGGTGAGCGCCGAACGGGCCGAGGGCGCCCGGCTCCGGCTCGACCTGCGACGGCCGGACCGCCCCGAACTGTCCGTCCGGGGCGCGGCCGACAGCTGGTCGCACCCGGTCAGCCCGCGCCACGCCGAACTGCTGCTGCTGCTCGCCACCACCCGCGACGGCAGCACCGCGGCGCAGCTCGCCGAGGCGCTGTTCGGCGACGCCGGGCGGACGGTGACGGTCCGCGCCGAACTGTCCCGGCTGCGCCGCTACCTGGGCGGCCTGCTGGCCCACCGGCCGTACCGCTTCGCCGACTCGGTGCTGGTCACCGTGGAGGGGCCGGAGGACCCGTACGACCTGCTGCCCTCCTCCGTCGCCCCCGCAGTACGACGACTGCGGGCCGAACTGGCGGCGGGCCGGGCCCGACTGCCGGGCGCCGCTGCTCCCGTGCCTCCACCGCGCACGGCCGGGGAGGGTGCCGGCACGACCGGTGCTACGGCCGGCACGGCAGTGAGCCCGACGAGCGCGAACCTGACGAGCGCGAACCTGACGACCGTGAACCTGGCGTCGACGATCCGACGAGCGCGAACCTGACGCCCACGAACCGAACGGCCGTCGGCGGCGCGGCCCGCCCTCAGCCGCCCGCGAGCAGTGCGAGCAACTGGTCGTCGGTGGGCCCGCAGTCACGCTCCGCCTCGGCCGAGACCAGCGCGTAGGTGCGGTCCAGCCAGGCCCGCACCCGGGGCCTGGAGGCCTCCAACAGGGCGCTGCCGTGCGGGGATTCGAGCGCCAGGTGCAGCGTCGAGCCGTGGCAGGGGCAGTAGGCCGGCCACAGCTTGACGTCACCCTGGCCGCTCAGCGTGTGGAGTCCGTCGCGCAGCAGGTCGCGGGAGAACACCCAGTCCGCCTCGTCCGGACGCCCCACGTGGAAGGTCAGCAGCACCTCGTAGGGGCGGACGGCGTCGAAGCGGAACCGGGTGCGCACCTCGCCGACCACTTCCTCGCCCAGCGAGATCCGCAGCGTCAGCACCTCCTCCACCGCCGCCGGAGCGGCGGTGGAGCCGTCCCCATCGCCGCCCGTGGGGGTGGCGGCGAGAGGAGCACTGGAGGCTGCGGACAGCGGGTCGGGCGGCATGACGGTCTCTCCGGGAACGGCGCGGGATGCCATCAGCCTGCGCCACCCGCGGCCGGGCGGGCAAGGGTTGCAAGGGGGTTGCAACACCCCCCGTTCCGGGCCGGGCCGCCCCTTGGCGGGCTTGTCAGACGATCCGTCAACTTCTGCTGCTCGAAGGGGAGTCCGGAAAATGGATGGAGGGTGTCCGCCCCTCGGCCACCCGCTGGTACGCTCTCCCCTCCCGACGCGGACCCGCCGCGGGACCGGCCCGGGACGGCCGGATCCGGGCCAGGCCGCAGTGCGTGGGACAATACGGCGACGCGACGGCGGCTTCGGGGAGGGAGGGGTCCGGTGGCTGTGCGTGGGGAGACCACGCGGGACGTGCAGCACGAGCCCGCACGGCAGGGTCGGCACGGCCGGCCGCGCCCGTTCGGCGGCCGGTTCCGGCTGCCCACCCTGCGTTTCTCCGGCGCCGCGATGGCGATGTCCACCGTCGTCGGCATCAGCATCGCCACCACCCTCCTGCTGAACGAGCAGCAGGGCATCGGCCGAAGGGCCGGCGTCGCCCGGGTCGGCACCAGCCCGCCGCCCAGCCCGGGCACCACCGGCGATACCGAGGCCGCCGCCGACCGGACCCAGGACACCCCCGCGCCCTCCGGCCGTCCGCACGCCCCGAAGCCCTCCGGGCACGCCTCGGCCCACCCGTCCGGCCCGGCGAACGCCGCGGCCACCCCGCCGGCCGGACT
>NZ_MECK01000452.1 GCF_014596465.1 Streptomyces sp. CBMA123 | reverse complement strand
GGTGCCGTCGGGCCCGGTGGTTGGTGCGCACCGCCCACCAGCCACCGCCGGCGAGGACGGCGAGCTCGGCGGCGCCGAGCGCCGGGCTCGCCCGGAGCAGCAGCACCTCCACCAGCACCGTGGTCACGGCAGAGCCGACGAGTGGCGCGACGACCTGGGCGGGTAGTCCGGCGACCGTCTCCACGTCGGTGGTCAGCCTGTCGAGCAGTGTTCCGTCCCGTTGGGCGCGCAGCTCGCGCGCGCTCAGTTCGCCCGCGCCCCTGACCAGGCGGCCGCGCAGGGCCACGGTCGTGCCGAGGACGACCCGGTGGCTGGCCAGCCGTTCGAGGTAGCGCAGGGCGGTGCGTGCCAGGGCCAGGACGCGGACCGCGCCCGACGGGTACATCCACGACCAGGTGGTGTCGGCCAGCAGCGTCACCAGCGCGCAGGTCGCCAGGAACCAGCCGGACAGTCCCAGCAGGGCCGCGGCGCCCAGTTCCGCCGCCGCGGCCAGCAGGATGCCGGCGACCAGGTCGCGGCGGGGCATGGAGTGGCGCAGCAGTCGCCAGGCGCTCATCGCGTCCTCCCCCGGTCCAGGGTGATCGTCCGGTCCGCGAGCGGGAGCAGCTCGGGACTGTGGGTGGCGAGCAGCACGGTCCGACCGCGCGTCAGGGTGCGCAGGGCCGCGACCACGCGGGCCTGCGCCACCGGGTCGAGGTGGGCGGTGGGCTCGTCCAGGCAGAGCAGCGGCGCGTCCCTCAACAGTGCTCGCACCAGGGCGAGTTGTTGGGACTGGCCCGAGGAGAGCCCGCTCCCCCGCTCGCCGGCCGGTGTGTCCAGCCCGCCGGGCAGATCGGCGAGCAGGTCGCCGAAGCCGAGCGCGTGGAAGGCGGCGGTGAGGTCCGCGTCGGTGGCGTCGGGCCGGGCGAGGAGCAGGTTGTCGCGAACGGTGCCGGGCAGCAGGTGCGCGGGCTGGCCGACCCAGGCGACCGAGGCGGGGCACGCCGGCCGGAGGATGCCGTCCTGCTGGTGGGCGACGGTTCCGGCGGTGGGTGCGGTCAGACCCACGGCGACGGCGAGCAGCGTCGACTTGCCCGCACCGCTCGGCCCGGTGACGGCGAGGAAGGCGCCCGGGGCGAGGTCGAGGCTCACGTCGTCCAGGGCCGGGACCGTACGGTCGAAGTGACGGACCGTCATATGATCCAGACGCACGCCGACGGCGCCGCCACCGCGCCGGGCGGGTACGGGCGGGCGGGCGTCCTCGTCCTCGCCGCCGGAGCTGCCGAGGATCCCGTCGATCAGCTCCGCCGCGGCGCGGGCCTCGGCGCGGGCGTGGTAGCCGCGGGCCAGGTCACGGGCGGGGGCGAAGTAGGCGGGGGTGAGCACCAGCACGAAGAGTGCGGTGGCCAGGCTCATCTGCCCTGGTACCAGCGGCAGTCGGAGGTAGTCGAGCAGCACCAGTCCGCAGTAGGTCGCCACCACGGCGAGGGTGCCGGTGATCAGCAGCTCGATCCAGGCGGTGGAGAGGAAGGCGACCCGCAGCACCGCCTGGGTGCGGCGGGCCAGTTCCTCGTCATCCTCCCGCAGGGCGGTCGCGGCCGCCTCCCGCGCACCCAGGCCGATCAGGGTGGGCAGGCCGCGCAGTTGGTCGAGCAGGCGGGCGCCGTGCCGGCGCACCGCCGTGAGCTGTGCGTGGACGGCGGCCTGCGTGCCCAGCCCGATGACCTTGAGGTTGGCCGGCAGCAGCGGGGTGGCGACGACCAGGATCAGCGCCACGAACCAGCTGCGGACCGCGATGGCGGCGAGCACCAGGCCGCTGCCGAGCAGCATGGTGGTGCGCGCGGGGACGTACTCGGTGAGCCACTCGGTCAGCCTGGCGACCTCGCCGGTCATGGACTCGGCGAGGGCGGCATCGCCGGGGCCGGTGCGGGCGGGGCCGTTCGCGGGCAGGGCGGCGGCGAGCAGGCGCCCGCGCAGCGCCGCGCGCACCCGGCAG
>NZ_MECK01000451.1 GCF_014596465.1 Streptomyces sp. CBMA123 | reverse complement strand
CGCGCTCGCCGCGCTCGCGGACGGGCAGGGCGACGGCCGGGCGGTGCTGGGCACCACCCAGGGCCGGGGCAAGCTCGCCTTCCTGTTCGCCGGGCAGGGCTCGCAGCGCCTCGGCATGGGCCGCCGACTGGCCGCCCGCTTCCCGGTGTTCGCTGCCGCGCTGGACGAGGTGCTCGGCGAGCTCGACGGGCGGCCGGACGCGCCGCTGCGCGGCGTGCTGTGGGGCGCCGCCGAGGAATCGCTGAACCGCACCGGCCACGCCCAGCCCGCGCTGTTCGCCGTCGAGGTCGCGCTGTACCGGCTGCTGGAGTCCTGGGGCGTGCGGCCGGACTTCGTGGCCGGCCACTCGGTCGGCGAGATCGCCGCCGCGCACGTGGCCGGGGTGTTCTCACTCGCCGACGCGTGCGCGCTGGTCTCCGCCCGGGCCCGGCTGATGCAGGCCCTGCCGACCGGTGGCGCCATGGTCGCGCTGGAGGCGAGCGAGGCCGAGGTCGTCCCGCTGCTCGGCCAGGGCGTCTCGCTGGCCGCCGTCAACGGGCCGACGGCCGTGGTCGTCGCGGGCGAGAGCGCGGCGGCCGAGGCCGTCACCGCGCACTTCGCCGAACTCGGCCGCAAGGTGCGGCGGTTGCGCGTCTCGCACGCCTTCCACTCGCCCCTCATGGACCCGATGCTCGACGAGTTCCGCGCCGTCGTCGCCGGACTGAACCCGCAGGCGCCCGCGATCCCGGTCGTCTCGACGCTCACGGGCACGCTCGCCACCGTCGAGCAGCTCACCTCCGCCGACTACTGGGCCGACCAGGCCCGGCAGGCCGTCCGCTTCGCCGACGCCGTCGCCTGGCTCGGCGGCCACGGCACCGGGCTGTTCCTCGAACTCGGCCCGGACGGCGCCCTCGCCGCACTCGCCCAGGCCGGCCTCGACGACCCGGCCGGCGACGGTCGCAGCGCCCTCGCCGCGCTGCGCCCCGGCCGCGACGAGGCCGAGGTGCTCACCGAGGCCCTGGCCGGCCTGCACGTGCGGGGCGTCCCGGTGCGCTGGGACGCCTACTTCGCGGGCACCGGTGCCCGCCCCGTCGACCTGCCCACCTACGCGTTCCAGCACCGGCGCTACTGGCCGAAGAGCGCGCTCGCCCGCACCGGCGACGTCCGCGCCGCCGGGCTCGGCTCGGCCAACCACCCGCTGCTCGCCGCCGCCGTCTCGCTCGCCAACACCGACGGCCTGCTGCTGACCGGCCGACTCTCGCTGCGCACCCACCCCTGGCTGGCCGACCACACCGTCGACGGCACCGTGCTGCTGCCCGGTACGGCCTTCCTGGAGCTCGCCGTGCACGCCGGCGGCGAGGTCGGCTGCGACCGCGTCGAGGAACTGACGCTCACCGCGCCGCTGGGGCTGCCCGAGCAGGGCGGCGTCCAGGTACAGGTGTGGGCCGGGCGGGCCGACACGAGCGGGCGGCGCACCGTGGGCGTCTACGCCCGCCCCGAGGGCGACGAGGACGCCCCGTGGACGCAGCACGCCGACGGTGTCCTCACGGCAGATGAGAACCCGGCCACCGTCAAGGAGTTCACGGTGTGGCCGCCGGCCGGTGCCGAACCGCTGGACCTGGACGGCCTGGACGGGCGGCTGGCCGCCGCGGGCTTCCGCTACGGCCCGGCCTTCCGCGGCCTGCGCGCGGCCTGGCGGCGCGGCGAGGACGTGTTCGCCGAGGTCGCGCTCGACGAGGGCGTGAGCGGCGAGGCGGGCGCGTTCGGGATCCACCCGGCGCTGCTGGACGCCGCACTGCACGCCACCGCGTTCCTGGGGCTCGGTGGGGTGCCGTTCTCCTGGCAGGACGTCAGCCTGCACGCCACCGGGGCGTCCGTCGTGCGAGTGCGGCTGTCCGCCTCCGGTGACGACGCGGTGGCGGTCGAGGTCGCCGACGCGGCGGGCGGCCCGGTCGCCTCGGTCGGCTCGCTGCTGCTGCGGGCGCTCCCGGGCCTCCCCGCCACCGCCGTCGG
>NZ_MECK01000450.1 GCF_014596465.1 Streptomyces sp. CBMA123 | reverse complement strand
GGCGGGCGGTTCGGCGGCGGCCGCGGCGGCGTACGCGCCGGTGGCGCCGACGCCCCAGAGCTGAGCGAGCAGGGCTCCGCCCGCGGCGACGGTGCGGGGGCGGGGGAGCCACCGGGCGAACGCCCGCCGTGCTCCGGCGACGCCCCGGGGGGCGGGTTCCTGGGGCTCGGTCGCGTGATTGGCTCGCACGTGAGTTGAGAACGAGCGGGCGGGGGTCGAGGTCACGCCCGCCGTCACGGACAGTCATCGCACGGGTGGCCCCGGAGTGCGGTTCCCGGGGCCACCGACCGCGCGGCGGTCAGGAGTTGGGGCGCAGGGTCCAGGTGACCGTCATCACACCGGTGACGGCGCCGTCGGCGCGGGTGATCTCGACGGTGACCGGGAACTCGGGGCGGCCGCCGGCGTCCAGCTCGGCGACGACCTCGGCGATCGGGCGGCCCAGCACGGCGGTGGCGGTGACGTCGCCCATGGCCAGCTTCTTGTAGGCGATGTCGGCGTTCACGGCGAGCGGCACGGCCCGGGACATCTGGTCCCCGAAGGCGGCGATCACGATGCAGCCGCTGGCGGACTCGGCGAGGGTGAACATCGCGCCGGCGTGCGGGCCGCCGACGTGGTTGTGGTACGCGGGCTGGTCCGGCAGCCGGAGCACGGCGCGCTCGGGGGTGGTCTCCAGGTACTCGAGCTTGAGGGTGTGCGCCATCGGTACGGTGGCGTCGAGCATCTGGCCGATCGAAGGAGTGGTCATGGCGACGATGTTACTAGCCGGTAGCTTGCTGCGGCAGGGGCCGGACGGAAAACCCGGACCGCCGGGCACAACTGAGCCCGCGCCTGATCGGGGAACGCGAAAACGCCTGAGGGGCCGATCTCTTGAAGAGATCGGCCCCTCAGGCTCTGGGGTGAGTAACGGGACTCGAACCCGCGGCCACCTGGACCACAACCAGGTGCTCTACCAACTGAGCTATACCCACCATCTGTCCGACCCGGTCCCGCTCTCGCGTTCCCGTTCCGACAGGAAGAACTCTACAGGATCCGAGAGGGTGCTCGCGCCGGGGTTTCGTTCCGGTGGACGAGGACACCCCCTCCGACCCTGCGACGGGCTCCGGTCAGTCGGCCGAGGCCCGGTACTTCTCGGCGATGGCGCGCGCGGTGTCGGCGTCCGGACCGGGCTGCGGGACGAACACCGCCTCGCGGTAGTACCGCAGTTCGTCGATGCTCTCGCGGATGTCCGCGAGCGCCCGGTGGTTCCCGCCCTTCGGCGGGCTGTTGTAGTACGCCTTCGGGTACCAGCGACGGGCCAGCTCCTTGATCGAGGACACGTCCACGATCCGGTAGTGGAGGTGCTTCTCCAGGGCGGGCATGTCCCGGGCCAGGAAGCCGCGGTCGGTGGCGACCGAGTTGCCGCACAGCGGCGTCTTCCCGGCCTCCGGCACGTGCTCGCGCACGTACGCGAGGACCCGCTCCTCGGCCTCGGCCAGGGTCACGCCCTGCTCCAGCTCCTCCAGCAGGCCGGAGGAGGTGTGCATCGCGCGCACCACCTCCGGCATGTTCGCCAGAGCCTCCGCCGGCGGCCGGATGATGACGTCCACGCCCTCGCCGAGGATGTTCAGCTCGGAGTCCGTCACCAGCACCGCGACCTCGACCAGGGCGTCCCGGTCGAGGTCGAGGCCGGTCATTTCACAGTCGATCCATACCAAACGGTCATTCACACAACTCACCCTACGGCGCGATCACGCGCCGCGGGGACCGGTGGAGCCGACCGGGGCGCCGAAGCGGTGGCCTCGGCCTGGTGCTCCTCGGCCCCGCCGTGGGTGCCGGGGCCGTCCGGGTGCTCGCCCTCCCGGCCGGACCGGACCGCATGGCCCTCCCGCCCGGGACGGCCCTCACGACCCGTCCGTCCGCCGTCCGCCGCGGTGGCCCGGGCGCCCGGGGTGCGGACCTGGGGGGCCCGCGCCTGCCGGCCCCGCAGCTCGCCCGCCCCGGCCGCCGGCTGCCCGGCGGCACCGGC
>NZ_MECK01000449.1 GCF_014596465.1 Streptomyces sp. CBMA123 | reverse complement strand
CCCACCCCCCCGCCCCCCCCCCCCCCCCCCCCCCCCCCCCCCCCACCCCCCCCCCCCCCCCCCCCCCCCCCCCCACCCCCCCCCCCCCCCCGGCCGGCCTCCGGCGGCCCCCCCCCCCCCCCCTCCCACCCCCCCCGGGGCCCCCGCCTGGCCCGGGCGGCTGCGCGAGCAGGTCCTGGAGCCGCTGGCGGCCGGCCGGGACGCCGAGCACCGGGTGTACGACTGGACGCTGCGCCGCTTCGCGGGCACCGCCCGGGTGCCGGCCGCGCCGGTGGTGCTGGTGGAGGGGGTCGGGGCCGGGCGCCGGGAGGTGCGGCCGTGGCTGGCCCGGGTGATCTGGATGGAGTTGGACGCCGCCGCGGCCCGGCGGCGGGGCGAGCAGCGGGACGGGCCGGAACTCGCCGGGTTCTGGGCCGCTTGGGCCCGCGCGGAGGCGGCGCACTTCGCCGCCGACCCGAGCCGTCCGCACGCCGCGACGCGGGTCGACGGGGTGACCGGACGGATCGCGCCGAGCACCGTCGGTGAACCTTCAACTAGGCCCTTGACCTGCGACATCACCAGGACCTAGGTTCTCCTCAGCCGCCGGAACCCACCGTTCCGGCCGCTTCGGACCCGGCGTCCCCGGCTTGTTCCCCCGTGAGCCGGGGGCGCCGTCCGGTCCCCTCCCCCGACCCGCCCGGCCAGCGGTGTTTCGGCCATCCGGCGGCTCAACCACCGTGCGCGCGATCGCATTTGACCCTGTGCGGCACCCTTCCGGATCAGCCCCGCGCCGGTACGATTCCCGGTAGGCGCGTATGCGCCCCGGGGGCTCGACGACCACCGGCCCGGCCGCGCACAGGCGATCCGCCGGCCGAGCCCCGGGCCACACCGCGGGGGGCGTGAGTGACGACGGTCGACAGTTCCGACAGCACGGCGGGCGGCCCGGACCGGCTCGCCGACCGGGCCTGGCAGCGGGCCATGGACGCCTACACGGCGGGCGCCTACGCCCGGGCCGAGGAGGAGTTCCGGGCGGCCGTCCGGCTGGACCCGGGGATGGCCGACGCCTGGCTCGGCCTGCACGCGCTGCGCAGCGACACCTCGGCGGCACTGCTGGCCATGTACCGCAACCAGAACCGCTTCGGCGAGCAGCGGCGGCTGCACCGGCGCCCGCTCAGTTCCTGGTACTGGCTGGGCTGGTGGGTGCAGCCGGTGCTGGAGGACGCCCGCGACCTCGCGCTGGCGCACGCCTCGCACTGGCTGGACGGCCGCCACCTGGCCGAGCTGGACCGGGCGTTGGAGCAGTGCCCGGCGCCCAGCGAGGACCCGTCCGCGCAGTTCCTGTACGCCTGCCGGTCCTACCTGCTCAAGGACTGGGAGCAGCTGATCCGGGACACCGACCGGTTACTCGACGACCCCCTGCTCGGCATCGAGGCCGGACTGTTCGCGGGCATGGCCCGGGTGCGGCTGGACATGTGCGCCCAGGCGCAGGCCCCGCTGGCCGCCTCGCTGGCCCGCTGCCGCTCCGAGCAGCCGCAGCGCAAGGAACTGCGCTACTGGCTGGCCCGGGCGTACGAGGGGGCCGGGCGCAGCGCGGCGGCGCTGCCGCTGTACCGGGCGGTGCACCGGGCGGATCCGGCGTTCATGGACACCTCGGCCCGGCTGACGGCGATCTCGGCGGAGGACGCGCTCGCGGACGGGCTGCTCGCGGACGGGCGCTCGGGCGGGCTCGACGGCGCCAGACTGGAGGGTGCCGGGATCGACGGCGCCGGGCTGGACGGCGCGGGGATGGACGGCGCGGGGCTGGACGCGGGGCTCGACGCGGGCCTGGACGGTGCCGGACCGGGCAGCGGACCGGCCTTCCAGGACGACCCCGGGTACGCCGAAGGACCGCTCTACGACGCCGAGTTCGGCACCGGCACCGCACCGATCGGCGGCGGTCCCTCGGTGGACGCCACCCTGGTGGACGGCCCGCTCGCCGCGCCCGAACCGGACACCGCCCCCGCGGGCGGCGCCTCGCAGGCGACCGGTGAG
>NZ_MECK01000448.1 GCF_014596465.1 Streptomyces sp. CBMA123 | reverse complement strand
CGCAGCGCCCGCAGCCACTGCCCGGGGTCGGCGGTCGGCGGCTCGTCCACCACCACGGCCCCCGGCAGGGCGGCGCGCAGCGCCTCGACGAGGGTGCCGGGCCCGGCGGGGCCGAGCAGCAGGGTCGGCCCGGTCGGGTCGCCGTCGGCCGGGGTCGTCGGGGCTGCCGGGGTCGTGAGGTCGGCGGGGGCCTCCGGCGCCGGGCGGGGTTCCCAGGCGATCCGGCGCACGCAGTCCGGCAGGGTACGGGAGTTGGCCTCCGCCAGGTCCAGCGCCACGATGTGCTCGTCGAGCTCGCCGTCGAGCAGGCGCCCGCGCAGGGCGGTGCGCTGGATCTTGCCGCTGGTGGTGCGCGGGAAGTCGGCCACCGGTACCGGCAGCACCAGGGCGGGGGCGGGCTGGCGGCGGGCGGCCAGCAGCCGGCGGACCTCGGCGGTCACCGGGGGTGCGGGGGCGTCCGGGTCGTTCGGCACGTAGGCGATCACCAGTTGCTCGGTGCCGGTGCGTTCGTCCGGGACCCCGAAGGCGGCGACGTGCCCGGACCGCACTCCCGCCACCGAGGCGACCACGTCCTCCAGCTCGTGGCAGAAGTGGTGCACCCCGTTGACGATGATGATCTCCTTGCGACGGCCGGTGAGCACCACCTCCCCGTCGGCCAGGAAGGCGAGGTCCCCGGTGTCGAACCAGCCGTCGCCGACGAAGGACTCGCGGTCGGCGGCCGGGTTGTTCAGGTAACCGGGCGTCACCCGGCCGGAGTTGACCTGGAGTCGGCCGACCCGGTGCTCGGGCAGGGCGCGGCCGTCCTCGCCCGCCACCCGGATCCGGGTGCCGGGTGCGGGGCGCCCCATGCTGAGGAAGGCGGTGCCGCGCTCCGGGGAGTCCGGGTCGGCGGGCGCCAGCCGGCCGGTCAGCGAGTCGGTGCGCACCAGGCGGCGGGCTCCGTCCTCGTGGTAGCGCTTGTAGGTGATGGCGGTGCAGGTCTCGGCCATGCCCCAGCCCAGCAGCACGTGCTCCGCCCGTACGCCGAACGGCCCGGTGGCGGCCAGGAACTCGTCCAGCACCGCCGCGGTGCACTGCTCTCCCGCGTTGATCAGGGACTTGACCGAGGAGAGGTCCCAGTGCCGGCCCGGACCGGCCGCCCGCACGGCCTCGGCGACCAGCCGGTAGCCGAAGTTGGGCGACCAGGAGTGCGCGCCCCGGTAGCGCTCCAGCGTGTCCAGCCAGAGCAGCGGATCGGCGAGCACCAGCTCGGTGGGCACCTGCACCTGGTCGGCGGCGAGCGCCACGTCGCGCAGGTGGAACATCAGCAGCCCGGCGACGTGGTCCAGCGGCAGCCAGTTGACGGTGACGTCCTCGGGCGCGGTGCCCTGGGCGACGGCGCCCGCCACGTACTCCAGGATGCCGCGATGGGTGATCTGCACCGCCTTGGAGCGGCCGGTGCTGCCGGACGAGAGCTGGAGGATCGCGACGTCGCCCGGGTCCGGGGCGTGCTCGGCGCCGGTGCGGGTGGGTGCCGTGCCGTCAGCGGCGGGCCGGTCGACCGCGATGACCCGCAGGCCGGGCGCAGGGTAGAGCTCCCCGAGCCGTGCCAGGCCCGCCACCGCCGGGCCGGCGGCGAGCACCGGCGGCTGCTCCAGGGTCTGCCAGGCGTGCCAGAGCTTCTCCAGGACGGGGTTGTGCTGGTCGTACGCCGGCGGGCGGGCCACCGTGACCGGCTGCACCCCGCCCAGCAGGCAGGCCCACAGGGTGGTGAAGTAGTCCTCCGGCTCCGGCAGTTGGAGGAGGACTCGGTCTCCTGGCCGCAGTCCGGCGGCGGTCAGCAGGGCGAGGGTCCCCCGGGCCCGCTCCAGCAGTCGGCGGTAGGTCAGCCTGGTCGCCCCGCCGTCGGCCCGGACCAGGTGCAGGCCGCGCCCGGGGTGGCGCGCGGCGAGGCGCCCAGCCGCAGCTCGGGGCTGGTACGGGTGGCGGCGACCAGGTCGACGGCGTAGCGGCGGACCGGGTCGGCGATGTGCACGGTGCGGAC
>NZ_MECK01000447.1 GCF_014596465.1 Streptomyces sp. CBMA123 | reverse complement strand
AGCTCCACCTCCCGCGCCGCCCGCTCCTCGTCGACCGGCTCCGGGGCACCCGCCAGCAGCGCCGCCAGCTCCGCCCGCACCGCCTCCGCGGTGGGCCGCAGGCCCGGGTCCGGCTGCACCAGCCGTTCGACCAGCGGCGCCACCGGCCCGCAGACCACCGAGGGTTCGCGCCGCCCGTCGCGCACCGCCGTCACCAGGTCCGGCACGCCGTGCTCCGGGAACGGCGAGCGGCCGGTGACCATCCGCTGCAACAGCACCCCGAGCGCCCAGCAGTCCCCCGCCGGGCCGCCGTCCAGCGGCCAGCGCTCCGCGACCGGGCCGACCAGGGTGGCCCGCACCTCGTACCGGCGCCGCCCGCCCGGCCCGCCGAGGTCCTCGGCCAGCGCCTCCTGCGCGACCCCGCCGAGCAGCCCGCCGAGCATCGCCGCGCCGTCCTCGCAGACCAGCACCGACTCGGCGGTCACATTGCCGTGGGAGAGCCCGGCCTCGTGCAGCGCCCGCAGCGCGCCGACCAGGTCCGCAGCCAACTCGGCCGCCCGGTACGGCGGGAGCGGCCCGGCGGTGAGCAGCTCGGCCAGCGTCCGGCCGGCCGGCCGCTCCTCCACCGTCCACAGCAGCTCGCCCTCGACGAAGGCCCCGACCCCGCGCAGTAGCCGCGGGTGCCAGGACGGCGCGGCCGACCCGACCGCCGCGACCCGCCGTACCAGCCGGTCCCCGTGCCCGGGGTTGGGCTCCTCCGGGTCCTGACCGCCGGTCAGCAGCGCGGGCAGCTCCACGGCGCGCAGCAGGACCGATTCTCCGGTCCGCTCGTCCACCGCGAAGGCGCGCAGCAGTTCGGGACGGTCCGTCAACCGGTACCGCCCCGCCAACAACTGGCCCGGGCCGCCTCGCATGCCAGTTCCTCTCGCTCACCGAGCAGCCTACTGAGCGGCTCCTTCACGCTCGGCCCCATGGACTGGACCGATCTGATCGACACCGCCTTCAGGGTGGCGGGCAACAGCAACCAAGCCAAGCAGGCCGAGGCCGTCCGCCCGGTGGAAGCGGCCGTGATCGACGGCGAGCAGCCCGTCGCCTCCACGGCCGGGCGCCATCCCGACCACTTCCGCAAGGAGGTGATCGTGTTCGCCACCCACCGACTGCTCTCCCTGAAGGACGGGAAGCCACCGGTACCGGTTCCGCTTACCGCCGTCACCGTGGCCCGCACCGAACCCGACGGCGACGTCCTGACGATCATCGCCCTGACCGGCCCCCACCGCTTCGAGGACGTGGCCAAGGCCGACGACTTCGCCGAGCAGGTCCGCGAGGCCACCCGAGGAGATCGTCTCCACCCGGCACTTCGACTCCTGGTGGAAGAAGGCCCGGCACCACCCCCGCCGAACCCACGTCCGGCGGGCAACGCCTCGACCAGCTGGAGCGCCTGGCCGCCCTGCGCACCTCCGGCGCCCTCCCCGCGGACGAGTCCACCCGGGCCGAGCACCGCCTGCTCGGCTGACCCTCGGACCGGATCCGGCCCTACGGAGCAGGCTGGAAACTGTTGAACACGACGTCCCGGACCGGAGCCTGCGCGGCCCACTGCGCGTCCGGGACGATCCAGTAGATCGAGTAGCCGTACTTCGCCGGACTCCCGGTCACGAAGCCCCGGTTGAGCGAGTGCGTCTTGGGCGTGCCGTTGGTCCACTCCCAGTCCGCCGCGTTGGTCCACTGCCGGTAGGTGAGCGCCGCCAGGTTCAGCCGCTGGTAGTTGGTCACCTGGCCTCGCACGTTGGGCTCGGATTCCTGCCAGTCGGCGAGGGCGCTGGCACCGGGCGAGGTGGTCCACTCGATCCGCAGCTGGCTGCCGTCGGCGGCGTTCTTGAAGATCCGCCGGTTGGCGTCCGACCCGGCCGGCTGCAGCCAGTCCGGCAGGACGACCGAGAAGCCGCTCGGGTCCTGGTACGCGTGGTACCCGGCCGGCACCGGACCGCCGGACGCGGCCGGCGGCGTGGTCTGCGCCGGAGCCGGGTCGGAGGCCGGGGGCTGGGCCGCGCCAGCGGTGGCCGGCGGCGGCACGGC
>NZ_MECK01000446.1 GCF_014596465.1 Streptomyces sp. CBMA123 | reverse complement strand
TCGTCACCGTCCGCGCCGCCCGCGGCCCCGCCGTCCGCCCCGCCCGCCGGGCATCCGCAGACGTCGGCCGCCACGCCGCAGCCCAAGGTGACCACCGCGCAGCCGCCGACCGACCCCGAACCGCAGCGCACCCAGGCGGCGGCCGGCGGTTCGGGGTGCGAGATCCGCTCCGCCGCGGGCAACTGCTACGCGGCCGGGCAGTTCTGCCGCGACGCTGACCTGGGCCGGAGCACCCACGACGCGGGCGGACGGGTGATCTACTGCCGGATGGTCAGCGGAAAGCCGCACTGGCAGGCCTGAGGCCCGGCTCAGCCCAGGGTGTCCCAGAACAGGTGCTCGTAGGCCTGGAGCAGCAGACCGTACTCCCGGGCGGTGGCCAGGGTGTGGTCGTCCAGCGGGTGCGGCCCGAGGGCGTCGGCGGCCTGCTGCTCCAGCCCGGTCGCCGGCTGGGCGAAGAAGTCGAAGAACGCGCAGGCCTCGTCGGAGAAGCCGTGGCGGCCTGGGGCTCGGCCCAGGTGGGAGACGAAGGTGGCCAGGTTGAGGCGGCGTTGCCGTCGAGCATCAGTTCGCCGTGGACGATCTGGAGGGCGGTATCCGGGTCGGGTCCATCTCGCCCTGCGGCAGCTCGTGCCGCGGCACGGTGCGCGGCTCCCGGCTGAACAGGGGATGGGCGGCTCCCTCGGTCTGCGGGCGCCGCGGGTGGCGGGGGTGCTTGAGTCCCACGGTCGGATTCCTTCCACGGTGTTCGGAACGGGTGCTGCGCCGAGCCGGCGGGCGCTGCGGTGGTCTCGCCCGGCAGTGCCGAGGGCGCTTCAAGGTTGCGGCGGTGGGCCCCCACGCTCGTGGGAGCCCACCGCCACGGGGTCAGGAAGCCGCGTCAGTCCTTGAAGGCGTCCTTGACGTGCTCGCCTGCCTGCTTGACGTCGCCCTTGGCCTTGTCGGCCTTGCCCTCGGCCTCCAGGCGCTTGTTGCCGGTCACCTTGCCGGCGCCTTCCTTGACCGCGCCCTTGGCCTTGTCGGCGGCGTTCTTGATCTTGTCACTGGCACTCATGTCGGCCTCCGGTTCGTCGAAGCTGTGCTGGCATCCCGTCTGCCCCCGATCGGCCGGAAGATTCACCGGCATATGTGCCGCGGCTGCGGGCAAGCGGATGTCCGACACTGACGACGGAGGTCGAGATGGTTCCCCTTCTTCTTGTGCTGCTGCTGGCCCTGATCCTCTTCGGTGCCGGCTTCGCGCTGAAGGCCCTGTGGTGGGTCGCGGTCGTGGTCCTGGTGGTGTGGCTGCTCGGATTCGTGGCCCGCGGCACCAGCGCCTCCGGCAGCCGCAGCCGCTGGTACCGCTGGTAGGCGCTCCGGCGCGCAGCCGGAAGGGCCGGGACAGCAAGGGGGGCACGCATCACGGCGGCGTGCCCCCTCGTCATCTCCGGTCCTGTCACCGGCAGGCCCTGTTCCCGCGGCGCGAGGTTTCTCCCCGGCGGGCACTGCCGTCGATACCAAGAAGGCAGACGGCGCAGAGCGATCCGGAACCGTGGCTACCCCCGTACAAGGGCTGGAGGAGAACCGATGAATCCCGAAACGCCCGCAGGAAGCCCCGGCCGCGACCTGCCCCCGGCCCGCCGGGCCGGCGGCCCCCGCACCCGGATTCAGATCCCCGGCCGCGCCGCGCTTCAGGTCACCTCGTGGTTCCGCGCAGGCTTCGGCCTCAGCGTCGGCGCGCTGCTGGCCTGGCACCTGACGGACGCAGTACTCCAGCTCACCTCGCTGCTCACCCTGTTGCTCCTCGCCGTGTTCATCGCGGTGAGCCTGGAGCCCGTGGTCGCATGGCTGGAACGCCACGGTCTGCGCCGCGCCTGGTCGGTGGCGCTCGTGGTGATGGGGCTGGCCGTGCTGCTGACCGCCCTGCTCGCCGTGGTCGTCCCGCCGGTCGGCATCGAGGTGAGTGCCCTGGTCGGCGCTGTCCCGGGCTGGCTCCAGCAGCTGCACGACCACCAGTCGACACTCGGCCGGATCGAGGACCACTATCACCTGGTCGAGCGCGCCAAGGAGCAGCTGGGCCACGGCGGCTTCGGCGCCGGTGCGTTCGGTGGCGTGCTCGGCGCGGGCCAGCTCCTCCTCAGTACGGTGACGTCGACCGTGATCGTCGTGAGCGTCGCCCTGTACGTCATGGCGGCCCTGCCGGTGATCAAGGCGTTCTGCTACCGCTTCGTGCCGCGCAGCCGGCGCCAGGAAGTGGAGGAGATCACCGAGGAGATCTTGGCCCGGACGGGCCGCTACATGCTGGGCAACGTGCTGACCTCCGCCGTCGCCGGCCTGGCGACCTTCGCCTGGTGCGCGGCCACCGGCGTGCCGTACGCGGGGGCGCTGGGGGTGTTCGTCGCGTTGATGGACCTGGTCCCCATGGTCGGCTCGACCATCGGCGGCGTGGTCGTCAGCCTGGTCGCGTTGTCGGTGTCCCTGCCGGTGGCTCTCGCCACCGCCGGCTTCTACATCGCCTTCCGGCTCCTCGAGGACTACCTGATCATGCCGCGGGCCATGAAATTCGTGGTGGACGTGCACCCGGTCGTCACCGTGGTCGCGGTGCTTCTGGGGGGTGCACTCCTGGGCCTGGTGGGAGCGCTGGTCGCGGTGCCGGCCGCCGTCGCCCTCGGGCTGGTCCTCGACGCGTACGTCTTCCCCCGCACCGACAACGCCTGAGGCGCAGCCGGCCGGCGCGCACCCGGCAGGGCAGCCCGCTTGGGCGAAACGGCCGGTCCGCTGGTGGGCCTGGCCTGGCCTGGCCGGGGCGTGGCGTCCGTGGCGCGGGTCCGCCGGCAGCTGCGGGGTGCCTCGGCTCCAGGGTCAGGGGGTCATGTGCAGTCGCAAGGTCAGGCCGCCTTCAGTGGCGCGGATTTCGACGAGGTCGCAGAGCTGGTGGATCATCCACAGGCCGCGGCCCCCGTCGGTGGAGGCGAGGCGGGGGCGGTGGCGGCCGGTGAGTGGGTCGCTCAGGTGCCCGTCGTCGTGGATCTCCGCGATCACCGCTGCGTTCTCCCGGTCCACAGGCGCAGGGTGCCGCTGCCGTCGCCGTGGGCCAGGGAGTTGGCGGTCGCTTCGCTGATGGCGAGCAGCAGGTCGCCCTGGCGCGCAGGTGTCAGGGCGGTGCTCCGAGCCCAGGCTTCGGCGTGGTGGCGGACCTGCGCCAACTGCCCGGTGCTGTAGGCGTCCGCGACGACGCTTATCGGCAGCGCGGTGACGTCGTAGGGGCACAGGATACGTGGTAGTGGTTGCGGCGGCCGTGGCGGGTGCGGGCAGCCGGCGTTCTCCAGATCGCTCACAATCGCGCGTACGGCCCGCTCGGTCATCCCGCCCGCCACTGCGACATCCCGCAGGCGCACGTCGGCGTCCCGGGCGACCATCAGCAGCACGCGGGCGTGCTGCGTCAGGAACGTCCAGCTGCTGCGCGGCTCCTGGGCTCCGGCCATCAATTCATCATATGAACCAGAATGCCGGTTTTTGGCAAGCCTGTTTTCCTTCACCTGTCCACCGGTGACCCCCGGGCCCGCGTGTCCGGCCCGTCCGGGGCCGTCGTCCCGGCCGGCAGGCGGTGAGCTGTCCGCTTCCCGGGCACACGCCCCACCAAGGGTGCATACGGCCCGATCCATCGGGCGAAGGGAGCTGAGCATGAATCCCCTCGAGCGGGCACTGCGAGCCGTCGACCGCACGCAGCGGCACCACAGGCTGCCGGCGGCGGCGGTGGGGGTGGTCAAGAAGTACGGCGACGACCGCGGCGGCCTGCTCGCCGCCTTGATCACCTACTACGGGTTCGTCGCGCTGATCCCATTGCTGCTCCTGCTCTCCACCGCGCTCGGGTTCGTCCTGCACGGCCATCCCGGCGCGCAGAAGGCCGTGGTGGACTCCGCGCTCGCCGACTTCCCGATCATCGGCGACCAGCTGCGTCAGAACGTCCACTCCGTGCAGGGCAGCGGCCTCGCCCTGGTCATCGGCGTCCTCGGCCTGCTGTACGGGGCGCTGGGCATCGCGCAGGTCCTGCAGCACGCTATGGCCGAGGTATGGAACGTCCCCGGTGTCCAACGGCCCGGTTACTGGCCGCGCTTGGCCCGCAGCCTACTGCTGTTCGTCGTCCTTGCCGCCGGTATGCTGCTGGCCACCGCCGCCGCCACCCTGGTCGGCACCGCGCTGGCCGGACTGCCCGCCCGTATCGGCGCGCTGGTGCTGTCGGCCCTCATCAACTCGGCTCTGCTCCTGGCCTGCTTCCGCATTCTCACCCCCGCCGAGGTCCCCGTTCGGGCGCTGGTGCCGGGCTGCGTGATCGCCGGACCGCTGTTCACCGTGCTGCAGGCGTTCGGAGCGGTCCTGGTCTCCCACCAGCTGCGGCACGCCACCGCGGTGTACGGGTTCTTCGCAACCGTGATCGGCCTGCTGGGCTGGCTGGCCCTGGCCGCGCAGATCACCCTCTACGCGGCGGAGACGAACGTGGTGCTTCACCGGCGCCTGTGGCCTCGCAGCCTGATGCAGCCGCCGCTGACGGGCGCCGACGAGGAGGTCCTAGCGGCTTTGGCCCGGCAGGAGGAACGCCGCCCCGAGCAGCAGGTCGACGTCGCCTTCACCGACGAGGGCGATGAGGCTCAGCGGCCTGAACGGCGTGATCCGCCCGGCACCGGCGGCGAGTCCGCATCGGACCGCTAAGAAGCCGCGCAGATAGGCATCGAGGGCTGGGTGAACAAGTGGGCAAAGGAGGAGAGTTCCGGGACCTTCGCGGCTCTGGTCGTCGTCACCCTGTGCTTCGGCGACTGCGAGACCGTCGCCGCCTTTGACGAGGTCCTCGTCCCAACGTCCTTCAGCACGCTGCCCTCTTGGTCAGGTGGGCAGTCCCGCGTCGCGGGCCAGGAGGGCGGCCTGAACGCGGTTGGTGACGCCCAGGGCCGTGAGGATACGGCTGACGTGGGCTTTGACGGTGCTTTCCCGCATCGCGAGGCGGGTGGCGATGTCGGCGTTGGTCTCGCCCTGGGCGAGCAGGGCCAGCACGTCCAGCTCCCGGGGGGTGAGCCGCTCAAGCCGTTCCCGCGCGGCGGTGGCCTTCGGCTGGTTTCCGGCGTGGTAGCGGTCGATGAGTCGGCGGGCCGCGGCGGGGTGGAGCATGGCGGAGCCGGCTGCCACCAGGTGGACGGCACGCAGGATCTCGGCGGGATCGGTGTCCTTGAGCAGGAACCCGTCGGCTCCTGCGGCGAGCGCGTTGTAGACGTACTCGTCTAGGTCGAAGGTGGTGAGGGTGATCACCTTCGGCGGGTGGGGAAGGGCCCGTAGCCGGGCGGTCGCGGTGATGCCGTCCATGCGCGGCATGCGCACGTCGACCAGGGCCACGTCGACGTGGTGGGCGCCGGCCTGCTCGACGGCGTCCAGGCCGTCCACGGCCTGGGCGACGACCTGGATGCCCGGGTCGCCGTCGAGGAGGTCGGTCAGGCCGAGGCGGACCAGGGCGTCGTCGTCGACGATCATGGCGCGGATCATGTGCGGGTGCCGTTCTGTGCGATGCCGGCGGGGTGGGGGATGCGTGCGGCCAGTCGCCATGCGCCTGCGCCGGCGGGTCCTGCGTCCAGGTGGCCGCCCAGCGCGCTGACGCGCTCGCGCAGGCCGACGAGCCCGTATCCGGACTCGACGGCGCCCGTGCCGGAAGTGCCGGGGACGCCGGGGGTGTTGGTGACGTCGATCAGGGTGGCGGGCGGGCGGTAGTCGACCCGTACGGTCACCGCGGCGCCGCCCGCGTGCTTGCGGACGTTGGTCAGTGCTTCCTGGACGATGCGGTACGCGGCCAGCCGGTGGGTCGTGGGAGCCTGCTCGGGAACGCCGTCGACGGTCAGTTCGACGTGCTGCCCGGCGGCGCGTGCCTCCGCGGCCAGCTCCCGTACGTCTCGTATCGCGGGTGCGAGCGCCGCGCCCTGCGCCGCGTCCGGTTCGCGCAGGGCGCCGAGGACGTCGCGCAGGTCGGCCAGGGCCTCGGCGGAGGTGGCACGCAGCAGCGCCAGGCGTTCGACGACCGGCGCGGGCAGGCCGTCGGCCCTGGTGGCCAGCACTCCGGTGTGCAGCGCGATCAGGCTCAGACGGTGGGCCAGCACGTCGTGCATCTCCGCGGCGATGCGGGAGCGTTCGGCGACCCGGGCCGTTTCCTCCCGCAGCCGCGCCTCCGTGCGCAGGTGCTCGACCTCGGAGGCCAGCGCCTTCACCAGCCGCCGCCGGTTGCCCTGCCACAGGCCGACCACGAACCCGAACAGCAGGACGAACAGGGCCGACACCCATCGCCGGTCGGCCCACAGCGACGTGGCCTGGGCACCGAGCAGGTTGGCGCCCAGCGCCACGACGACACAACCGAGGGCGACCCGCATCCGACGGGCCACGGCCAGGTCGAACAGCGAAACGGCCAGCAGCGGAGCCAGCAGCCACCCCCACCACGCCGTGCCCGCCGCGACCACCCACGGCGCGGCAGACCACCGCAGCCGGGGCACCACCAGCGCCACCGCACACACCAGCGCGGCAGCCGTCACCGGCACCACGTATCGGCCGCCGGAGAGCAGCGCAGCATTCACCGCGGCGCCCGCGACCAGGAAGGCCAGCAACCCCGCACGCCCGACCGCCGCCCACACCGGGCCCTTCCACCACATCACCTGGCCATGCTAGGCAGTCCACCGCGATCGCCGGACCGACGAAATGCCATGCCGACCCCCTACTTTCGTCGGCCAAGCCCGTCGCAGAACGGAGGATCTCAAGGGCGACGCCGCTCCGTAGCGTCGAAACCATGAACGACTGGACGACCTCGCACCAGCGCGCCACCGCGCAGCGCCATGCCGAAGGCTGGATGTTCCTCATCGAAGCCGCCCGCGACCTGCGCACCACCGGCGCCATCGCCCCCAGCGGCAAGGCCCTCGCCCACGCCCTGACCGAGCCCGTCCGCGCCCGCTCGCCCCGCCCGCTGGCCGTCCTGGAAGCAGGCGCCGGCACCGGCGCCGTCACCCGCCACCTGATCCCTCGCCTTCCCCGCGGCAGCCGCCTCGACATGGTCGAGGCCAATCCCCGCTTCGCCGACGGGCTACGCGTCCTCGCTGCCACCCACCCCCGCACGACGTCCCGGTCCGCGGACCTCACCGTCCACCAGAGCCTCATCGAGGACCTCGACACCGACCGACGCTACGACGTGATCGTCTCCGGGCTGCCGCTGACCAATTTCGCCCCCCACGCCGTGGAACGGATCATGAGCCGCTACATGGAGCTGCTCCACCCCGGCGGAACCCTCACCTACTTCGCCTACCTCGGCACCCGACGCGCCCGCACCCTGCTCGCCTCCCCCTCCGAAGCACGCCGGCACGCCGCCGTGGACCACGTCATGACCGCCTACCAGCGCCGCTACGCCACCGCCCGCTGGAGCGTATGGGCCAACCTGCCACCCGCCCACGTCTGGCACCTGCAACACCCCCCAGTGCCTTCCCAGCCCTGCGCCGACGGTCGGCAGCACCACCCGGACCGGGTGAGTCAGTAGATGCACGTCCTGACCGACCTCCTCGCCCACCTCCCGGCGCCGGCCGCTTACGGGGTGCTGGCCCTGGCCGTGCTGGCCGAGTCGATCCTCCTGGTCGGCGCCTTCATCCCGACCCTCACCCTCATGCTGACCACCGGCGCGCTGGCCCGCACCGGCCACATCAGCCTCCCCCTCGTCATCGCCACCGCGGCCGGCGCCGTCATCGCCGGCGACCTCCTCGCCCACCGCACCGGCCGCATCCTCGGTCAGCGGCTCCGCACCGGCCGCGCGGCCCGCCGCATCCCCGCCCCCCTCTGGCAACGCGCCGAGGCCCTCACCGCCCGCCACGGCGGCCGAGCCATCCTGCTGGCCCGCTTCATTCCCGTCGTACGCACCCTCGCCCCCCACTTCGCAGGCGCCACCCGCCTGTCCTACCGCCGCATCGCCCCCTACAGCGCCACCGCCGCCTGCCTGTGGGCCACCGCCGAAGCCGGCACCGGCTACGGCGCCGCCGCGTCCCTGAAGCGAATCATCACCCTCGGCGGACCCGCCCTTGCCATCGCCGGCCTGGTCACAGCCGGGTGCGCGGCCTTGTGGATGAAGAAGCGCCGCCGCTTCCCGCACCCGAACCCGCACGACGTCAGCCCCGTCCGGCGCGGACGTGACTGACCGACAACCGGTACCTCCAACGCCACACAGAGCACAGGGCCACGACCCACGCACTCAACCGTTGCGCCGAGCAGCTGACGGCGAGCGGGTTTGGCGCCCGCCGCCAGCGGTTAGCCGCGCTTGCGGGAGCGCATCCCGCCCGCGCCCCGACGGCCGGCCTCGGAACCAGGAGGAACAGACCATGAAGGTTGCCGACTACCTGCTGCAGCGCCTGCGGGAGTGGGACATCGAGTACGTCTTCGCCTATCCCGGGGACGGCATCAACGGGTTGCTCGCCGCCTGGGGCCGCGCCGAGGACCAACCTCGCTTCATCCAGGCCCGGCACGAGGAGATGGCCGCTTTCCAGGCCGTCGGCTACGCGAAATTCTCCGGCCGCACCGGCGTGTGCGCGGCCACCTCGGGCCCGGGCGCGATCCATCTCCTGAACGGCCTGTACGACGCCAAGCTCGACCACGTGCCGGTGGTCGCGATCGTCGGGCAGACCGACCGCACCGCTATGGGCGGCTCCTACCAGCAGGAAGTCGACCTCCTGTCGCTGTACAAGGACGTGGCGTCGGAGTTCTGCGAGATGGTCACCGTCCCCGAGCAGTTGCCCAACGTGCTGGACCGGGCGATGCGCATCGCCGCCACCCGCCGTACCGTGACCGCGCTGATCGTTCCCGCCGACGTGCAGGAGCTCGACTACGAGCCACCGGCCCACGCCTTCAAGCAGGTCCCCTCCAGCCTCGGCACCCCCCACTACGCGCCCGTCCCCGTCGACGAGGACCTGGCGCGAGCGGCGGAGATCCTCAACGCGGGCGAGAAGGTCGCCGTGCTGATCGGCCAGGGCGCCCGCCAGGCGCGCGCCGAGGTCGAGCAGATCGCCGACCTGCTCGGTGCCGGCGTCGCGAAGGCCCTGCTCGGCAAGGACGCCCTCCCGGACACCCTGCCGTTCGTGACGGGCTCGATCGGCCTGCTCGGCACCCGGCCGTCGTACGAGATGATGCGCGACTGCGACACCCTGCTCGTGGTGGGCTCCAGCTTCCCGTACAGCAACTTCCTGCCCGACTTCGACCAGGCCAGGGCGGTGCAGATCGACCTGGACCCGTCCATGATCGGGCTGCGCTACCCGTTCGAGGTGAACCTCGTCGGCGACGCCGCCCAGACCCTGCGCCGCCTGCTCCCGCTGCTGGAACGCAAGACGGACGGCGCCTGGCGCAAGACGATCGAGGACAACACGGCCCGCTGGTGGGAGGTCATGCAGCGCCGCGCCGAGGTGGCCGCCGAGCCGGTCAACCCCGAGTACGTCGTCCACGCACTGGACGCGCTGCTGCCCGAGGACGTGATGCTGGCCGCCGACTCGGGGTCGGCCGCGAACTGGTACGCCCGCCATCTGCGGATGCGCGGCACCATGCGCGGCTCACTCTCGGGCACGCTGGCCACCATGGGGCCCGGGGTGCCGTATGTGATCGGCGCGAAGTTCGCCCACCCCGACCGGCCGGCGATCGCGATCGTCGGTGACGGCGCGATGCAGATGAACGGCCTGGCGGAGTTGATCACTGCCGCGAAGTACTACCGGGAGTGGTCGGATCCGCGCCTGGTGGTGGCGGTGCTGAACAACCAGGACCTGAATCAGGTCACTTGGGAGATGCGGGCGATGCAGGGCGCCCCGCAGTTCGAGCCCTCCCAGGCCCTGCCCGACGTGCGCTACGCCGACATCGCCCAGTCCTTCGGCCTGGACGGCGTGCGGGTCGAGCGGCCCGAGGACGTCGGCCCGGCGTGGACCCGGGCGCTGGCCGCGCAGCGTCCGTTCGTCATCGACTTCCGCACCGACCCGGCGGTGCCACCGATCCCGCCGCACGCCACCTGGGACCAGATCAAGGCCGCCGCCTCCGCTGTGCTGCGCGGCGACAGCGATCGCGGCTCCGTCATCCGCCAAGGCGTGAAAGCCAAGGTCCAGGAGTTCCTGCCCGGCAGTGGGAGCTGACCGTGGCCGCAGACGACAGCAGGGAGGACGTTGACCTCGCGGCCCTGGAACGCGCGCTGCGCGCCGAGGTGGATGGTGAGGTCCGCTTCGACGCGGGCAGCCGCGGCGCGTATGCCACCGACGGCTCCAACTACCGGCAGGTCCCGCTCGGCGTGGTGGTGCCCCGCACGATCGAAGCCGGTGCCGCGGCTGTCGCGGTGTGCTCGCGGTTCGCCGCGCCGGTGCTCTCCCGCGGCGGCGGCACCAGCCTGGGCGGGCAGTGCACCAACACCGCCGTGGTCATCGACTGGACGAAGTACTGCAACCGGCTGCAGTCCGTCGACGCCGAGGGGCGGACCTGTGTCGTCGAGCCGGGCATCGTGCTGGACGAGCTGAACCGGCAACTCGCCCCGCATGGGCTGATGTTCGGGCCCAAGCCCTCCACGCACACGCACTGTGCGCTGGGCGGGATGATCGGGAACAACAGCTGCGGCGCCTCCGCCCAGGCTTACGGCAAGACCGCTGACAACGTCCGCCGGCTGGAAGTACTCACCTACGACGGAACCCGCTTCTGGGCCGGCCCCACCAGCGACGAGGAGTACGCGCAGGTCGTGGCCGACGGCGGGCCCCGGGCCCGCCTGTACCAGGAACTGAAGGGCATCACCGGCCGCCATCTGGCCGAGATCAGGCGCGGTTACCCGAAGATCCCCCGCCGCGTCTCCGGCTACAACCTGGATTCCCTGTTGCCGGAGAACGGTTTCGACGTGGCGAAGGCCCTGGTCGGCAGCGAAGGCACCCTGGTCACCGTCCTGCGCGCCGAACTGAAGCTGGTCGAGGTCCCCGCCGCCGAGGCCCTGCTGGTACTCGGCTTCGACGACATCTACCAGGCGGCCGACGCCGTGCCCGACCTGCTCAAGCACAGCCGGCCCGCCCAACTGGAGGCCATCGACGGGCGCATGGCCCAGCTGATGCGCGAGGAACACGCCTACCTCGACTCCCTGGAACAGTTGCCCGAGGGCGACAGCTGGCTGCTGCTCCAGTTCACCGACGACACCAAGGAACAGGCCGACGCGCAGGCCCGCGAGCTGCTGCGCGCCATCGGCCGCGACGAGGGCGATGCGTCGGTGGCCTTCTCCGACGACCCACCACGCGAGCACGAGATGCTCAAGGCCCGCGAGGCCGGCCTGGGCGTGACCGCGCGCCCGCCGGACGGCTCCGAGACCTGGGAAGGCTGGGAGGACTCCGCCGTCGCACCCGAACGGCTGGGCGACTACCTCCGCGACCTGGAGCGGCTCTTCGATCGCTACGGCTATCAACAGGCCTCCCTCTACGGTCACTTCGGCCAGGGCTGCGTCCACACCCGGATCCCGTTCGAACTGCGCGACGGCAAGGGCATCGAATCCTTCCGGGCGTTCCTGCACGACGCGGCCGACCTGGTCGCCTCCTACGGCGGCTCGCTGTCGGGGGAGCACGGTGATGGGCAGGCCCGCGGCGAACTGCTACCCCGCATGTTCGGCCAACCGCTCGTCGACGCGATGGGCGAGGTCAAGGCGCTGTTCGACCCCGGCAACCGGATGAACCCCGGCAAGGTCGTCCACCCCCACCGGGTCGACCAGAACCTGCGCCTGGGCGCCGGGTGGCGGCCCGAGCCGCAGCAGGCCACACACTTCGCCTACTCCGACGACAACGGCGACTTCGGACAGGCCGTCATGCGCTGCGTCGGAATCGGCAACTGCCGCACCCGCCAGGGCGGGGTGATGTGCCCCTCCTACCGCGCCACGCTGGAGGAGGAGCACTCCACCCGCGGCCGGGCCCGCCTGCTGTTCGAGATGCTCGGCGGCCACCAGGACTCGCCCGTCACCCAGGGCTGGCGCTCCACCGAGGTCCTCGACGCCCTCGACCTGTGCCTGGCCTGCAAGGGCTGCAAGTCCGACTGCCCGGTCGGGGTGGACATGGCCACCTACAAGGCCGAGTTCCTCGCTCACCACTACCAGCACCGCTTGCGTCCGGCCGCCCACTACGCGATGGGCTGGCTCCCGCTGTGGGCCCGGCTCGCGGGCCTCGCTCCGGCACTCGCCAACGCCGTCCTGCACGCCCCGGGCCTGGCCCGGCTGGGCAAGCTGATCACCGGGATCGACCCACGCCGCGACGCACCCCTATTCGCGCCCGAGAGCTTCCAGGACGCCTGGCACGGGTCCGGGCGGCCGCAGCCGGACCCGGGTGATCCGCGCACCGTGCTGATCTGGCCTGACACGTTCACCAACCATTTCCATCCCCACATCGCCCGCGCCGCGGTCCGGGTGCTGGAGGATGCCGGCTTCCACGTCGCCGTCCCCGAGGGACCGGTGTGCTGCGGCCTGACCTGGATCTCCACCGGCCAACTCGCCACCGCCCGCCGCGTCCTGAAACGCACCAGCCAGGTGCTGCGCCCCTGGCTGGAGGCCGGCACCCCGATCATCGGACTGGAACCCTCGTGCACGGCCGTGTTCCGCACCGACGCCCCGGACCTGCTTCCCGGTGACCAGGACATCGTCCGGCTGGCCGCGCAGACGCGCACGTTCGCCGAGCAGCTCGTCAACCACGCCCCCGACGGCTGGCAGCCGCCGCAGGCAAACCGGGCGGCGACCGTCCAGACCCACTGCCACCAGCACGCCGTCCTCGGAACCGACCCCGACCGCGAACTGATGCGCCGCGCCGGCCTGGACGCGAACGTACTGGACGAAGGCTGCTGCGGCCTGGCCGGCAACTTCGGCTTCGAGCAAGGCCATTACGACCTGTCGCAGACGATCGCCGAGCAAGGCGTACTGCCCGCCGTCCGCGACACCGCACCAAGCGCCTTCGTCGTGGCGGACGGCTTCAGCTGCCGCACCCAGATCGAACAGGCCGGCACCGGACGCCAGGCCGTGCACCTGGCCGAAGCCCTCGCCATCGCCCTCGACGGGCCGGCACCCGCCGGACGCCCCGAGAAGGCCGTCGCGCGCCCGCGACCCCGACCCGCAGCAGCCCGTCTCCTGACCGCGGCCACCATCGGCGCGCTGACCGGCCTGGCCGCAGGGGCCGTGCTGGCCGTCCGCCACCGCGTGAGGAGAACGCCGTGACCACCCTTCACGAACGAATGCACCGCCAGGCCCGTGCCTACGCCGGTGACGCCGACCGTCCGCTGGCCTCCTACACCGGCCTCATGGCCGTCTACGCCACCACCGTTGCGGGCATCTCCATCACCGCTCGCGCGACTGCCCGTGAACTGCCGGATCCGAAGCCATGGGACGTCGCGTTGAACGCGCTGGCCACCCATCAGCTGGGCCGCCTGATCGCCAAGGACCCCGTCACCAGCCCGCTGCGCGCACCGTTCACTCACTTCGAAGGCACCACGGGACCGGCCGAACTCAAGGAGGGGGCCCGCGGCACCGGCGCCCGCAAGGCGATCGGCGAACTGCTCAGCTGCCCCTTCTGCACCGGCCTGTGGATCGCCACCGGCATCACCGCCGGCACCGTGTTCGCACCCCGCGCCACGCGCCTGGCCACCACGACCCTGTCCGCCCTGGCCGCGGCCGACTTCCTGCAGTTCGCCCGAACGGCCCTCCAGCGCGCGGCCGGCGAGACCTCATGACCGTCCGGTCGATGCCGACCGTCGACGGCCTGCGGGTGTGGGTCCTCGACTTCCCCACCGACGTCCCCGAGGCCGACGGCACCGCCACCTGGACCAGCACCACCATGGTCCTCGTCCGGGCACGCTCCGGCGCCTCCCACGGCTACGGCTGGACCTACGGTGCTGCGGCCTGCGCCGGCGTGATCACCGACCTGCTCGCCGAACACGCCATCGGCCGTAGCGTCTTCGACGTGCCCGCCGCCAACGAGGCCATGCACCGTGCGCTGCGCAACGCAGGACGTCCCGGCATCGGCGGCTACGCCCTGTCCGCCGTCGACATCGCCCTGTGGGACCTCAAGTCCCGACTGCTCGGCCTGCCGCTGGCCGACCTGCTCGGACGCGCCCGCGACACGGTCCCGGTCTACGGCAGCGGCGGCTTCACCACCTACACCGACCAGCAGGCGCGCGAGCAGCTGCGCGGATGGACCGAGCAGCAGGCGATCCCCCGCGTGAAGATCAAGATCGGGGAGGAGTGGGGCACCCGCGAGGACCGGGACCTGGCCCGCGTCGAGCAGGCCCGCGCCATCATCGGACCGGGCGTCGAGCTGTACGTGGACGCCAACGGCGGCTACACCGCCAAGCAGGCGATCCGCCTCGCCCGCCGCTTCGAGGAGTACGGCGTGCGCTGGTTCGAGGAACCGGTCTCCTCTGACGACCTTGCCGGCCTCGCCCGGGTCCGCGCCGCCACCGGCATCGAGGTCGCCGCGGGCGAGTACGGCTTCACGCTGCCCTACTTCGCCGCCATGGCCCCGTCCGTGGACTGCCTGCAGGCCGACGCCACCCGCTGCGGCGGAATCACCGTCTGGCTGCGCGCCGCCGCCCTCGCCCAGGCCCACGGCCTGGAACTCTCCGGCCACTGCGCCCCGCACGTCCACGCCCACGCCGCGGCCGCCCTGCCCAACCTGCGCCACCTGGAGTGGTTTCACGACCACATCCGCATCGAGAACCTCCTCTTCGACGGAACCCTCGACCCCACCGGCGGCGCACTGCACCCCGGCCGCAGCGACGCCCCGGGCATGGGACTGACGCCCCGCCCGGACGTCCTCGAACGCCACACACGCACCACCGCCACCGCCCCGGCCGCCAGCCCGTAGCCGTCGGCTGCGGCTTCGGCTGCCACGGACCGTCCCCGAACCGGAGGAGAGACCGAGTGCCGAAGAGCCCCGATCCACCGCCCCCGCACGCGCTGCGCGACTACGCCCTGCTCGCCGACGGACACCGCGGCGCCCTCGTCGGCCCGCGCGGCGACATCGCGTGGATGTGCGCACCCCACTGGAACAGCGACGCCGTCTTCGCGGCTCTGATCGGCGGGCCCGGCTGGTTCACCGTCACCCCCGCCGGACGCTTCGTGTGGGGCGGCTACTACGAGGACGGCACACTGATCTGGCGTAGCCGATGGGTCACCACCACCGGAATCATCGAGTGCCGCGAGGCCCTCGCCTACCCCGGGCAGGCCCACCGCGCCGTTGTGCTGCGCCGCATCACGGCCGTCGACGGCCCGGCCGAAGTGACAGTGCGCCTCCAGGTGGCCCCCGGCTTCGGCGAGCACCGACTGCGGAAGGTCACGCACGAGGAGGACGGAAGCTGGACGGCCCGGGCCGCAGGCTCGCACCTGCGCCTGAGCGGCCTGCCGGACGCGAAGACGAACGATGCCGGTGACCGCCCGCAGCTGAGGGCACGGCTGCGCCTGGAGCCCGGGGAGCAGCACGACCTCGTCCTGGAGATCTCCGACCAACCGCTCACCCGGCTCCACGACCCTGACCGGCTGTGGCGGGCGACCGAGGTGGCCTGGGCAGAGCGGGTACCCGAGCTCGCCGGGGTGCTGGGCCGGCGGGACGCCCGGCACTCGTACGCGGTGCTCCTCGGCATGACCGGCCCCGGTGGCGGAACCGTCGCCGCCGCGACGACGAGCCTGCCGGAGCGAGCGGAGCAGGGCCGCAACTACGACTACCGCTACGTGTGGATCCGCGACCAGGCCTACATCGGCCAGGCCGCGGCCGCCGCAGGCTGCGATGCGCTGCTGGACGACTCGGTCCGTTTCGTCACGGCCCGCCTCCTCGACCACGGCCCCCGCCTGGCGCCCGCCTACACCGCCGCCGGCGGCGCCGTCCCCGACCCGCGCACGCTCGACCTGCCCGGCTACCCGGGGGGCTTCGACGTCATCGGCAACCGGGTCAACCACCAGTTCCAACTCGACGGCTTCGGCGAGAGCCTGCTGCTGCTCGCCGCCGCCGCCCGCCGGGGCAGGCTCGATGCCGACGGCTGGCGCGCCGCCACGGTCGCCGTCGACGCGATCACCGCCCGCCACCGGGAGAAGGACGCCGGCATCTGGGAGCTCCACCCGGACCGCTGGACGCACAGCCGACTGACGTGCGCGGCCGGACTGCGCGCCATCGCCACCGCCCACCCGGCAGCAGGGTCCGGCCGCGCCGCCGCCTGGGAGGCCCTGGCCGACCAGGTCATCGCCGAGGCCGACCACGACTGCCTGCACCCCGCCGGCCGCTGGCAGCGCTCACCCACCGAGGCGGGCGTGGACGCCGCCCTGCTCCTGCCCGCGCTGCGCGGCGCCGTCCCGGCCGACGACCCCCGCACCCGCGCCACCCTGCACGCCGTCCTCACCGACCTGTGCGAGGACCACTACTGCTACCGCTTCCGCCACGACCAGCGCCCCCTGCAGGACGCGGAAGGCGCGTTCCTGCTGTGCGGATTCGTTGTCGCCCTCGCCCATCACCAGCAGGGCGACGAGCGGGAGGCGCTGCGCTGGTTCGAACGCAACCGCGCCGCCTGCGGACCGCCGGGCCTGTACGCGGAGGAGTTCGACGTCGCCCAGCGCCAGCTGCGCGGCAACCTGCCCCAGGCCTTCGTCCACGCCCTCCTGCTCGAAACCGCCCATCGCCTGGCATCCGGCCACTGATCCGCGGCAGCGACAGCGCGGCGGGTGTCGGGGGCGGCCCAACCGGGCAGCCGCTCAGTGGTCCGCTATCGGGCGGCCGTGAGGTGCGCAGATGTCCGGGAACGACGAACACACGCACCTCCTGTCCTGCGAGGAGTTCACCCCCGCAGAGCTTCTGGACCAGGCCCGGCGCGCGAAGGACACCGGTTTCACCAGGCTGGCGATCTCCGATCACTTCCACCCGTGGAACGACGGCCTCGCCCCACGGCACCGGGCGGGGGCGGCCAGGATGCTGCGGTCCCGGCGGGCCAGAAGGGCGTCTGCGTCGGCGGGTACCTCGATGGCGCCGGCTCTGCGCAGGACTTCTTCTCCGAACCCGGCGGACAGCACCGCCACGCACGGGACGCCTGCGCGCGCTGGCGTGCACGTGCCAGGGGGGTGTCGCCGACGAACACCGCCTCGCCGGGCTCGGCGCGGGCCGCACCGTGGCCGGTGCCGTCGCCCTTCGCCTTCCCCGCCTCGTCGTCCATGGGGTCACCGGCACCCGCCCTGCCTGCCAGGCGGGACGGGGTGTCCGGCCGGCGGACCGGGAGGGCCGGGAGGTTTGCCTCGCCCGGCCGGGGTTAGCCGCAGGATATGAGACGTCAACTCCAGACACCGCGCACCGTGGTGGTCACCGGGGCCAGCGGCGGCATCGGCCGGGCGAGCGCTCTCGCCTTCGCCGCCCGCGGGGACCGGCTCGCGCTGATCGCCCGCGGCCGGGCCGGACTCCAGGGCGCGGTCCGCGAGGCCGAGCAGGCGGGTGCGGAGAAGGTCCTCGCCATCGAGACGGACGTCGCCGACCCGGAGGCGATCGCGGCGGCCGCGCAGCGGGTAGAGGACGAGTTCGGGCCGATCGACGTGTGGGTCAACGACGCGTTCGCGTCCGTGTTCGCGCCGTTCACCGAGATCACCCCGCAGGAGTTCCGGCGGGTAACCGAGGTCTCCTACCTGGGCTACGTGTACGCCACCCGGGCGGCGCTGGCCCGGATGCTGCCCCGCAACCGCGGCGTGCTCGTCCACGTCGGCTCCGCGATCGCCTACCGCGGCATCCCGCTGCAGAGCGCCTACAGCGGCGCCAAGCACGCCATCCAGGGCTGGCACGAAGCACTGCGCTGCGAACTGCTCGCCTCCGGCACCGCCGTGCGCACCACGATGGTGCAGATGCCGGCGGTCAACACCCCGCAGTTCGACTGGGTCCGCTCCCGCCTGCCCGAGCGCGCCCAGCCCGTGCCGCCGATCTACCAGCCGGAGGTGGCCGCCCGCGCCGTACTGTTCGCCGCCGACCACCCCGATCGGCGGGAGTACTGGGTCGGTGGCAGCACGGTGGCCACCCTGCTCGCGAACGCCATCGTGCCCGGGCTGCTGGACCGCTACCTGGCGCGAACCGGCTTCGACTCGCAGCAGAGCGGTGAGCGGCGCCGCTCCGGCGATCCGGACAACCTCTTCGAGCCGGTCGACACCGGGGAGGACTTCGGGGCGCACGGGCGCTTCGACGGTCGGGCCCGCGCCCGCAGCTCCCAGCAGCTGGCCGCCCACGGCCTCGCCTCCGCCGTGGCAGGGGTGCGGCGGGCGGCCGACCGGGTGCGGGCCGGTCTGACGTACGGGCCGTGCGGGTTCGCATCCGGGCGGCGGGGCAGACGCATCCCACCGACCGGAACCCGTGAGACAAGGAGCATGTGATGCCACGCGGATCAAGCCCGAAGCGGGAACGCCAGTACGAGCACATCAAGGACAGCGCGCTGGAGCGCGGGGAGAGCCCGAAGCGGGCCGAGGAGATCGCCGCCCGCACCGTGAACAAGGAACGCGCCCGCCACGGCGAGTCGAAGACCGCCAGCCGCAGCTCCCTCAAGGACATCTCCTCCAGCCGGCGCGGCGGCCTGCGCTCCCACAGCGGCTCGCAGGGCCCGACGAAGGAACAGCTGTACAACGAGGCCAGGCAGCGCAACATCCACGGCCGCTCGAAGATGAACAAGAAGCAGCTCGCCGACGCACTCGGCCACTAGCGAGCAGGTACGCGATGGCATCGATCCCCGTCCCACCGGACCCCGACCTCACCCCGGTACCCCCCGTACCGCCCCGACCGCCCGAGCCCCCACAGCCACCCGACCCGGTGCCGCCTGATCCGCCGAAGCCACCCGGATCGCCTGAACCACCACCCGATCCACCGCTGCCCGGCCGTCCCGGCAGCCCTGGACCTCAACCTCCGGCGGATCCGCAACCGCCGTCATCCGAAGAACCCCGTCCGCACGAGCCACCGGACTGAACCACGCCGCGAACGGCCGATGACCCGGACAGGGGCAGGTTGCTGCGTACGGGTGGCCGACGGCGCGCCGACCGGCCTCGTCGGGCGTCGCCCTGTGGGGCACCGAACAATGACCGTGAATCAGAACGATCGGTCCGGGCGAGGGAGGGGTGGGCGTGCGCGGCGCGGTGCTGGAGATCACGGCATGGTTCAGCGTGCTCGTGGGGGTGACGGTCGTATCGATCAGTTCCCTCTCGCCGGTCGAGCTGCTGGTGGCCGCCGTCGCCGCACTCGGCGGCGCGTTCGCGGCCAGGCGCCTGCGTCTGGCCGCGAACGTCACCCCGGGCGGGACCCGGGGAGCCGTCCGGGCGGTCGTGCGGCTGCCGGGCGCCATTCTCAGGGGCAGCGCCGTCCTGGCCGCTGCGCTGCTCGACCAGCCGCAGACAGCCGGCTTGCACCGACTGCGGCTGCTCCCGGGAGTCGGCGCGGGATGGGCGCCGGTGCTGCTCGCCGCGTCACCGGACACCTGCGTTCTGGAGATCGACCGGCCTGACGCGGTGGACGAGGTCTTGGTGCACGCGCTCGGCCGCGGGCCGGGGCCGGTGGAGCGCGTAGTTGCCGCCAAGGGTGAAGGGGAGCCGTGAGCGTGTGGGCCGCGGCGGCGCTGGTCCTGTTGGCGGCCGCGGCGCCGGTGTGCCTGTGGGTGGCGTCGCGCGGCAGCACGGTGCGCCGCCTGGCCGGGATGTGTCTGCTGTCGAACGTCGTGGGTGCCGTGTTCCTGCTGCTGCCCCAGACCTACCAGCGCTCTTCCTACCAGGACCTCGCCCTGGTGCTCGCGGTGCTGGCCCCGGCGGGCACGCTCGTCTTCACCCGCTTCGCCGCCGGCCCACGCCGGGCACCCGACGACGCCGAACGAGAAGGCAGCGACACATGACGGCCGGTCACATCCTGGTGCTGGTCCTGCTGTGGGCCGGGGTCGCCTTCGTGCTGCTGTCCGTGGCGGCGCTGGTCCGCTTCACGGACACGTTCACGCGGTTGCACGCGCTCGCCCCGGCCGCGTGCGTCGGGGTGCCGTTGATCGCGGCGGCGGTGGCCCTCGACCAGGGCGGCGGGCGCGGGGCGGCGAAGACGCTGCTGATCGGCCTGCTGTTCGGGGTCGGCGGCACGGTGACGACGATCGCGCTCGGCAAGTCCAGCTGGCACTCAGAGGGGAAGGACGGCACGTGAACGAGTGGTTGATCGGTGTGGCGGTCGCGTTCGTCGTGGCCGCGGCGACGGTGGCGGTGCTGTGCCGGGACCCGGCCCGCCAAGCCGTCGTCCTGGCCGTCCTGGGGCTGGGACTGTCGGTACTGTTCGCCGTCCTCCAGGCCCCCGACGTGGCCCTGTCCCAGCTGGCGGTGGGCACCGCGCTGACGCCGCTGCTGATCCTCCTGACCGTCCGCAAGGTCACCCGCCGCCCCACCCGCGACGACCGCCGAGACGACCGGGGGAGCGGCCGGTGACGGCCCGCACCCGGCTGATCGTGTTCCTCGCCTCGGCGGCCGTGATCGCCGCGTTCTTCACCACCGCCTGCACAGGCCTGCCGCGCTTCGGCTCCGACCTCCACCCCTACGGCGACCGGGCAGTCGCGGCGGCCCTCGCGCACCGCACCGCCAACGTGGTGTCCTCCGTCAACTTCGACATCCGCGCGTTCGACACCCTCGGCGAGGAGTCCATCCTCTTCACCACCGTGCTCGGTGCCACCCTGCTGCTGCGCCTGGCCCGGGACGAACGCCAGCACCGGCCGACCGCCGAGCGGGTCCTCCCCACCACCGGCCTGTTCGGCGTCGTCCTCATGCCGGTCACGCTCGCCGTGGGGGTGTACATCATCGCCCACGGCCAGCTGTCGCCCGGCGGCGGTTTCCAGGGCGGCGTCGTGCTGGCCACCGCCCTGCACCTGGCCTACGTGGCCGCCGACTACCGCATCCTGAAGAAGGTCCGGCCGCTGACCGTCCTGGACGTCGCCGACTCCCTGGCCGCAGCCTCCTTCACGATCATCGGGCTGGCCGCCCTGATCACCGGAGGCGCGTTCCTGAAGAACGTCCTGCCACTGGGCACCTTCAACACGATCACCTCCGGCGGCACCGTCCCCGTCCTCAACGCCGCCGTCGGCATCGAGGTCGCTTCCGCCCTGATCGTGCTGCTCGCCCACTTCCTCGACCAAGCCGTCGAGATCACCGACCCCGACGAGCAGGAGACCACCTGAACATGGGCACCCTCGTCTACCTCGCCGCCGGATGGGTCCTGCTCATCGCCCTCTACGGCCTCGTCACCAGCCGCAACCTCATCCACGCCATCGGCTGCCTCGCCGTCGCCCAGTCCTCCACCTACCTGCTGCTCCTGGCCGTCGGCTACCGGCACGGCGCCACCGCCCCGGTGTTCTCCGACCTCACCCCCGGCACACGCCCGCTCGTCGACCCCGTCGTACAGGCCCTCGCCCTGACCGACGTCGTCGTCGGCGCCACCGTCACCGCCCTGCTGCTCGCCCTGACCATCCAGCTGCGCAAACGCCACCACACCGTCGACCCGCAGGCCCTCACCGGACTCAAGGGCTGAACCGTGACCGCACAGGACCTGCTGCCGCTCGCCATCGCCGTCCCACTGCTCGGCTCCGTCCTGCTCGCTGTGGCGGGCCGACGCCTGCCCCGGCTGAGCTGCGACATCCTCGCCACCGGGATCGCGGCCCTGGAGGTAGCGGTACTGGTCGTGCTCTGGACCAGGAGCGGCAGCATCGCCACCGCCGCCCTCGGCGGCTGGCCCGCCCGCGTGGGCATCGTGCTGGCCGCCGACCCGCTCGGTGCCGGCCTCGCGCTGCTGGTCGCCGTCCTCGTACTCGCGGTGATCATCTACTCCTGGCGGTACTTCGACGAACCCACGGGCGAGCGCGCCGGCGTCTTCCCCGCGCTGATCCTGCTGTTCGAGGCCGGCATGGCCGGCTTCGCCCTCACCGGCGACCTGTTCAACGCCTTCGTCTTCTTCGAACTCATGGGCGCCGCCGCCTACGCCCTCACCGGCTACCGCATCGAAGACCCCCGCCCCCTGCACGGAGCCCTCACCTTCGGCATCGTCACCTCCTTCGCCGCCTACTGCTCCCTGCTCGGCATCGGCCTGCTCTACGCCCGCACCGGCGAACTCAACCTCGCCCGCCTCGGGCTCGCCACCCACCACACCGACGCACTCACCGTCATCGCCTTCGTCCTGGTGTGCACGGCACTACTGGTGAAGGCCGCCGCGGTGCCGTTCCACTTCTGGCTCCCCGACGCCCACGCCGTCGCGCCCACCCCCGTGTGCATGCTGATGTCCGGCGTCATGGTCGAACTCGGCGTCTACGGCACCGCCCGCATCTACTGGACCGTCTTCGCCGGGCCCGGCGGCATCCCCCACGCCGCGTTCCGCACCACCTTCACCGCCCTCGGCATCGTGACCGCGCTACTGGGCGCCGTGATGTGCTGGCAGCAGCGGCACCTCAAGCGCCTGCTCGCCTTCTCCACCATCAGCCACATCGGCCTGTTCCTCATCGGCATCGCCCTGCTCACCCCCGACGGCGCCGCCGGCACCGCCCTCTACGTCGCCGCCCACGGCCTGGTCAAAGCCGCCCTGTTCGGCCTCACCGGCGTCCTGCTGGACCGCTACGGATCCGTCGACGAACACGGCCTGCACGGCAGAGCCCGCTCCCTGCGCACCGTCGGCGTCCTGTTCACCGTCGGCGCGTTGGCGCTCGCCGGGATGCCGCCGTTCGGCACCGGACTGGGCAAGGCCCTGACCGAGGACGCCGCCGGCCACCTCCAGCCCTGGCTGCCCACCGTGTTCGTCCTCGCCTCCGCCGCCACCGGCGGCGCCGCCCTGCGCGCTGCCCTGCGGATCTTCTTCGGCCTCGGACCGGTCCCCGCCACCCGCCCCGGGGAGGAGGAGACCACCGGCGAAGGCGAGGAACCCGAGATCCGCGAACCGCAGCGGCGCCTGCCGCCCGCCATGCTGGCCGTGCCCGCCGTCCTCCTCGCCGGCGCCCTGCTGCTGGGCTGCGCGCCCGCCGTCGCCACCGCAGTCGCCCGGGGCGCACAGACCTTCACCGACCCCGCCCGCTACACCGCTGCAGTCGCCACCCCGCTCGGCACCACCGCGACGAGCCCGGCCACGAGCACCGGCTGGACCGGAACCGGCATCGGCCTCGGGCTGCTCTCCGCCGCCCTGGCCTGCGCTCTGGCCGTCACAGCGGCCCGGCGCCGAACGCCCTCCGGCGCCGCCAGGGCCGCCGTACGAGTACTGCGCCGTATGCACTCCGGACACCTCGGCGACTACCTCGCCTTCCTCGCCCTTGGAGTGGCCCTGCTCTGCACCGCCATCGCCGCCCAGACCTGATCTCCCAGGCCGGCCGCCGCCAGCCGAGGAAGTGGGAACGGTGCGGTCAAAGGCGCTCCTCCATCCGGATCGCCTCCTTCAAATGCTCGTGCGCCTTCCCCCGCTTGCCCTCCTGCTGCTCCAGCAGCGCGGCGGCGATCGCATCGAGCTTGCGCTGAATGGCGTGCTCGGCCCGGCGCTCCGCGTTCTTCAACAACGCCAGCAGCAGCAGCGTGACCGCGCTCATCGCATCCCCGACCAGCAACTGCCAGCCAGCGGACCACCCGGCGACATGGGCCGCGACGAACAGGGTGACCAAGCCCAGGCACAGAACGGCGAACAGAGGCGAGCTGGTGAAGTTCGACGCCAGTTCTGCGGCCTTCTCGAACCGGCCCCGTCGCCCGTCGTCACGCTTCTGCGCGGGATGCTGAAAAGTCATGACCAGTTCCTCCAGTCGGCCAACCGGCCAGTTGCCACGGCCGCCGCCCGTCCCACCGGATCCGCGGTCACCCGGCGCTCGGTCGCTGCCGCACCTCGACCCGAGGACACGGTCTACGTGAGGCCCAGCGACGGAGACGTGCACGGCGAACATCTCATCCGCGCCGGTCGCTTCCAGCAGGCGCAGCATCTGGTCGGCGGGCGCCGCCAGGCCCAGGCGCCCACCGGCGCCTGGGCCCGGGTCAGATCGCCGATGTGGACGTGGCAGCCGCACAGCTCCCCGCCGATCTGATCAGCCGACGCAGGAGCGTGAGCTGCCATCCGCCGGTATCGCGGTGTCTGCGTCACGGGTAGCGGGTGCCGGCTGGGCAGCACCGCCGTGCCCGACGCGACCAGGCGGCAGCCGGCCCGTTCGGCCGCAGCAACGGTGGCCCGGCGCGCACGGCCCGGTTCCGAGCGCAGGTCAGCCGATGTCCGCACCGGATTTGTGCAGTGCTCGACCTGGGTCCGGAAGAACTCGGGCTGCGCCCGGTCTCCCAGCGCCAGGGCAAGACCCGGGTCGGCCAGGACCGCCGCGGCCCGAGCCGTCGTCGCCCGGCGCTCGGGGTCGACCAGGAGGAACTCCTCTCCTCCACACCGAAGCGCAGCGTTGTGCCAGTAGGGGTCATCGCGCTGCCTCCGTTTGTCCGGATCAGTCTGCGGAATGCCGAGCGCCCTCAACCCGCGTATTGCCGCCGGGCCGGGATCCAATCCAAACCGGCTCGTGGCCGCCGGCACGAGCGCTTCGGCCCCGTGGACGTGCTGGTCAACAACGCGGGCGTGATCCAGGCCGGCTGCCGGGAAACCTCCGTCCGCGGACGCAGCCGGCTCGTGACCACCGGCTCGCCACCCACGGGCTGCGCGCAGCCCGTCAGCTTTCGCGACGGGCCTGCTCGGTGCCGACTGGATCACCCCGTCGGGGCCCCTGCGGCCGCTGAACGGCTTCCGTCTCCGGACCCGTGCAGCCCGTGGGGTCCTCGTCCTGCTGGGCGCGCTTGATGTGCTCGGTGTTCTTCTCGGCGACGTCGTCCTTGAGGTGGGACAAGTTCTCCGCTTTCCGATGGGCCTGCTCCCGGTCAAACTCGCTCATGGGCTGCCTTCCTACGTCGGCGCGGCGCCGTCAGTCGGGCCAGGTCCCCGTCAGGCGGCGGGTGCCGACGGCTCCGCTGCGGTCGACCACCGCCTTGACGAGGGCGAAGACCGCCCCTTGCAGGGCAGCGGCAGTCAGCACCTCCTTCCAGGTGCGGTCCTCGTCGGTGGCCTGCGGCGCACTGCCCTGGTGACCAAGGACAGCCCACAGGCGCCGGAAGACGGCGCCCGCGATCACCCCGCCAAGGGCGCCGAACAGCAAGCCGAGCGGCTTGTAGAGGATCTTCACCATTGCGGTCTCCTCCGTTGGCGTGACCACCGTGGCCTGGCGGCTCTCCTCTGCGTCTGTCCGCGCCGCGGACAACCAATCCTTCCGGACCCCACCCGAGCGATTGCATGTCCAGCGCTACCGGCCGGCTCGGGCCCGTACAACCATGGGTGTCTGAGCGCCGGTCGACGCCTCTCGCCCCGCCTTGCGCCCTCCGGTCACAGGGACGGCGAGCCGCCGCCCCTGTGAGACGTGGCGCCGCTGCCGGGAAGGACCTTGCTGCTGACCGACCGGTGCCAGCCTTTCAGCGTGCGTGTCTGGTCCCGTGCCCGCTCGATGAGGCGATCCAGGTCGTCCGGGTCCAAGCGCGGGTCGGTGTCGGCGATGGCGCGAAGCGCCTGCCACAGCGCGGTCTTGCCTTCGACGCCAGTGCGCATCGCTTCCAGTTCGACCAGGTCGCTCAGCGGGGAGCGGCGCACCAGCGACCCGTTGGGCTTGAGTCGCGCGATCCGCTCGCCTGCCAGGCCCAGCCAGGTTCGATAGTGGCGCACGGGCACCCCGAGGCTGTTCATGATCCGGACCAGGTCGTCGCGGTCTTCCTCCACATCGCGGACCAGGCGGCGCAGGTCGGCCGCGCGGCGACTGTCCGGATGGCTGTCGGCCATGCGCCGGGCCAGCGCGGCACCACCGAACGCACCGGTCAGGTGGTCGTTCAGGTAGATGCTCAACGGTTCCGCCAGGAGTCGGGGAGACATCACGCGTCCTTCGAGAATGTGGCCGACAGTGCGGCCTGACCTGGGCGGCCCGCAGGAGCCGGAGATGTACAGCAGCGCGGGAGTGTTCTTCCATCGTGCCCTCCACCGCCGACGCACGCCGCCCGACGCGGCCGCCCGCGATCGGTGCGCGGCCGCCACAGGACGCCACCGGCCCCGGCCCCAGCCCGGAGGCGGCAGAGGGCCGGTGGACGTAACTTGCCGACATGAGCACACACGAGGCGACCACGCCAGCGGTAGGGGCACGGGGCTGGACAAGGTACTCGACCAGGGCATCCGACCGTCCGCCCTCACCGTGCGCCGGCCTCGAACACGGCGCGTAGGCCGTCTACCGGTGGGCCGCCGGAACCCAGCCCAAAGCCCCAGTGACCGCTGCCCCGCTGCCCCGGACCGTGATGCCCAACCGTGCGCAGCTCCTCGTCGAATGCCGAGCGCCGCCGTGAAACTGCGCGCAGCCGCGCACGACGGCGCTGACGCCGACTACGTCCTCGGGTTCTACCAGGCGCTGGCCTGGCTCTGCCGGGCACCACGACCGGCCGCGAGGTCGCGCAACTGCCTGCGATAGCTCGCCAGCTCCGAGGGAAGAAGCAGCACCATGGGCCAATTCGATTCGTTCGCCGCCTTGTTGGACTACCCGGTGTATGTCGTCACCGCGACGACCGGACGGGAGCACGCGGGGTGTCTGGTCGGCTTCGCCGGCCAGTGCTCGATCCAGCCGCTCCGCTTCGCCGTCTGGATTTCCAAGGCGAACCGGACCTATGCCGTCGCGTCGCGCTCGCCCGTGCTGGTGGTCCACCTGCTCCCGACGCGCCGACATGATCTCGCCGAGCTGTTCGGCGGCCGCACAGGTGACGACGTCGACAAGTTCGCGGTCGCCGCGTGGGAGGTGGGACCCTACGGAGTCCCGGTGCTGGAAGGCGCCGTGGCCTGGTTCGCCGGCCGTGTCCTCGACCGGGTGGACTGGGGCGACCACGTGGGCTTCCTCCTGGAACCGATCGACACCGAAGCCGCGTCGAGCGGCGGCTCACTGACCTTCCAGGACGTCCAGGACATCGACGCCGGACACCCGGCGTGAAGAGGGATAGGCCCCGGCGGCGGCGAGGCGAGACAGGAGACGACCAGTGACATCGAGGAGCCGCGGGGACGCGTCCGGGAGCGGCCGCGACGAGACGCCGCAGGAACGGGCGGACCGGCTGTGGAGCGAGATGCTCCAAGAGGTCCGCGTGTGTCAGACCGGTGCACAGATCCTGTTCGGCTTCCTGCTCAGCGTCGCCTTCACCCCCCGTTTCGCCGGCCTGTCCGACTTCGACAAGAACCTCTACGACGCAACCGTAGTCCTGGGCGCGATCGCCACCGGCCTGGTCACCCTGGCCCTGACGATCACCGCCGCCCTTCTGCTGTGGTGATCCGGTGCTGTTGGGCGGCGAGGTCGGCCACCGCGGTGAGCGGGGCGGTGCCCTGGGCGAGCGCGGTGACCAGGGCGGGGGCGGCGTCGTCGGCCAACTCGGCGCGCAGCTGGTGGATCTGGTGGAGGATCGGGTGGTTCACCGGTGCCTCCGGGGCGGGGTTCGGGCCGGTGCCCGTTCCTACCGCCTTGGGGGCGTCGGGGCGGTGGCGACAGGCCGGGAGCGCCGGATCGGCCGGCGCTCCCGGGCCCACGTGGTGGCGGTGCCGGGGTGTCGGGGCGTCAGGCTCCGGCGCAGGCCTTGGTCAGCTCGCCGGCCGCGTCGCCGATCGGTCCGAAGTCGGGCTCCTTGCCCTTGGAGACGGCGGTCTGGGCGTTGTCGACGGCCTTGGACAGTTTGTCGGCGGCGGCGTCGACCTTGCCGTCGCCGTCCTTGCGGATCTGCTTGATGTCGTCGCTGACCTTCTTGAGGGCCGCGACGGTGTGTTTGCGCCGACTCTCGTCGGTGATCTGGCCGACGTTGAGCGCCGAGTCGGTGAGGTCCTGGACATCGCCGGTGAGGCTGATCGCCCGTTTTCCGCAGTCGAGGGCCTGGTCGGCGTTCTTGCAGGCGGTGAACAAGGGCGCCGCCACGAGCAGTGCGATCGTGGCGGCGGCGAGGCGGTACGGTCTGGTTGTCATGTCTGTATCCCTCCCGCCTTCGAGAACGTCCGGTCCCCGTACGGTGGTTCCGACATGACACGTGAACGGTCGGCAAATTGTCTTCTGCCGGTTGGTGGTTGACGAACAGTCAGATATGCTGCTTCAGGCCCGTGTTGGCCCGTCCTGCCATGCCCGCCAGGCCTGCCAGCCGGCGGCCGGCAGCAACTCACGGGTGCGGGACAACAGTTCGTACAGGCCTAGCCCGTAGCGGGCGGCGAGTTCGGCGTTGTGGCGGAGCACGTCGAGTTCGTTGGCGGCGGTGATGGCGAGGAAGGCCCGCAGGTCCTCCTCCGGCGGGGTGTGGTCCTCTCCGGTGAACCGGTCGTGGAACAGCGGCTCGTCGTCCCGGCCCAGGCGCGGGTAGACGGCGGCTCGGCCGCAGCTCGCGTACAGGTAGACGAGCGCCTCGGCGCGCTCGCCGACAAGGGCGGCCAGCGCGTCCCGTTCGTCCAGTGCCAGCAGGGCGCCGTCGAAGCCGTCGGTCCCGTACGCGGCGTGGCAGAGCCCGGCGACCTGGACGGCGGCATCGGTGCCCCAGTCCGCCAACAGGGCTGCCACCCGGGCCAGGTGCTCCAGCAGGGTGCCGCCCGGGTGCGGGATCCGGTCGGCCTCGTGGGCGCGCAGGAACTCCTCGACGTGGCTCCACGCGGGAGCGGTGCGGTGGTCGGCTGATGTCACCCGAGGAGTTCTACTCCTGTGGCCGACCGCCCCGCAAGCACGGTCGGCCGTTCCGCCGGGCCCGCCCTCGAACTTCCGCCGTCGGTCCACATGGATGTTCGACGGCGGGAGTTCGCGGACGGGGGCGGGGGAGGGGTGCGGCTAGGAGAGTTCGCGCACCAGTCGGGCGATGGTCGGGGTGGGCACGGAGTGCGCCTCGGCGGCCCGCAGCACCGCGCCGCCGATGGCGTCGAGTTCGGTCGGCCGGCCCGCCTCGACGTCGCGCTGCATCGAGGACCTCATCGCCCCGGGGATCCGGTCGAAGGCGGCGAGCAGCGTCGGAAGGTCGGCCGGGGCTCCGATCGCCGCGGTGACGGCGGTGATCTCGTCCAGGACGGCGAGGAGTTCATCCCGGTGCTCGGTGCGCACGACGCCGATCCCGTCGGCGTGCCGGGTGGTCAGCAGGGCGAAGGGCGCGAGGAAGGACAGCTTGCTCCAGAGCATCGCCGTCTCGTCCTCGCGCAGCGTGACGTCGAGCCCGGTGCGGCGCAGCTGCTCGGCGAACTCCTCCACCGGCGCGGCGAGTTCGATGGCCGCGAACGGGCTGGTGTGCTCGATCCGGCCGGGTGCGGTACGGGTGGCCTCGACCCGGATCGTCCCGGCCACCACCCGCCCGGCCGGGTAGCGCTCGCGCAGCACCGCCATGTGGTCCAGGCCGTTGAGCAGGGGCACCACGATGCCGGTGCCGAGGGACTGCGGCGGCATCCGGTCGAGCGCGTCGGCCAGGGCCGTCTCCTTGACGGTCACGAAGGCGGCGTCCACCGGCTCGCGCAGCTCGGTGACGGCCTCCACCGGGGCGGTGAACTCGCCGAACTGGGTACTGCGCACGTGCAGTCCGTCCCGGGCGAGGGCGGCCGCGGTCTGCTCGCCGGCCAGGCAGATGACGCGGTGGCCGTCGCGCGCCAGCAGGCCGGCGATCAGGCCGCCGACGCCGCCGGGGCCGAGGACGGCGACGGTGAGGGGGGTGGTGGTCATGCGGACTCCTCGTGGGGTCGGGAGGGGGCGGTGGGCGGGGCTTTCGGGGGTGGGGCAGTGGGGTCGTCGGGTGCGGGGTCGTCGGGTGTGGGGTCGTCGGGTGCGGGGTCGTCGGGGGTGGGGCCGGCGCTACGGGATCTCCCAGCAGAAGCGGCCCTCGAGGCCGTCCGGGCTGAGGAAGCCGCTGCCGACGCCGTAGCCGAAGTTCAGGAAGTACGGGTCGTCGTCGTCCGGTGCGTCGGAGAACGAGAAGAGGTACCGCCAGGGCGCGGGCACCCGGGCCTCGCCGTTGGGGAAGGAGGGGAGGCCGCCGAGGTGGTCGAAGACGTGACCGCCGTCCGGGAACCGGACCTCGGGGCCCTCGTGGCGCAAGTACCGCTGGAACGCCGCCCGTTCGTCCATCGACCGGTCCAGCTCGGCCGACAGCGGCAGCAGATCGAGGTGGAACTCGACCGGCGTCGTCGCCGCGCTCCCGGGCTCGCGGCGCCAGAGCGTGCGGCCCCGGGTGCCGGGCGGGCCGATCACGGCGAAGGAAGGGATCCGGCCGCCCGGTTGGACGAGCAGCACGCCGTCCCCGGCGTCCGGAGCCATGCCGCCCATGATCTGCTCGACCTCCGCCAGGAAGAGGTACGCCAACCGCAACTCCTCACCGGGGACGGGGAACTGGCCGATGAAGACCAGGGGTTCTCCGGTCTCGGGCGAGAGCGGCCAGGCGGGCTCGGCCAGCCAGCAGGGCTCGCCGCCGAGCTTGGGCACCGGTTCGGTGATCGGCCGCTCGGCCGGGCGCGCGGAGAGCTCCAGGCGGGGGAGGAAGGCGGCGTCGTACGGGCCGGTGGCGACGTCGGTCGGGTGCGGGGCCGGAGTCGGGGTCGGGTTCAGGGCCGGGGTCGGGGTCGGGGACGGTTCCTGCGGGGTCATCGGGTGGCCTCGGGAGCGGTGTGGTGGAGGGAGACGAAGTCGAAGTGGTAGGGCGCCTCGTGGCGCGGCTTGCGGCCGGGGGCCGGGCGGGGAGGGCGCCCGGCATCCGCGCGGAGATGGACCGGGCCGTGACGCAGGTTGCCGTGGGCCGGGTCGGGCACGGGCAGGCCCTGGGCACGCAGGGCCCCGGCCAACTCCTGGGCCGGCCAGCCGAACACGTCGATCCCGAGGTAGCCGACCGGGCAGGCGGCCCGGTCGTCGTGCGGGTTCCGGTTCACCCAGACTGCCGTCAGGGCGTCGCCGTCGTGCGCGGAGAGCGTGACGTTCACACCGGGGAGCCGGAAGCCCAGCGCCCACCGGGTGCCGCAGACGAAGGTCGGGCGCACCCCGTCCGGCAGTAGCGCGCCGTGCGGGGCCAGCAGCGCGAGTACCGCTGCCTCGGCGAGGCCGAAGCGCAGTTCGGGCAGCGGGGCCGGCAGGCGGACGCCGTGGCCGGGCAGCAGGTCGATGGTCACCTGATCATGATTCCTCCTCGGGAGCCCGGATGGGAGGCCGTTTTCCGTGGTGGGCATCACGTGCCCCGGTCGGGCTGTCGGTCCGGCTGCGCGGGGGAGCGGGAGAGGAGGGGGAGGGGGTGCGGATGGCGGCGGATCAAGTCCCGGCGGATGCCCGGCTCGTGGCGGCGGACGCGGTCGGTGGGCGCGTACGGGCGCGTACGGGCTCCTGTGGCTTCGTGTCGGCTCGTGCGGTCCGGACGATCCGGGGACGGCGGCGGCGATCGACCGGGTCGGACCGCTCCCGTGGCCGGAGTACCAGCACGACTCCTGGGCGACGGGGCGTAGCACCACCTGCGGGGTTCGGTTTTCCGAACCCCGGATTGGGGTGCCAGCACAATCGACCCGGCGGTCCCGGATGCCCAGGATTGGGGGCATGAACGGGATGACGAAAGCCGCCGTCGGGGCGGCGCACGACGGAGTGACGGGTGCGGCGCTCAGCGGCGAGGGGCTGCACCGCGAGTACGGGCGCGGCACGACCGCCGTCCGGGCGCTGCGCGGGGTCTCGGTGGCCTTCGCGCCGGGCACCTTCACGGCGGTGATGGGGCCCTCGGGCTCGGGCAAGACCACCCTGCTGCACTGCCTGGCCGGGATGGACCGCCCCACCCGGGGCACCGTCCGCTGGGGCGGCACCGAGGTGTCCGGCCTGCCCGAACGGCGGTTGGCGGAGCTGCGGCGCACCAGGGTGGGGTTCGTCTTCCAGGCCTTCAACCTGATGCCCGCGATGACGGTCGCGCAGAACGTCGAACTGCCCGGGCGGCTGGCCGGGCACCCACCGGAGCGGGCCCGGGTGCGGGAGGCACTCGCCCGGGTCGGGCTGGCCGGGCGGGAGCGCGACCGGCCGGGCCGGCTCTCCGGCGGCCAGCAGCAACGGGTGGCGATCGCCCGCGCCCTGGCCGCCCGGCCCGAGGTGCTGTTCGCCGACGAGCCCACCGGCGCGCTCGACCGGGCGACCGGGCACGACATCCTCGACCTGCTGCGCGCGGGCGTGGACGAGGACGGCCGGACGTGTGTGATGGTCACCCACGATCCGGTGGCCGCCGGCTACGCGGACCGGGTGCTGCTGCTCGCCGACGGCACGCTGGTCGACGAACTGGTCCGGCCGACGGCCGCGCAGGTCGGCGAGCGGCTGAGCAGGCTGGGCGGGTGAGGGCGATGAGTGGTTCCGTACCGGCCCTGGCGGTCGGTCAGATCGGACGTCGACCGGCGGCCTTCGCCGGGCTTGCGACGGCACTGTTCCTGGCGGTGGGGGCGGTGACCCTGTTCGGCTCCCTGGTCGCCGCCCAGCTCACGGCCCCGGCCGCGGTGACGCGGGCCGCGGTGGCCGGGCCGGGGCTGATGGTGATCGCGGGGGCGTTCGGTGAGATCGCCGTCCTGGTCGCGCTGTTCGTCGTGGTCAACGCGCTCGGCTTCACCCTCCGGCAGCAGCACCGCGACCTGGCCCTGCTGCGGACGGTCGCGGCGACGCCCCGCCAGATACGCCGGCTGGTGCGCCTCCAGGTCACGGCGACCGTCCTGCTGGCGGCCGTCCCCGGCGGTGCGGTGGGCCTGCTCGCCGCCCGGGCCTTCCTCGACGCGCTGCAACGGCGCGGGATGGTCGCGCCCGGCCTGCGGATACCGGTGACGCCGGTGCCGACGCTGATCGCGCTCGCGGTGGCGCTGCTGGTCGGCCTGGCGGCCACCGCGCTCACCGTCCGGCGGATCACCCGGCCCGCCCCGGCCGCCGCGCTGACCGACAGCGCGGCCGGTCAGGCCCGGACGGGCCTGGTGCGACTGCTGGCCGGTGCGGCGGTGCTGGCGGGCGGCCTCCTGCTGCTGCGGCTGGCCGCTGGCCGACCGGCCGGGGAACTGGACAAGGCGGGGCAGGCGGCCCTGCTCGGTTCGCTGGTGCTGCTGGTCGCGGTCGCCCTGCTGGGGCCGGTGGCGGCCCGAGTGCTGGCGACCCTGCTCGGCGCCCCGGCCCGGGTGCTCCTGCCCAGGGTCGGCTGGCTCGCGGACGCCAACCTGCGCGGCTACGCGGCCCGGCTCTCCTCGGCGGTGGTCCCGGTCGCCCTGCTGGTCGGGCTCTCGACCACCATGCTGATCATGACCAGCACGGCGGAGCGGGCGGCCCGGGCGAGCGGCGCCGCGACCAGCGTCACCAAGGCGAGCGACGTCTGGCTGCGACAGGCGGAACTCGGCCTGCTGGTCTGCTTCGCGGCGGTCTCCACCGTCAACACCCTGGTCGCGCTGACCGCCGACCGGCGCCGCGAGTTCGCCCTGCTGCGGCTGGTCGGGGCGACGCGACGGCAACTGCTGCGGATGCTCACCGTCGAGGCCGCCCTGACCACGGCCGTCGGCGTGCTGCTCGGCGCGGCCGTGGCGGGCGCGGCGACCGGGGCGTTCAGCCGGGCGGTCACCGGGTCGGTGGTGCCGGTGATGCCGTGGGCGGCGTGCGGCTGGGTGGTGGCGGGGGCGGTGGTGCTGACGGTGCCGGGGATCGTGGGCACGGGGCTCTGGGCGATCGGCGGTCGTGCGGTGGAGGAGGTGGGCGGGGAGCGGGGCTGAGGTGGGGCGCGGGAGGTGATGGGTGGTTCGGGCGAGCGGCGGTTCCGGTGGTCACTGGGGGATGCTGGGGGCCGGTTGATCGGTGGATTGGGTGAGGCGCGTGGCGGGTCGATGGCGGCAGGGGCTGTCGGTGCGGGGCGGTGAGGTGGCGTTCGCCGTCCTCGGGCTGCCGCTCGGAGTGCTCGGCGGGGTCTACGCCGTGGCCGTGCTCTACGCGGGGGCCCTGCTCTCGCTCACCGTGCTGGGGCTGCCCTTCGTCGCCGCCGCCCTGGCCGGGGCCCGAGGGATCGGCGGGCTGCACCGGCGGCTGGTCGGGCGGCTGCTGGGCGAACAGGTCGCCGCGCCATCGCCGTTGGCGCGCCCTTCGGGGCCGCTGGCGCGGGGGCTGGCGGTACTGACCGACCCGGTCGCCTGGCGGGCGCTGCTCTACCTCCTCCTCCGGCTGCCGCTCGGAGTGCTCGGTTTCCTGGCCGCCGTAGGGCTGCCGCTCAGCTCGGTGTGGCTGGCGGGATTCCCGTTCTGGGTACGGCTGTTGGAGCCGGGCCCACGAACGGTCGACTGGCTGGACGTGGCCGGGCTCCCGGTCGGCCTGGCGGTGCTGGCCGCCGTACCGGCCGCGCTGCGCGCCCTGAGCCGGGCCAACCGGGCGCTGGCCCGGGCGCTGCTCGGGCCGGCGCGCTCGCAGCAGCGGGTGCGCGAGCTGGAGAACGCCCGCATCACGCTGCTGGCTGACGGCACGGACCGGCTGCGACGCCTCGAACGCGACCTGCACGACGGCACCCAGGCGCAGCTGGTCGCGCTCGCCATCACCCTCTCCCTGGCGGACGACGCCCTCGGCGACCCGGCCGCGTCCGGGCCTGGGGCGGACGCCGGCGCCGACCTCGGACGGCTGCGCGCCCTGGTCGACCGGGCGCGCGGGCAGACCGACGACACCATCACCGGGCTGCGCCGCCTGACCCGGGGCATCCACCCGGTGGCGCTGGACGCCGGGCTGGCCGAGGCGCTGCCCGGGTTGACCGCCACCTCACCGGTGCCGGTGGCGCTCCGGCTGGACCTGCGGGAGCGGCCCGCGGAGGTGATCGAGCGGGCCGTGTACTTCTGCGCGGCCGAACTGCTCACCAACGTGGCCAAGCACAGCGGCGCGCAGGCCGTCGAGCTGACCGCGAGCGCGGGTGACGGGAGCGTCCGGCTGATGGTCCGCGACGACGGGCACGGCGGCGCCGCGGTCGGCGCGGGCACCGGGTTGGCGGGGCTGGCCGAGCGGCTCGCGGCGGTGGACGGGGTGCTGCGAGTGGACAGCCCGCGCGGCGGGCCGACGGTCGTCACGGCGGAGCTGCCGAGCAGGTTGTGACGGGGGCTGGGAGGGGGCTGGGGCTGAGCCGGGGCCGGGGCCGGAGCTGGGGAAGGTGCGTCAGGTCTCGTGGTCGGGGTGCGAGGCGTTCAGGAACCGGTCTCCGCGAGGTAGGCCAGGACGGCCTTGACCCGTCGGTTGTCGGCGTCCGTCGCGGGCAGGTCGAACTTGCCGAAGACGGCCGCCACGTGCTTCTCCACCGCCCGCTCCGAGACCACCAGCCGGCCGGCGATCGAGCGGTTGGAGTGGCCCTGGGCCATCAGCTCCAGGACCTCGCGTTCGCGGGCGGTGAGGGAGTCCACCCGGCTGCGCCGGCCGCCGTGGAGCAGTCCGTTGACGATCTCCGGGTCGAGCGCCGTGCCGCCCGCCGCGACCCGGTGCAGGGCGTCCACGAACTCGGAGGTGCGGGCCACCCGTTCCTTGAGCAGGTAGCCGATGCCGGCGGCGCCGCCGGCCAGCAGCCGGGCCGTCCAGGCGGTCTCCACGTGTTGGGAGAAGACCAGGATCCCGACCTCCGGCGTGACGGCCCGGATCTCGACCGCGGCCCGGATGCCCTCGTCGGTGTGGGTGGGCGGCATCCGGATGTCCACCACGGCGACCTCGGGCCGGTGCTCGGTGACGGCGGCGACCAGTTCGGGGGCCGTACCGGCGGTGGCGACCACCGCGCACCCACGGGCGGTCAGGAGTTCGACCATCCCCTCGCGGAGGATCACCGAGTCCTCGGCGAGGACGACGCGGAGCTGCTTGTCGATCATGACGCCATTATCGGGGTGGGCGGAAGAACTGGATGTACAGCAAGGCTGGACAGTCTGGACTGATGAAATTACCGTGGAGTGGTGACCGAGAAGCGAACCGCCCCAGCGATCCCCGAAGGCCCGGCCGAGCCGGTCGACCCGGTCGGTCCGGCCGATTCCGCCGGCCCGAATGACGCCGCCGGCCCCGCTGACTCCGCCGCGCTGGCCGCCCGAGAGCTCCGTGCCGTCTTCAGCCGACTGCGCCGGACCCTCCAGGAGAAGGGGCAGGGGTCCAGCGGACTCACCCCCTCCCAGACCGCGGTGCTCAACCGGCTGATCGTCGACGGGGCCGCCTCCGCAAGCGCGCTGGCCGCTGCCGAGCGGGTCCGTCCGCAGTCGATGGCCGCCACGCTGGCGGCGTTGGAGGGGCACGGGTTGGTCGGTCGCCGCCCCGACCCCGAGGACGGGCGCCGACAACTGGTCGACCTGAGCGCGACCGGGCTGGAGTGGATCGCGGACAGCCGTCGGGCCAGGGAGGAGTGGCTGGCCCGGGCGCTGCAGGACGGCCTCACCGAGGCCGAACGCGCCACCGTGCTGGCGGCACTGCCCCTGATAGACCGGCTGAACCGGCGATGACCGGTCCGTCGACGCTGCTGGCACGGCTCCGGTCCCGCCGCCAGGAAGCACAGGCGCAGCAGGGGGACCGGGGGGACCGGGGGCCGGGGCGGCAGGGGCGGCAGGCGCCGCGGGACCGGCAGGAGCCGGCCGGCAGCGGGTTCAACCGCCGGCTGCTCGCCCCGATGGTGCTGGGCTCGGTACTCAACCCGATCAACTCCTCGATGATCGCGGTGGCCCTGGTGCCCATCGGCACCGCCTTCGGCGCTCCGCCCGCCGAGACCGCCTGGCTGGTGAGCGCGCTCTACCTCGCCACCGCCGTCGGCCAGCCGGTGATCGGTCGGCTGGTGGACACCTACGGTCCGCGCCGGCTCTATCTGACCGGGACGGCCGTGGTCGGTCTGGCCGGGCTGGTCGGCGCGCTCGCGCCCACGTTCGGGCTGCTGATCCTCGCCCGGGTGCTGCTCGGGATCGGCACCTCCGCCGCGTACCCGGCGGCGATGCACCTCACCCGCAGTGAGGCCGAGCGGACCGGCCGGAGCAGTCCGACCGGGGTGCTGACCGTGCTCGCGGTGGCCAACCAGACCATCGCCGTGGTCGGGCCCACGCTCGGCGGCCTGTTGATCGGGCTGGGCGGCTGGCGGTCGATCTTCGCCGTCAACGTCCCGCTGTCGCTGGCCTGTCTGGTGCTCGGGGCCGTCCGGCTGCCCGCCTCGGTGCCGCGCCGGGAGGACGGGGAGCGGCTCGACCACGCGGGGATCACGCTGTTCGCGGTCTTCCTGCTGGCGCTGATGCTGTTCGTGATGAAGCCCGGCTCCGGGCTCTGGTACCTGCCGGTGCTCGCCGTGCTGGCCGGCGCCGGGTTCGCGGTCCGGGAGGCCAGGGCCCGCAGCCCGTTCATCGACCTGCGGGCGCTGGCCCGCAACCGTCCGCTGGTCGCCACCTATCTGCGCCAGTTGCTCGGCTACACCGCCGTCTACGCCTTCCTCTACGGCTACACCCAGTGGCTGGAGGAGGGGCGTGGCCTGAGCGCCGCCTCCGCCGGACTGGTGCTGCTCCCGCTGTCGCTCACCGCGCTCACGGTCTCCGGTGTGACCGGTCGCAGTCCGGCGGTGCGCGGCAAGCTGGTGGTCGGTGCGGTGGTCCAAATGGCCGCCTGTGCCGCCCTGTTGGTGGCCGGTCCGACGAGCCCCCTGGCGCTGCTGATCGGGGTCGGGGTGCTGGCGGGCATCCCGCAGGGGCTGATCGGGCTCGGCAACCAGACCGCGCTCTACCACCAGGCCGACCCGGCCGCCATCGCCGCTGCGGCCGGGCTGCTGCGCACCTTCATGTACTTCGGGGCGATGGCGGCCTCGGCCGCGAACGCGGCCTTCTTCCCGCACGGCGCCACCACGGGCGGGCTGCACCACCTCGCGCTGTTCATGCTCGGCGGCGCGGCCCTGCTCTTCCTCCTGGTCTTGCCGGACCGCTCGCTGGGTCGGCTGGAAGCTGCTTCTGTTGAACGAAGTTGACGATCCAGCAGGACATCGACCGGCCGGATCAGGCCGTCCGGTCGTCGCCGGACGGCCGGCCGCGCCAGGCGTGGACGCCGGGGGCGACCTCGACCGCCTCGACGGAGTAGGCGTCCCGGACGAGCAGGACCTGCCCGGAGCGGGCGCGGGCCCGGCTCCGGGCTCCACCGACTCCCGGCTGAGCCGGGTCGGCTGACGGCAGGGGCGGCGGCCGGGAGACGGCAGGGGGTGGGCACGGGCGCTCGGCACCGTCCGGCACCCGGTAGCGGGGGATCTCCGGGTGTACTGGGGCGGCCGCTCGTACGCTCTCGACTCGTGGGCGAGATCCGGCCCGAGGCCGATCCCGCGAGCGCGGCGGAGGTCGCGGCGCTGTTCGGCGAACCGGAGCCGGAGCTGGAACCGGAGCCGGAGCCGTCCGGGGTCCGGGCGTCGAGCTGGAGTCCCCGGCCCGCTCGCCCGTCACCCGGAACGGGACTGGCGCCGTGTGCCCGGCACATTCCGGTCCGGCGCACCCTGGTCCGGCGAGAGGTAGGCGTCGAGCCTCGCGGCTGCGGTGAGCATCGCCCGGCCCCGGGCGGTGAGCCGCCGTTGCCAGCCGTCGAGGGCCTCGGCGAGGGAGTCCGTGCCGCCCGCCGTGCGGACCTGCCGGATCACGGTGGCGATGTGGTCCAGCGGGTAGCCGCCGCGCCGCAGCAGGTGGGCGAGTTCGGCGTCGCGGGTGTCGTCGGGATGGTAGAGCCGCCGCCCGCCGGGGCGTTCGCGGGCCGGGGTGAGGATCCCGGCGGTCTCCCAGGTGCGCAGGGTGGCGGGGGTGAGGCCGAGCCGGTGGGCGAGTTCGCCGATGCTGAGCGGGCCGGGGATCGAGCGACGGGCGTCGGCGCGCGCGGACTGATGGTCCGAGGTCTGCTGCTCCGAGGTCTGATGGTCCGAGGCCTGTCGGCCTGAGGTCCGGTGCTCCGAGGTCAGGTGGTCGACGGCCCGGCGGACGGCGGCCAGCGTCTCCCGGTCGCGCAGTAGCTGGGCGTGGCCCCGGTCGACGGCGGTCAGCGCCTCGTCCGGCCGGTCGGTGTGCAGGGCGGCCATCACCAGGCCCGCGGTCGCGTGCCCGAACGCCGGGACGAGGGTGAGGAAGGCCCGCAGGGCCGCGGCGTGCCGCTCGGTGTAGATCCGGTACCCGCTGGGGGTGCGCTCGGCGGGCGGGAGGAAGCCGTCGCGCTCGTAGTTGCGCACGGCCTGGGTCGAGATGCCGTGTTCGCGGGCGAGGTCGGCGGGGCGCACGGCGGATCCCTCCGGTTTGAGACTTCTGGTCGAAAATGTCGAGCCGAGACGCTGAAAGTCTCAACCGTTCTTTCAAGGATACGCTTGAGGTCCATGAGTCAGGACATCCGAGACTTCCTCACCCCCTCCTGCGAACTGCTGGCGCTCGGCGAACCGACGCACCAGGAACCGGCCTTCGGGCTGGTCCGCAACCGGCTGTTCGCCCAACTCGTGGAACACGGCTTCCGCTCGATCGCCCTGGAAACCGACCGGGTGGCCGCGTTCGTCGTGGACGACTACGTCCGGCACGGCGCGGGCACCCTCGACGCGGCACTGGTCGAAGGCTTCACCCACGGCTTCGGCGCCCAGCCGGGAAACCGCCGACTCCTCGCCTGGATGCGGGAGTTCAACCGCGACCGGGACGCCGGGGAGCAACTGGCCTTCCACGGCTTCGACATCCCGACCGAGAACACGACGGCCCCCAGCCCGCGCCGCTACCTCGAACACGCCCGCGACTATCTGCGACTCGACCTGGACATCGCCGCCCTGGCGGGCGAGGACCGGCGCTGGGAGCGCGAGGAGGCGATCCTGGACGCCGCCACGTCTCCCGGAGCCACCCCCGAGGCCGAACTGCTGCGCCGCACCGCCGACGACCTGCTCAACCGACTCTACGTCCAGGCACCGGACGTGATCGCGGCAAGCTCGCACGTCGAGTGGCTCCGGGCCCGGACCCACCTGCAGGCCGGACTCGGACTGCTGCGCTACCACGCGCAGTCGGCGGTCCAGGGTCTTGGGACGAGCGCCCGGATCTCCGGACTGATCAGGATGCGGGACGCCCTGATGGCGCAGAACCTGCTCGACATCCGCGCCGTCGAGGCCCGGCGCGGGCCGACTCTGGTGTTCGCCCACAACCGGCACCTCCAGCGGAACCCGAGCGCCTGGTCGCAGGGGGAACTGGACTGCGGCTGGAACGGCGCGGGCCACATCGCCGGCTCGCTGCTGGAGGAGCGCTACGTCTTCGTCGCCGGGAGCCTCGGTCGCAGCGCGGTGCTCGGACTGGGCGAGCCGGCCCCGGGGACGTACGAGGCGCCGTTGCAAACACAGCCCGGCGCTTGGCAGTTGGTGACCCCGCCGGCCTCTGGCACAGCCGTGACCCGCACCGACACCACCCCGCGCCAGGGCTACTTCCCGCTCGACCCGGAGACCCTCGACGGCGCGGCCGTGCTACTGCACATCGCGGACGGAGGAGCCGTGGAGTAGCGGACCGTCATGTCCCCCGGGTGGGCGGCCCGCAGGTGGCCGACCAGGCCGACCAGGACGACCAAGGCGGCCAAGGCAACCAAGGCGACCAAGGCGACGGCCGGCGGTTTCCGGCGCCCGCCCGGGTGAAGCCGCCATGCCGGGCAACGGTGGCGACGTACTGGACCTGCCGGAGTCCATCACCGCTGATCATAGGTGGCAGAACAACCCGTTCTTGGACGCGCGGGCGACTCCGGCCGCAGGCTGGGGGCATGGACAGTGTGCAGCAGGACCAGGGCGTCGAGTGGGTCCGCGAACAGATCGCGGCGGAACGGCGGGAACTCGCCGAGGTATTCGCCGGCCTCACCGCCGAACAGTGGAACTCGCCTTCGCTGTGTGCGGGTTGGCGGGTGCGCGAGGTGGTCGCGCACATGGGAACCGGCTTCCGGTACTCCACCGCCCGGACTGTCTGGGAACTCGCCCGCTCCGGCGGCAACCTTCACCGGATGGCCGACCGGATCGCCCGCCGCGACGCCGCCGCCGGCACAGAGGCCCAACTCGCCGCCGCCCTGGCGGAGAACGCCGACCACCCCTGGCGGCCCCCGGTCGGCGGCCGGATCGCGGCCCTCGCCCACGACGCCGTCCACGGCCTCGACATCACCGTCGCCCTCGCCCTGCCCCCGCGCCTGCCACTGCCCCGGGCCGCCGCCCTGCTGGGTGCGGTCTCGGCCCGCAGCCTGCGCTTCTTCGGTGCCCGGCTGGAGGGCGTACGGCTGAGCGCGACGGACCTGGACTGGTCGTACGGGCAGGGGCCGTTGACGGTGGCGGGGCGGGCGGAGCACCTGCTGCTGGTGGCGTACGGGCGGCGGCTGCCGACCGGGCTGCTGACCGGGGCGGGGGCGGAGCGCTTCACTCGCTGAAGGATCGGGTGGCGGGGCCGGCGGCGGGGTCGGTGACGGGGCCGGACCGCCGGTGACGGGGCCGGACCGGCCGCTGACTCCGGGACTCCGGCCGGTCCGGCCCCGGCGGGTGGTCAGCCCCCGAGGGGAGCGGACGTCACAGCGAGTCGCAGTACCGCGCGAAGGCGGCCTCGGTGCCGGCCCCGGCGATGCCGTCGATCGCTCCGGTGTAGCCCCAGTTGCTCTTCAGCCAGCGCTGCAGGGCCTCCACGGTGTGGGCCCCGACGATGCCGTCGATGGAGTCGGTGTAGCCCCAGTCCGCGCGCAGGAACCGTTGCATGGCCTGCCAGCTGCCGGTGCCGAGCCGGCCGTCGATGGCGCCGGTGTAGCCCCAGTAGGTCCGCAGCGGGACCTGGAGCTTCTGCGCCTGGGAGACGCTCAGCCCGAGGTTGACCACCGCGGCCTGCGCTGTGGGCGTGGAAGCGGCTTCCTGGTGAACGCCGGGCGGCGTGGCCGCGAAGGCGGCGCCGGCGCCGGCCAGGCTGCCGACGGCGAGTCCGACCACGGCCGTGGCGCCGACGAGTGTCTTCACCAGTGCGTTCGATCGCATGGGTTACCCCCTTCCGGCACCCGCGGGGCGGGTGACGTGTACGGACACCGTCACTCTGGCAGGGGTGTCGTCGCGCACGAACGGAACGGCGGCGGATGGCCGGTACTCGGCCACCGCTGGCCGACCGGCGGACGTTCGAACCCGAACCTCCGCCTCCGCCGGGAGTACTCGCCCCGCAGGGCCCGCGGCGCCGTCACGGCCGTCACGGCTGTCATGACAGCGAGTGCGGGGCGGCCGCAGGACGCGGCCGGCGGGGGCCCAGCCGGACCGCTCGGACACCGCGCGTGACGACGGCATCGGCCCGGACCGGCTGTCCTGCACCCACCGCCCTGCGCCCCGCCGCCGCCCGTGCCTACGATCGGTCCAGGGCGGGGGCGAGACGGAAGCCAGGTGGCCGATGGCGTCGAGGTCCGAGCAGTGGCCGTCGTATGTGCGGGTCGCGCCGTGGTTGCTGATCGTCGGTGGCCTGGTGTGGAACTCGTTGGATCCGGCCGACTACTGGGGCGATCCGCTGCTGGCGGCCGCCGCCGTGCTGTCGGGGGCGCTGCTGTCGCTGCGGGACACCGTGGCGGTGGCGCTGGCGAACGTGACCGGGATCCTGGTGCTGGCGGTGCGGGACGGGTCGATCGGGACCCAGGACGGCTATCTGGAGCTGGTGAACACCGCTTTCGCCGCGTTGCTCGGGATCGGGGTGAACCGGGTGGTGGCCTGGCAGGGGCGGCGGCTGGCGCGGGTGCGGTCGGTGGCGGAGGCGGCGCAGCGGGCGGTGCTGCCGGAGCCGCCGGGGCGGGTGGCGGGGCTGGATGTCGCGGCCTGCTACCGGGCGGCCCAGGACGAGGCGCTGATCGGCGGGGACGCGTACGCGCTGCAGGTCACTCCGTACGGGGTGCGGGTGCTGATCGCGGACGTGCGGGGCAAGGGGCTGCACGCGGTGGGGGCGGTGTCGGTGCTGCTGGGGGCGTTCCGGGAGGACGCGCACCGGGAGCCGGATCTCGGCGCGCTCGCGGACGCGCTGGAGCGCACGCTGGCCCGGGAGAGCGGGCAGCTGAGCGAGGAGTTGCGGCTGGAGGGGTTCATCACGGCGCTGCTGGTGGAGTTCCCGCCGGGGGAGGCGGTGGCCCGCACCCTGGACTGCGGGCACCCCGGGCCGTACCTGCTGGGCGGTGGCGGGCCGGGGGTGTGCCGGTGGGACGCGGCCGATCCGGGGCTGCCGCTGGGGATGGGCGGGCTGGGGGTGCCGCGCCCGGGAGTGGAGGCCAGGCCGTTCCCGCCGGGGTGCACGCTGCTGCTGGTGACCGACGGGGTGACGGAGGCGCGGGACGCCGCGGGGGAGTTCTACGACCCGGTGCGTGGGCTGGCCCCACTCGGGCCGTTCGCCGGGGCGGGGGAGGCGGTGGAGGCGCTGGTGGCGGACGTGGCCCGGTGGACGGGCGGGCCGCGGGACGACGACATGGCGGTGCTCGCGGTGACCCGGCGCGGGGGCGGCGGGGGGAGCGGAAGGGTGGGCGACGAGGGGGTGTGAGGTGGCCGCCGGACCGGTTGCGGTGCGTGGCCGACCGGCCACCGGGGGCGGCCCCGCGAAGCCCGGCCACGGCTCTGTACGGTCACGCCGATATCACGGTGGGGTTACGGAAGGCATGTACTCCATGGATTCCGGCCAAGTTGAGGGGTTCGCTCCGGTGGCCGGAAAGCAGGCGTCCGGATATCGGACGGCGAAATGGACTCCCTGGTCGCGGGTTCGCCCGGACGTCCCGGTGGGCCGTGATGCCTTGGCGGACGGGCCGGGGCGGGCGCGCGCCGGATCGGCGCCGGGCCACAAGGGCCCGTAAGGGAGGCGGAAGGGGTCGTCCCGGCGGTGGCGGGATCCGGCCGACCCGAGGTTCGTCCGGAAACGGACCAGGTGCTTGCCCTGTGTCGAATGGGTGACCGAGAGTCGCATCGATGAACGAGAAGCCTCACCCCCGCCAGGCCCGTCTGTTCGGCCACCGCGACTTCCGGCTCCTGCTGACCGGAGCCGCGGCGGCCCAGACGGGCAGTCAGGTCACCCTGGTAGCCCTTCCGCTGGTGGCGGTGGTGGTGCTGGACGCCACCCCGTTCGAGGTCGGCCTGCTGACCGCGGCCGAGACCGCCGCCTTCCTGCTGGTCGGCCTGCCGGCCGGCGCCTGGCTGGACCGGATGCGCAAGCTCCCGGTGCTGATCCGCGCGGACGTGGTGCGCTGCCTCGCGGTGGGATCGATCCCGCCGGCGGCGGCGTTCGGCGTGCTGACCATGCCGCAGCTCTACCTGGTCGCGCTGGTCACCGGGGTGGCCACGGTGTTCTTCGACGTGGCCCACCAGTCCTTCCTGCCCGCCGTCCTGCCGCGCGAGCAACTGGTGGCCGGAAACGGGGCGCTGGAGACGGTCCGGTCCTCGGCGCAGATCGCCGGGCCGGGCCTGGGCGGCGGGCTGGTCCAACTGCTCGGCGCACCGCTGGCCATCGTGGCCGACGCCTGCGGCTACCTCGCCTCGGCCCTGCTGCTCGCCCGGATCCGGGTCGACGAGGCGCTGCCCGAGCCGGTGCCCGGGCGCTCGCTGCGCGCCGAGGTGGCCGAGGGCGTGCGCTTCGTGCTCGGACACCCGCTGCTGCGGGCGATCGCCGCCGCCACCGCGACGTCCAACCTGTTCGCCGCCGTGCTGATGGCCGTCCAGACGGTGTTCTGGGTGCGGGTGCTCGACCTGTCGCCCGGGGCCATCGGCGCCCTGCTGTCGGCCTCCGCCGTCGGCGGGCTGGCGGGGGCGCTGTGCGCCGGGCAGCTGTCCCGCTGGGTCGGACAGGCCCGGCTGATCTGGCTGGCCACCGTGGTGAGCGCGCCGTTCGCGCTGCTGTGGCCGCTGTCCGGCGGCGGCGCGGGCGCCCTGCTGTTCGGCCTCGCCTCGGGCGTGGTGCTGTTCGGCGCGGTCGCCTACAACGTCGCCCAGGTGAGCTTCCGGCAGAGCGTCTGCCCGCCCGAACTGCTCGGGCGGATGAACGCCACCATGCGCTTCCTGGTGTGGGGCACCCTGCCGATCGGCGCCCTCGGCGGCGGGCTCGTCGCCGAGTGGGTCGGCCCGCGTGCCGCGCTGTGGCTGTGCGCGGTGGGCTTCCTGCTGGTGCCGGTGCCCCTGCTGCTCTCGCCGCTGCGCGGGATGCGCGACCTGCCCACGGCGACGGCCGAACCCCGGGCCGGGGGCGGCGAGGACGCCCTCGACGCCGTCGACGCCCTCGACGCCGAGGACACCCGCGACGCCGAGCACCCCGCCGCGAGCCCCACCACCCCCTGACCCCCCAGACCCGAGCCGACACTGGAAACCGGAGACCGTTCCGTGCACGCCAGCATCACCGCCGCCTACCTCGCCCGGTACCGCTCCGCCGCCGCCGACTCCCCGGTGGAGCTGCTCCCGCTGACCGGCGCCCAGCGACGGTTCCTGATCACCCGCCGACTCGCGCCACAGACCCGCTCCGACATCGCCCCGCTGTTCTTCGCCTACCCGGGCGGCACCCTCGACCTGGCCCGGCTGGGCCGCGCCGCCGCCTCCGTCGCGGCCGGCCACCCGGCACTGTGCGGCGCCTTCGCGATCGTGCGCGGCACACCCGTGCTGCGCACCGGCGGCCCCTCGGTGGAGGTCGCCCGGATCGCCGTGGCCCCCGGCGGCAGCACCCACACGGCGCTGCGCGAGGCGATGCTGGACTGGCCCGTCGACGGGCCCGCGCTGCGCCTGCTGGTGGCCCGGGAGCCGGACGGCGGCGAGGAGTTGCTCGCCCTCGCGCTGGACCACGCGGCCTGCGACGAGCAGTCGCTCGGGGTGCTGGTCGGCGAGCTCACCGAGGCCTACCGGCGCGACCGGGAGCCCGCGCCGGGCCCCGGCCCGCAGGCCGTCGCCGACTTCCGGGAGGCCGTGGAACTCCAGCTGGCCGCCGAGGAGTCCGCCGCCGGGCCCGCCGCCCAGGCCCACTGGGG
>NZ_MECK01000445.1 GCF_014596465.1 Streptomyces sp. CBMA123 | reverse complement strand
TCTGACCGCTCAGGATTGCCGCGACGCCACGGTCACGTTCCGGACCGGGAAACGCGAGTTCAAGAGTCGGAAGGTCGTCATGTCCCATCAGGAGATGGTATGAAGCCCGGTCGCGATTGATCAATGGTTATCGCTCTGCTCACCCCGATACCCACAGCAAGCACTTTCACAACACGCCCTAGCCCCGAGGCGGGGACCGGGTGTTTCGGGCCCGGCGCGGGTGTGGCCGGGCCCGGGTGTTCCTAGTGGGCGCCGGCGGAGGCGAGTTGGCGCAGGGCCGGGACAAGGGACTGCTCGGGCAGGGGGATGGTGCCCAGGGCCGGGTGCTGCTTGTGCGTGTCAATCCCCAGTAATCGTGGAGTCCTGGCTAAGCGGCCTGGGCCCCCTGATGAGCCTCGGTTCGCGCCTTGCTGATGATCCGTTCGAACTCCACGGGCGGTAGTCCGCCGGCCGCGCTGTGTCGGCGACGGGTGTTGTAGAAGTCGGCGATCCAGGTCGCGATCTTCAAGCGGGCCTCTGCGCGGATAGCGAAGCGCTGCCGGTGGATGTATTCGACCTTGATCGTGGAGTGGAAGCTCTCGGCGGCGGCGTTGTCCAGCGCCGACCCGACCCGGCCCATCGACTGGACCACGCCGAGGCGGTCGCACAGCTCGTTGTAGGCCTGGCTGCTGTACTCGGGAAGATCACGCCGTCCACCCGGCCACCACGGGTGGCCGCTGCCATCGTGAGCGAGGCGCCGACCAGGGCGGCGTCGTGGTGGGCACCCATCGCGTAGCCGAGGAGCCGACGCGAGAACAGGTCGATCACCGTGGCCAGGTAGAGCTTGCCCTCGCCGGTGTCGATCTCGGTCATGTCGCCCACCCACAGAACGTTCGGCGCCACCGCGTCGAAGTGTCGATTGACCAGGTCGCGGGCCGCTTTGCGTCTGCCCTGGCGAGTCAGTGACCGGCGTCGGCGCGGGGGCTTGCGGCCCTGGAGCGCGAGCTCGGCCATGATCTTGGCGACGGTGTTCTCCGAGACCTGCCAGCCCTCCGCCCACAGGTACAGGGTGATCCTGGGCGAGCCGTAGGTACTGCCGGACGCGGCGAAGAAGTACCTTATCCGGTCGGTCAGTTCAGCCCGCCGGACCTCGCGGGCCGTCGGCTCAGCCGGGCGCCGGCGCCACTTGTAGAACCAGGACGCGGACACTCCAAGGGCCCGGCAGGCGGTCGTGTGCGGGACGCCGTGCTCGGTCCTCTGGTCAGCGATGAAGCCCGCAACCGTCACTTCGTCGCCTCCTTCACCCACAGGACCACCGATCGCTTGAGGACATCGCGCTCCATCCCGAGCTCGGCGATCTCCTTGCGCTGCCGGGCGTTCTCATCCCGCAGCCGGCGCAGCTCATCGCGCTCGGACTCGCTCAAGCCTCCCGCCGCCTCCGCGTCCGCCCGGGTCCGGGCGCGGTGGACCCAGTTCTGCAGCGTGCTCGGCTGCACGCCCAGGTCCCGCGCGACCTCCGCGGCCGACTTCCCGGTCTCCGTCACTATGCGCACCGCACCCGCGCGGAACTCCGCGTCGCAAGAGCGCCTCTTCCCCGCCATGACCCTCAACTTCCCCTCTGGTCACGACTCCACGCTACGAGGGGAATGTCACGAAGTCAGTACCCTCGACCCGTGATTGATCACGGCATCGCCCTGCCTTACTACCGCCTACACGTCGTTCCGGCAGTCATGGCGCTTGCAAGCCCGACGTGGCAACGGGAGGTCTGGCTTGACCCTGAACAGTTCGAGAATCTCGACTACGTGGTGCACGTCCTCTTCGACGACTTCTGCAATGCGGATGATCCGCTGCCCTGGCTGGGGCAGAGTCTTCGCACCGACGAGGAGGTGTCGCTGATGGCGCGTCTCGGCGCTGCCTACGGCAGGGTGCAGGGCGCGGTTGGTGCCGATGCCAGCGACGAGGTCTACCTTCAATCGCCAGGTTGGCCCGATGTCGTGGCCGAAGCAGCACGGCTGGCGCAGGTGCTGGTGAGCAACGACCATGCCGCCCTGAGCAAGCTTCACGATGCCGGGCATCGGTGGCCCCCTTCCACCGAGTCTGCTATGCCCAAGGCGTCGCAGCAGCGCGCCGAATCATGAACGCAGCCAGATCTGATACTCGGAGTGACTTGCATCACACCGAGGAGCGCGGAATGCAACACCAGTGACAACGAACGTGGCAAACCCCTCGATGAGGGCTCCCGCTGTTCAATCACAACACGAAGTCATCCGCACACGGCCTCTGCGGAGAGAAGGCGCACCCTGGCCTGATTCATCGCCCGCCGCCCCGGCGGCGTCATCGCCGGCGCCCTGCAGTACCGGCACCTGCGTGTGCAGATGTTCGAGGGCTACGCCGGTACCTCCGACTCCGGGTTCCGCGACGAGGTCGAGTCCGAGGAGGCAATCGCCCGCGGCGAGAAACTCGGCGACCTGATCACCAGCGACGAGTTCCACCGCCTCACCGGACCAGCCGCGGCCGAGGCGGAAAGCCGTCTCGCCGAGTTCGAGCGGCATGTCCAGTTCCAGGGCAAGGTCATCAACGACGCCAAGCGGCTCCAACGCCACATGACCCGCCACGACCCCCACATCTACCCGGGCCGGTACGTCCCCTGCGTCCACAATCCCGACCGGGCCCTGTGCCGCCGGGACGACGGCCAGGCCGGCCCATCACTGCCGGACTGCCAGCCCCTACGGTGCCGCAACGTCGCCCTGTCCGCCGAGAACACCGCCCACCTGCGAGCGGCCCTGGAAGCCCACGACCGGGAACTCGCCCGCGCGGACCAACTGGCGCCGTTCGTCCGGCACCGCCTCCAGACCCGCCGGCAGGAGCTCGCCGACTTCCTCACCGCAACCGCCGTCACCGGTCCGGACACCAAGACGGAGACACCGTGAGCCACCACCTGCCCACCGACGAGCAGGTCCGGGCCGCGATGGAATCCGAACTCGCCGAGAGCGAGGCTTGCGGTCGGCGCGCCACCGTCACCGGCGTCGAGAAGCGGCTCGGCGTCCCCCACGCGACCTTCTACCGGAACTACCCGCAACCGATCGCCTGGTTCAAATCCCAGCTCGCTGGCCGGCACCGCCCGGCCACGGTCCTGAAAGCCGGAACCCGGTCCGACGACGAGGCCGACCGTCTGCGCCGGGAGAACAGTGACCTGCGCAAGCTGGTCCGCGTCTACGCCGAAGCGATCCGCCAGCTGACCGTCGACAAGGCCGCCCTGGAGGACAAGCTGCAGGCGCTGAGCGGGGTGACCAGCCTCACCGAACGCCGCCTCCACAACGCGGACATCGGACACAGCTGAAGGCCTCCCATGACCTCGAAGGCAGTCACCTGGTGCTCCGGCCCGGTTGGCCAGCGGTGTGAGGTTCCAGCTGACGATCGCCAGTGCGGTGGGTCAGTCCCACCAGAAGTCCCAGCTGTGGCAATCGATGAGCCGCTCGGTGTACGCGGTCAGCGTGCACGGGCGGTGGCCTTGCCAGATGTTGTCAGGGCAGAACGCGAAGTGCTCGGCAGCCACGAGGAGAGCGTCCTCTGTCGTTGTCGGGGGTGCGGCGACGCTCAGGTGGAGGGTGGCGGAGCCGACCGCGACGACGCGTGCGCCGAAGCGCCGTTCCCAGTCGGCCACGACGGCGGAGAACTTGGCGGTGTCGTTGTCGTAGTTGACCGGCCCGTCCCAGCCAGCGGCGGTGAGCGCGTGGGCTCCCGAGCTGGCAGGGACGAGTCCCAGCCGGGACTGCGGCCGACGAGCGACGAAGTGCCGCGCGTAGCCGACGGTTGTGGTCTCGGGGTCCATGGTCGGTCGGAGAGACGGGGCGAGTCCCGGCCAGACCTGCCCGAAGGGGGCGGTGACGGCCAGGCGCTCCTCCGGCGACAGCATGTCATCGTCCTCGTCAATGACGGTGTAGTCCTTCCACCAGTTCCCGAGGAGCTCGGCAGGGTCGTGGGTCTCTGGGGAGGACATTCGTTCTGGGAAGAGCTCACCGGCTCCCCAGGGCCTGAACTCGCTGTCGTGAGGGTTCCTGGAATCAAGAAGTAGCGGCCACAGGCCCGTGCGGGTGCGCTCGGCATGCAGCCGTACCCAGAGATCCGCGGAGGCCGGTCCGTCACTCGGCCAGAGGGCTTGGACGTCTCCATCGCCTTCATCTGACGTGATCATCCGACCGGATGGGAGTGCGGTCCTGACCGCAGACAGGAGCTCAGGGTTCATGAGCAGATGCTAGGCCCGGGCTCCGACACTGGACGGCCCGATGCTGTCGTCACCGAGGCTTAGAAACAGGTACTGATGAGAGCGCCCTGGGCGTGTCGGTGTCGTCCGGAATGATGTCCTTGTTCGAGATCGAGTGAGAGGGCTGTGATGGACGACGCACTGGACGATCTGATCTACCTTGCCGACCCGCCTGGGACGAGCGGTCATGTCGTCGCGTTGCGGGTGCTGCAGCGACCGGATCCGGGCAGTGGGTTCCTGGACTGTGAGTTCGTCGTGTCGACGGAGACCGTCACTGGCAACTTCCGGGTGGGGATCTCGGCCTTCGACCTCGACAAGTGGGAAGAGGCTCTCGACAGCCTTGCCGGGAACAGGTTCGTCTCATGGCTGAACTCCGGCCGGACGGTCCAGCTGAAGATCAAGCCGCTCAGCCCGAGGGCGATCGGGGTGTCGATCAGCGATGACCCGTCCTCGCAGGTGACGGTCAGCCTGCCCATGTCCCCGCCCGCAGGCTGGATCGAAGACCATCGAGAGCGTCTGGTGAAGGCTCGACAAATCCTTTCAGGCTGACCGTCCGGGACGCCTGTCCGACCAGCACCCATCAGAGGAGCTGACATGCGGCACCTCACCCCCGCCTTCGCCCTCAGCGCCCTCCAACGCGGGAAGCAGATCGAGCAGTTCCTCGGCGCCATCGAAATCGACGGCCGGCCCGGGCTCCGCTGGATCGCCCTCAGCCCCGGCCGTGCGGGCATCACCATCTACCTGAGCGAGGTCGAAGACGTCGGCACCGACGCCTTCCTCGACATCACCGAGTTCCCGTCCCTGGACCCCGAGGACGAGACCTGGGGGCGGGACCTCGCTGTCCTGCCCACCCCCGAGGAGGCCCTGCATCTGTCCGAGCGTGAACTCGCCGCAGACCCGCAACGCTGGGTCAACGACGGCATCGTCTGCGACGAGTACCAGGACTTCCGGACCGCACGCAGGTCGAACCCGTGAGGACCGGCGTGCGAGTCAAGGAGCCGTTGTCGACTGGCCGTCGACTTGTAGAAGGAGCTGAACCACGCTGATCCAAGGGGAGTCGCCGGTCTTCTGGAACGCGCGGACTCTCCAGCGCCCTGCGGGCAGGTGGACGGGGGCTTGGTCCGGCTCGCCTCTGCCATCCGGGTATGGCACGCCGAGGTTCTTGCCGGCCTCGGCGGAGTCCATGAGGATCGCCGGTCCGTCGGTCTCCCACAGACCGCACTCCTCCCACGGCGTCGCCGGGTCGTTCAGCGCCGTTTCGGCAGCGGCGAGCAGCTCGGCGTCGGAGTCGGCGGCGAGCCAGCGCATGAAGGCCCTCTGCTCGGGCAGGTAGCAGGTGGTGGCGGGCTCGTCGCCCAGGACCAGCGCGGAGACGTCGCTGCGGCTGCGCAGGCCGATCACCTCGGCCAGGCCCTCGACGCTGCAGGCGCGGTCGTAGTCGTCTGGCTGGTCGCTGTCACCGATGATCATGCCGTCCTCAGTGCAGCCATCCCAGTACTGCAGCGCGGACACCGGGACGCGATCAGAGGACCACCCATGGATTCGACCCAGGTCAGATCGAGGGTCATCCGGACGGCATGTGGATCAGTACTCATGTGCGCAGTGTGCCGCTGATCAGTGACAAGCAGGGAACCAGGGTGAGTACCTGCACGGCGGACAACGGACAGAACTGAAAGACCCCCATAAGTTCACCGCCAGGCCCGAGCGCTGGTTGCCGGAGATCGCTGACTGGGTCACCTGGTACAGCGGGCTGGAGGCCTTTGTTGACCCTTCGGAGGGCAGGGCCTACTGGACGACCCGCGGGCCGGTGCTCGTGACCAGCACCAAGCTCGGTGCGGCCTGCTACATCGACGACCGTGCCGTTTACCACGGCGGTGACTGGGACGCCACCCTCGCTGCTGTCAGCTACGCGATCGGCCTGGACCGTGCGGCCCTTCCGGCCTGACAACTGGGCCGCAGTCACGAGCGGGGAGAAGTCGCCCCTGGAAGTCGGAATGGCCTGAATGAACTCCGAACATCCCACGTATGGGCCCCAATGTGTGGCCGGGGCCCGTACGGTGCGCATCATGACAACCACGGAGGGGAACCCCCAGTTGAACGACGCCTTCGCCACCGACCCCGACTTCCGGCACCTCACGCGGTTGCTCGCCATGCTGCCGGGTCGGGACGACGCCGCCTTCTGGGCTACCGTCGACAACGGTGCTGAGCGGATCTACGGGCCAGGCGACCCCGACGTCCCCAGCCTGGAGTACATCCTCAGCAAGGTGCAGAGCGGCATCACCCAGCTGCGCAAGGCCGAGAACCCCGCCGCCATCGCCTACTTCGGCCACTACCTGCTGATGTTCTTCGACGGCAACCGCCCCGCCTTGTGGACCTATCTCAACGAGCAGTTCGCCGCACACGGCGGCTACGCCACCACCGGCGAGCGGTACACCCGCGACCTGTGCGCCACGGCCTGGCGGATCATCTCTAACTACGACCCCCAGGGCGACACGGACCTGGCTGAACGCTGGCCTGGTCACACCCGTTAGCCCCACTGAAAGGGCCCGCCTCCGACGATTCGTCGGAGGCGGGCCCTTTCGCGTTTCTGGGTCTTTACGCCGTAAAGGTCTCCTTGGTGAGGCCCATGCCGGCAGCGATGCCCTGGTACTCGATCGCCGGCGCGCTGGCCGGCGCATACAGCGGGAGGGCGGTCTGCGCGGAGTACGCCTCGGCGACCTTCGTGCTGCGCCGGACCGAGGGGCGCAGCACGAGTTCGCCGTAGGCCTCGCGCAGCTGGTTCTCCGAGTCGCTGTAGACCTTGCCCTGGCTTTCGTGGGAGACGGACTCTCCTATCACGATCCAGTCGATCCCGAGGTTGATGCCGAGCGCGCCGAAGGCCTTGTTCATCTCGGCGAGCGGGACTCCAGCTCGGTGAGGGCGCGTGCTTCCTTCTCCTGTGACTTCACGCAGGCCATGACTTCGACCTTGTCCTTGTCGGCCAGCAGGGCGCCCTTGGTGGTGAGCTTCAGGTCGCCGGGGCAGTCGATGAAGATCACGTCGAAGCGGCCCATGACGGCGGGCAGCAGTCGGTTGAACCACAGCTCTCGGAGCATCGCGCCTGAGAGCTTGTCGTCCAGTTCCTTGAGCTTGCGCGATCCGGGCACGAGCCAGAGTCCGGGGATGGCCGGACCGCCCTCGCCCCGTCGGGCGGGAACGAGTACCTCGTCCAGGGTGGCGAGGCCGTCGACCACGTCCCAGAGTGTGCCGATGTTCTCGTCGGCGTCCGGGTCGTCGTAGCCCAGGATGTGGGCGAGGTCGCGCTAGCTGTCCGCCTCGATTGCCAGGGTCAGCAGTCCTTCGCTGGCGGCGATCGCGGCGAGGGCGCTGACCGAGGTGGTCTTCACTGAGCCTGGACTCGTTGACGGCCACGATGATGCGCGTCACCCGGCCGGTGTTTGGCGGGATCGGGAGGAAGGTGTCGGGGGTGGTCATCACGTCTCCAGATCTTTACGCCGTAAAGGCGGGGTCGTCTTCCAACAGGCGCAGCTCCGTAGCGGTCGCCTCGTAGGCGGCGTGCTCGATCAGCCATCCGAGGTAGGGCCGGTCCGCGGCGGCCGGGGTGCCGGTCATCCGCAGCTCGCACCCGGCGAGAGCGAGCGCAAGAACGGCCTGGCGGGGGTTGGCGGCGGCCGCCGAGGCGAACGAGGACTCGGCGTCGCCGTTCACGGCGGCGAGCCACTGCCCGGCGAGTTGCTCGGCCGCGTCGTTGCTGGCCGGGTTCCTGAGAGCGGAGAGGACGACGACGGTGTCGTCGGCGGGGGTTCCGGTCAGCGCGGCCTGGCACGCGGCGCGGCGTGCGTCGGCGGCCGGGCCCAGCCGGTGAGGACGGCTGGCGGCATGCCCCACCAGTTGGGGTGGATCAGGACGAGGGCGTCGAGGCCAGCCACTTCGGCCCGGTGCAGGGCGAGTTGCGGGTCGGCGGACTCGTCCGCGGCCGCGACCGTGCCGGTCTCCTCGGCGGTGAGCAACGGTGGGAAGCCCTCTGCGTACAGGTCGTGGGCCCGGACATCACAGCCGCGTCCGAGCAGTTCGGCCACCACGGCGTCGTACAGCGCGCGGTTGAGGCTCCCCGGCCGCGGGTGCGCCAGGTAGACCCCGATCCGGGTGGCGGTGTCGCCCATGTCCTCGTCCCCCTTCGTTCGATTACGTGGCGATGTTACTCACTCGACTTTCGATTTTCGTTGATCGCTGTTGGGGTCGCTCGGGCGGGTGATGTGGCGTCATCTGGCCGCACAGACAGGGGATAGCAGAGAAGCATCGGCGGTGCTTACGTCTCCTCCGGGGAGGGACCCGCCGATGCTTCCGGATCCGACCGTACCTGCTTCGCTGCTCGCCGTGTTGCAGTTGCTGCGGGGCTGCTTCACCACACCGACGTTCACGACCTTTGCCGCCCTGGTCACGGGGCTGATCGCGCAGACCAGGAAGTGCACGGTTACCGGGATGCTCGCCGGCGCCGGGTTGTCCTGCCAAGGCATGGGGGTCTACGGCTGAGCGGGGTCGATGGCGAAGCGTTCGGGGTGGGCGGCGCGGGTGTAGGCGACGGCGGTGCTGGCTGAGACGGCGAACAGGTGCATGAGGTGGACCGGATCGCCGGTGTGGCGGGCCTCGTCGAGGATGCGGTCGCGGCGCAGGTGCCGGCATGAGACGCCGGCGGCGACCAGGCGCTCGACCAGGTCCCGCAGCCGGGCGGCGCTGACGGCGGCGAGGTCGTCGCCGGGCCGCAGTCACGGCGAGACGTCCACCGCCAGCACCAGGCGGCCGTCGGCGGCGCGGGGCAGCGGCAGGCCGGCCAACTCGGCCCGCAGCCGCTCGACGTCCAGGCGGCCCCTGTTCAGCGCGCCGTAGAGGGCACCTTGCCCACGCCGGTGTTCGGGAGCCAGCGCCAGGCCGACCAGGGTCTTCACCGGGCCGTCGGTGCACGGCACTGCGTCGGTGAGCTCGAACAGCGCGTCACACGGACCGGTCAGGCAGTCGTAGAAGGCACCTCGGAAGCGTGACAGTTCCGCGAACGGCTCGCACTGCAACGCCCTGTTCCACCACGCTCACCAGCACGGCCTTCGCGTCGGGTCCTGAACCTCGTGGAGGTCCAGAATCATGCGGGGGTCGGTCCGCTGTCCTGGAAATCCTCATGTGGGTGACCTGCGCTCGCCGTCGGACCACTACTGCGGCAGGCAAGGGTCCTGGGCCGTCGGCTTTCTCCGATCGCCCTCGGGGGTGAAGATCAACGATGCGCGGAACGAGCCGCCACCGAAACGCACTGCGAGGAGCAGCGGTTGCTCATGCTTGGGCGGCCACGGTTCGGCTCCCGGTTCATTGCCGTTCCACAAGTGGAAGACCACCATCGGGTGCTGCGGATTCTCCGACAAGTAGCCGAGTGTCTTCCCGTACAGAGGGTTGTTCCCTCCGAACAGCACAGACGAAGGGCCGAACTCCACCGTCACGTCGGTCCAGGTGCGGTCAACTGCGGCCCACCCCCGGACTCGGCCTGTGAGGGCCTCGTACTCCTCAGCTGTGAGAACCCGATCGGGCTTGAGCCAGCCGCGTCGCTGCGCGAACTCCGCGTATACCGAGGCGACTTCGCAGCAGTCAGCCTGCGCGGGGAAGACATCCTGGAACGCCCCGCTGGGACCGATGGGAGTCCAGAGCCCCTGCTCTTCCCAAACCTGCTTCAGCTCGCTCCACGCCTCGGGCTGGCGCTCGATGAACAGCAGGTGGTCAAGCAGGATCCGGAGAGCCATCTCGCCCCCGTACATCCCGGGTCGGCGCAGGGCGAGGTTGAGCTGATCAATGAGGTGATCATGGATCTCCTCAGCAGTGGCAAGCGGAGCAGGAAGCGTCACCCACACAGTCTTCCGTAGGAAGATCACCTCGATCACCTGTTCCACCGACGAAGACGAGTGGATAAATCACAAGCTTGCGGGGTGCCCGTACGGGTGCCCGGCGGGGCACCTGGGTCTGCTCTGCGGGCTCTGGCGTGCCGGGCGTCGAACGCGTATGCAGGAAGGGTCGCTGTTCCACTGCGGGAAGAAGCCCCCTTGCATGCCCCCTTGCACGCCCGAGAAGACACCAGGGCCCAGGCCTCCGGACGCACCGGTACGCCGGTCCGCACGCCGCGCACCGGCGGCCGGGGCCTGGGGCCGGACCTGATGGCGCTGCAGGCGACCGTCGGGAACCGAGCCGTCGTCCAGATGCTCCGTCAGGCGGCGGGCCCGGCCGGGCGGGCCGGCGCGGCGGTGCAGCGCTCGGCCGTCCACGACGTCCTGAGCACGCCCGGCCGGCCGCTGGAGGCCGCCGTCCGGTCCGAGATGGAGGGCCGGATGGGCGCCGACTTCACGGCCGTGCGGGTCCACGACGACAGCGCCGCCCAGGCCTCCGCCGCCGAGGTCGGCGCCCGCGCTTACACATCCGGGAACCACGTCGTCATCGGGGCGGGCGGCGGCGACCGGCACACCCTGGCCCACGAGCTCACCCACGTCCTCCAGCAGCGCCGGGGCCCTGTCGCGGGTGCCGACAACGGGGCCGGGCTGCGGGTCTCCGACCCGTCCGACCGCTTCGAGCATGAGGCCGAGGCCAACGCCGTTCGGGTGATGCGCGAGCCCGTGCAGCGCCGCCCGCTGGACACGGAGCCGAGCACCGGGACCCCGTCCGGCTCCGCCGCCGTGCCGGTGGTGCAGCGATGGGCGCAGACGGACAAACAGGGGGCGACCATGTACGGCGACGATCCCCAGTTCGTCGCGGACGGCAACCGTGCCGGCACGGTCACAGTCACCGGCCTGCACGGTACGCCGCTGGAGGACGGCCACAACCAGCCCACGACAGCCGGCAACCCGATCGGCTGGATGGCACTGGTCAAGGACGGTCTGCAGTTGGGCGGGAAGATGCCAGCGAACGCGCACTACAACGCCGTGCGCATGCACTTGTGGAACGGTCGGCTCGGCGGACCGGGAACCAACCCGCTCAACCTCGCGCCGGGACCCGCCCAGGTCAACTCGGCGATGTCCGCGCAGGCGGAAACCCCGGTCAAGGACCTGGTGGAGTACGGCTACACGGTCGACCTGACCACTCAGGTCAGCTACGAGCGCGGGCCCGGCAACCCGCTCGACCTCGCGACCGTCGTCCCCAGCAAGATCGCCATGCAGTGGGTCGGTCGGCACGCCGGCCAACCCGACCAACACGGCAGTTGGGCGGCCCAGATCCCGCTGCCGGTCGCCGCACTCACCCCGCAGGAGCAGCAGGGCTACCAGCAGATGCCGGACACGCCCCAACAGGCCCAGCACCTGGTGACGAGCCTGGCGGGGCGGACCGACCAGTACCGCGGCGAGGTGCTGGCGGTCGTCCGCCCCGGGCTCGAACGGGCGATCATGATTGCCTATCCACACCTCTACGCCATTCGGACGCCGCAGGACAAGGCGGCGTTCCTGGCCATGCTGCCGCACGCCGACCGGATCGCCTTCCTGGACCACGTGCTGGGAGCCGACGCCCGCCTGTGGCTCGAGCACTGCCTGGTGCCGCTGATCGGCGCGGGACACACGCAAGCAGCCCAGGACGCCTTCGTCGACAAGCCGCTCCTGCAATGGGACATGATCCTGGCCTGTCCGCCGGGGGACCGGCACCAGCTCCTGGCCGGGCTCGGCACTCCCGCGATGGAGCTGGTGCCCAGTCGGCCGCTGCTGTTCTCCTACTACCCGGCGAACGATCAGGTCGCACTGTGCGGCCAGATGCACCAGGCGGGAATCCTCGACGCGTTCCTCGCCCAGCTCAGCGCGACGGATTCGCTGCACCAGATCCCCGGCCGGTTCCAGGTACTTGGTAACTGGGCGACGGTCATGGGCCCCCAGGGCAACCCCGTGGACTTCGTCAACAACCTGCAGAACCTCCACCCGGGCTACAAGACGGAGTTCGCCAACCAGTACGCAGCACACGCGCAGTCAGCCAGCTACAAGGCGAACCGGCCCACCCGACAAGCAAGCAAACTGAACTGACCCCATCCCACCGAGGCAATCGACGGACGACATGTACAAAGACCTGATCGAGGCGCGCATCCGCGAACTGGACAGCACCGCGGGATTCGCCCTGACCCGCACCGAGATCCGCGACCCCGTGCCACGAGGCGTCCTCGACACGGCGCTGCGCAGCGCCGGCGGGCACCTGCCGGCGGGTGCCGCGGAGTTTTACGAGGAGCTCAACGGCTTCACGCTGCAGTGGACCTACACCGCACCAGGCGCCTGCGACGCCACCGGTGACGAGGGGTCTATCCGCCTACTCCCCCTTGACGAGGTCTTCTCCGACTGGCAGGGAGCGATCTGGTTCGACGACTTCGAGGGCGGGGACCGGTTCAGGGCCGTGAAGCCCTTCGACCTGTACATCCCGGAGGCATGCGCGGCCTTCCTCCAGGAACCCGGGGAACCGGCCCAGGACACGGTCCACTACCACTACATCGGCGAATCGCTATCGCCGCTACCGCTCTCGTTCCCCGAGTACCTCGCCCAGGCGCTGAACACCGCCGGCTATCTCGGCTGGCAGAGCGCGCTGACTCCCCGACAGGGCGCGCCGATCCCCGTCGTGGACCGCATGCGAGAGATCGTCCCGGGGTTCGTCGACCGGCTCTACACCGCGCAGTGAGGAGCACGGAGCAACCGTCAGCACTCCAGCAGGACTCCGACGTTTCGCCTGATCAGATGCTGCGCGTGGTGTGTATGGCGGCCTGATGTCCTGTCGGGACGGCCTCCAACGAGGCGAGCAGCGAGGTGGACTGCAGCCTTCGCCTCGGCCGGGACCTCCTCTCGAGTGGGCCCTGCTTGCTGTGGCGGCTGGCCTGGCATCTGTGAGGCGAGCAGACCGCTGGCGGGTGAGGGTGCCCGTCGAACCGCTCGGTGGGCCGGTCGGCCAGCGCTTGGCGCGGGGTCCGGGCACAGGGCGGGGTCCGCGGGATGCTCGGCCCACACCACCAGTACGGCCTGGTCAGCGGTCGGGTGGCGCGGGGTCGCCTCCAACAGGTCAGCCGGCTGGCGGCGACCGGTCCATGCTCAACGAGCATGGCCGGGACTGAAAGCCCGCGCCAAAGCCGCTGATGCTTCCCTGTAGAGGTCGACCGGGGCTCCCTGTGACGCGTTGCTGCTCGCGCTGGCCGAGCAGCTGGAGCAGCGCTGGCGCGAGGCCGGCGAGAGGATCTGGGAGGTGCGCGGCCCGCGCCGCCACTTCACTCATTCCCGCGTCCTGGCCTGGGTGTTCTTCGATCGCACCGCCACCCTCCTTTCTCGCCGGCGCACCGTCGCCAAGTCCGTGGTGCAGCACCTGCGGCAAGTGCGCGACGAAATCCACGCCGACGTCTGCGCCAACGGACTCGACTCCCAGCGCGGGGTGTTCACCCAGTACTACGGCGGCCGGGACCTGGACGCGGCGCTCCTGCTCATCCCCGCTCTCGGGTTCCTGCCGGGCGACGACAAGCGGGTGATCGCCACCGTCGAGGCCGTCCAGCGCGAACTGTTCACCCCCGAGGGGCTGGTCCACCGCTACCCCACCCACGACCGGGACGACATGAACGTCGACGGCCTGCGCGGACACGAGGGCGCCTTCCTGCCCTGCTCGTTCTGGCTCGCCGACGCCCTCACCGCGATCGGCCGTACCGATGAGGCCGCGAACTCCTCGACCGGCTCCTCCTGTTGCCCAACGACCTGGGACTGCTCGCCGAGGAGTACGCACCGACAAAAGACCGCCAACTCGGCAACTTCCCATAGGGCTTCAGCGAGCTGGCCCTCGCGGACTCCTGCCTGGCCCAGGCCGCGCCCACCGCGCTGCCCACCCAGCGCACCGGCCCCACTGGCGACGACGTCACCGATCGGATGCCACCAGCACTCGCAGGTGCGGAGGCGTAGTGGCGGACAGCACGGTGACCAACACCATCGGCGGCGGGCGCGCCTGGGCCGCCGACCATGGTCGTCCTCCAGCTCGCCCTCGGGCACCTGGGGCTTCCCTTCAGCTGATACCACTCCGCGGCGCCGGCGTACTGGATGCGGACGTCGACCGCCGGATCGCCGCTCGCAGCGGATCGTCAGGTCCCCGGTGACGACGCCGACCTCAACCGTCATCGCGCCGCCCGGGCCGGCAGTCGGCTCGTCCTCGCACATCACGGGCTCGATCGTGGGCATCTCAGTTCGCTTAACGGCGGCGGAGACTGCCTGCAGCTGCGGGCGTTGCGGGGGTGGGCGGCACGGCCTGCCCGCCGCCGCCGGAGGTCGAAGTGGCGCAGGCACCGAGCAGCGAGATCATCGCCATGCTCCCGCTTCCTCGTGAGCGCGTTGGCGCGCCTTCCGACACGCCCGCTGCAGCCCCTCCGCCGGGCACGGGATCCTGACCGCCCACACCATGCACTTGGCCGGCGAGGTCCGCGACCCCCGCAGCGAGGTCGGGAACCTCCCCGACGATGACGTCCCCCTGCCGGAGCGGGAACTCTCCACGGCCGAACAGCTGATCGAGATACTCGCCGTCGACTGGGACCCGGACCAGTGGCACGGCACCTACAGCGAGGAGGTCCGCGACCTCGTCCAGGCCAAGGCCGAGGGCCGGCAGATCGTGGTCAGCCAGGGCCCGCCCGCCGAGGCCACCAACGTCGTCGACCTCATGGCGATCCTCGAACGCAGCCTGGACCAGGCCCGCCGCCCCGCCACGAGCGAATCCGCCGACGCAAAGCCGGAGAGCAAGCAGCGCAAGAGGACCGTGGGCACCCAAGGGCGGGCCGCCACCTCAACAACCGGCGTGCGTGTCCAGCCGATCGCAGGTACCCCAGCCGCCACACCATGGACACGAACTCCGAGAAGATTCCGGGCCGGGAGGGGAGCGCGGAATCGTGCCAGCGTGGTGCGCACCCCCGCACGCCCTCTACCGTCCGGCCTGGGCGCGCGGGAGGATGGGCGGCCGACCACGTTCAGTACACGCGGGAAGGGGACGCACATGGGCGACCACTCCAAGCAAGCACCGGATCCTGCGAAGGGAAGCCCGCCCCCGAACAACGCCGACGGCAAGGTGGAGAAGCCCTCCGCCGGCACGGGCAAGCACAAGAAGGACTGACGGGTGAGCGACGACGGCGGCGACCTGGCCGCCCACCGCAGGGCGCTGGACGCGGGGATGGAGCAGTACGGGCAGTGGCCGGCCGATTCGCCGTGGCTGCGCGAGGCCTTCGCCGCGCTGCCCCGTGACCAGTTCGCACCGGATCGGCTGTGGCGCTGGGATGGCTGGGCGTACGCGCCGCTCGACCGCGCCGTGGACCCGGCCGGCTGGGCCGCCGAGGTGTACAGCGGCGTCAGCTCCCCGGCCATCACTCAGCTCGCCGGTGGTGTCCCGTCGTCATCGCTGTCCGCTCCCGGGGTGGTGGCGGACATGCTGGACAGCCTGCGGCTGGAACCCGGGCATCGGGTCTGGGACGTCGGCACCGGGCAGGGGTGGACGGCGGCCCTGTCCGCCTGGCGGGCCGGTCCGGGCAGGGTGGTCTCCACCGAGGTGGACGAAGGCCTCGCCGGGTTCGCCCGCGGCCGCCTCGCCGCGGCCGGGCTGGATGCCGAGGTGGTGACCGGCAACGCGAGCGGCGGCGGGGCGCCAGGCGGCGGGCAGGTCGACCGCCTGCACGTCACCTACGCTGTCGAGACGGTGCCGTGGGCGTGGGTGGAGTCGGTGCGGCCGGGTGGACGGATCGTCTACCCATGGGGCCTGCTCGGGTACGTCGCGCTCACCGTCACCGAGGACGGCAGGAGTGCGACAGGCTGGGTGCACGGGCTCGCCCAGTTCATGGGCGACCGGCACGCCCCCGCCCAGCCGAGCAGTGGGCCCGCCGCCCACGCGGCGGTGCGTGCGGACGCCGACCCCGAGGTTCAGCGGGTGCTGGACCGGAATCCGGCGGCGCTGGAGGACTGGGGCCTGCGGTTCGCGGTGCGGGTCGCGGTGCCCGGCGCCGCCGTGTTCACCGAGAATGGCCCGGACGGGCCTGTCGTCCTGGTCCACGACGGCGCGCACTCCTGGGCGGAGGTCCGCACCGGGGCGGACGGCCGGCCGGTGCTGCTGCAGGGCGGGCCGCGCCGGATCGGCGACGAGGTGATGATCGCCTGGGCGCAGTGGGAGGGCCTGGGACGGCCCGACCTGTTCGACTACGGCATCACCGTCACCTCCGATGCTCAGTGGGCGTGGCAGGGCAGCCCAGACGGTCCGCGCTGGCCAATCGCGCAACCGGCACCTGCCCGGTCGTGACCGACCCGGGCTGGCGCGGCACAAACCCGCCGTCCCAGCCCTGCAGTACCCGCGGTCAGCCCACTCGCTCGCTGACGGAGCCAGTGATCCGGTCGGGTTCGTGACGCATGGCCTCGGCGGAGTTCTGGCCCGCCCACGGAGCGAGGGTCAGGTTCAGCTCCCGGGCGTCCCCGACGTGGTGCTCGGGCCTCAGGTAGTGCACGTAGGGCAGTGCGAGCTGAACGGTGCGCCCGGCAGTGTCCGTGCTGTCCGGGCCTGCAGCGACGGCGGACAGATCGCCATCGCGGCCATCCCGGCCGGGTGTTCGTGCAGCTGCGCACGGGCGACACCGTCGCCCGTGTCGATCAGCCAGGAACGCGCAGAGGGCCCGGTCACGCTCCGGGCCGCACGGAGGGGGCACGGGGTGGATCAGGACGAGGACGAGGCCCAGGCACTTCTCCTTCGGGTACGGGGAGCACTTCGCCGGGCTCCTTGGTGGAGTGTCCTGCTGGTGGCTGCGACGGGGTGCGCGGTGCTGCGGGTAACCGGCCCGTGGCGCGGCTGGGAGCCGGGCCTATGGGCCACCGTCATGTCAACGGTGGTGGTGGCGGGCCGACAGTCGAGCGCCGGGCGTGCATCCATGACCACCGCGGTCCTCATGGATGCCCCGCGGTGGAGGGCCTTCGCCGAGTCGGATTCCGCCCTTGCGGGCTTCTCCGCCGCTCAACGCCACAGCACGATGCGCGCGGCCGCCGCCCGGGTGCGCGAGTTCACCGATCTGCACGGGTTCGACCACGAGAGCATCGGTATCCCGTACTCGTCGGCGTCCGGGTACGGGGAGGCCTGTGTGCTCCAGCACGTTCGCGACCGACACGTCTCGATCGGCCTCACCTGGCTGCACCGGGATGCCGAGCACCTGGCGACCGTGCTGGAACACGAGCTGGCTCACCTGCGGCGCGGGCATGGCCCGCGCAGGCGGCTGCGCCGTGCCGTGGGCGCGGCAGTGTTGGTCGCCGGCTCCTGGTTCCTGCCGATGCTGGCCGCCACAGTGGTTGGCGTAGCGCTGGTGGCTTGCGGCATCGCGTGGAGCTGGGCGGAGGAGCTCGGCTGCGACCTCGAGGCGCGGCGGCAATGCGGCGCGGCTTCCCAGGCCGCGCTGTGGCGAGCGCAAATCGTCCGCGATCGCGCCACACCCCGCCTGTGGCGCTGGTGGGATGCCGTGTCCGGCGCTCGTTCCCACCCGCCTGCCCGTCTGCGGCTGCTGCTCGCTGGCGGGGCGGTCCTCCGCCCGTCGCCAGTATGTGCGGAGGACTCGCCTGCGGCCCGGGTGACACCGTGCCACGCTCCACAGGACAGCACTTTGTCGCCGTAGCGAGTCCATCCGCGGCGTGGCGGGCCTTGTGATGTGTGTCCAGGCAGCGAAGGCAGAATGCGCCCCGAACGCCGGGCAACGTGCGACGGTCCAGGCCACAGGGCCGTTCCCCTCCCCGCCGGGGCCCGCCCACCAGGTGTCCACCGCAGGTGAGCAGCCGGTCGCCGCCTTGCCAGGTCCCGGGCCCCCGGCCCGTGCCGGGGCGCCACCGACGCCCGGCCAGTGGCCAGACTTCAGAGCGGTATACGCACGCACCGACCGGTACCTGTCCGAGTTCTGGCCCCACGGCCTGTGGCGCCCCGGCCACCACCCGCGAACGCGGCCCGGTGAGCGTCCCCACCCCGGTGACCACGCCACCGCACGGTCTGCAGCGGCGGTCGCGGCAGCGAGTTGCAGCAGCCGAGTGCTTCACCTGGTACGCCCCGGTCCCGGTCGCCGCGCCGTGCGTGTCTGCCGATGGTCTGGCCGTCGTTCTGCCGTTCGACGCGTCCGGCCCGCTCACGCATGCGGCACCTGGCGCCGAGGACGACGTCGCGGTGGCGATCCCCGACGTCGCCGTCGCACGTGTCCATCGCTGATCACCGAACGAGTGCCCTGCGGGCCCGTGCCCCCGGGTTGCGGCGGTTACGGGTGGATAGACCGGTCAGGCACCCCAGGCACGCGGCCGTCTAGTACTCCAGCCGGACTTCTCCATTCCCGCTGGTCAACGGCCTGGGAGTGGGGAAGGGCGGCTGGAGTACTAGCCACAGGGGGCGCTGTACGTGAGGTGGCTGGTGTACTTCGACCAGTCGGGCGGGGGCGGGAGTTGGCCGAGCTCGGCGCAGAGGTCCTGGTACATCCGATTGGGGTCGGCATACCAGAGGCGCACACCGTAGCCGAATGCGGAGGCGGACACGTCGGTGGCGATCAGGCCGTTGTCCGGGCCGAACGCGAGGTCGGACTGATTGGGCAGCGTGACAGCGTCGTCGGCGGTCACCCTGCCCGGGGCGGCCACGTTCCAGACCTGGACGTTGTCGGTGAGAGTCCCGGCGATCCCGAGCAGCCGGCCATCGTCGCTGACGGGGATGTCGAGCGGCTTGCCCTGGATGGCGATCCGACCGACCTGCCTGCCGGGACGGCTGAGATCCCAGAAGGTGAGGGAGTTGTCGTCGCCGGCCGCTATCGCCAAATAGCGGCCGTCGTCGACGGCGGCCGCAGAGTCCGCCGCCGCCGTCACGGTGAACTTCCGCACCGGGTTCCTGGCATCGGGCACGTCGTACACCAGTACGTTCCGCCCCTGTTCCTGGACGAACATCTGGTGCCGCGAAGTGCTCGCCACGCCCCACGCGCCCCTGCTGTCGGGCAGTGCATGCGGCCCGTCCGGGTGGCGCGAGTCGGTGAGGCTCCAGAGCTGAACGGGCGTGGATTCGTCGAAGGCGACCAGTACACGGCCGTGTTGCTGCAGGCCGAGACCGTCGAACCGGCCGGGCCTCGGCACCGTCGAGATGCGCTGCGGCCGGTGTCGGTCGGAGATGTCCCAGAGTTCGATCGTGTCCAGGCCGTTCGAGAGCGCGAGCAGGTTGCTCTCGGTGCTCGCGACTGCCAGCGGCATGGAGGTGGGATCGGCTGGGCCGGGTGAGGGGACTGTGGCATCGAGGACCGGTTTTGTCGGGTCGCTCGCGTCCCACAGCGCGACCGGTTGCTTGTCGCCGAGGGTCAGCAAGGTGTGATCGTCGTCGAGGAAGGAGACGCTCGTCCAGGCTTTGGGGAGGGACGCCGCGAGGTGCGGGCGGCGCTGATCGCCGATGTCCCAGAGCTGATACCCGTTGTCCGGGTCATGGGTGACGAGGATTCGCCCGGCGAGGCCGAACACCGATCCGGGTCCGAAGGTATCCAGGCTCTGCGGAATTCGCGCCGCCGGGGTGGTCCAGATCCGTAGCTGCCCCTGGTCGTCCCCGGTGGCCACGGTCTGGTTGTCCGACTGGAACGCGACGGCCCGGGTGGCGACCGAACCGGGGCGTACATACGGGCCCGGGGTGAGCATCGAGGACGGCTGCGGGTGCTGATCGAACTTGAACAGCTTCACCGAGCCGCCTGTGCCCACCGTCGCGAAGGTCCGGCCATTGGCACTCACCGCCGAGGAGAAGTAGTCATCGCTGCCGTCCGACGGATCGAGGGGCTGCGCCGACCCCGGGTGGCTCGGGTCCGTGAGGTCGAAGTAGTTGATCTCCCCGTATGTGCCGGTGGTCAGCAACAGGTTTCCGGCCGGGTGGAAGGCCACCGTCCAAGCGCTCTTGACCGGGAGCGTCGACAGCACGCTCGGGTGGGCGCCTGTCAGGTCCCAGAGTCGGACCGTGCCGCCGTTGCTCGCGGCGGCCAGCAGTCGGCCGCCGGGGTGGAAGGCCACTCCGGTGACGTCCTGAAAATCGGCCTGGAGGGTGGCGAGTGGGGCGGGGCGCGCCGGATCGGTGATGTTCCACAGCTGCGCGGCTCCGCCGTCGGCGCCGGTGGCGAGGGTGTGCCCGTCCGGGCTGAAGGCCAGGTCGTACGCGACCCCGGTCTGATCGGGCGTGCTGCTGAGCAGCGTCGGGTGGTGGGTGTCGGCGACGTCGTACAGTTGGAGCGAGTCCTTGCCATGCACCGCGAGCAGGCGGCCGCTCGGGGCGAAGGCGAGGGTGGCGGTGCCGTCGGTGGAGAAGGCGCCCGCGTAGGTCGGGTGGTGCTGGTCGAGGACGTCCCACAGCCGCACCTGGTGGCTATTGTCGGAGCCGGCGAGCGTCTTCCCGTCCGGACTGAAGGCGAGGCTCACCACGGCCCCCGGCTTGTGCTCCGTTGCGGCGGGGTCGTCCAGCGCGACCGGGTAAGGGGCCTCGGCCGAGGCGTACAGCTGATCGCGAGCGCCCTTGGTGGGGGCGGTGTGGAAGGCGGCCAGGCTGAGTCGAAGCGCCATCCCGGGGTCGACGTCGCGCACCTTGCCGGCCTCGTCGGCGAGTTGGGCGGAGGCGATCTGGGCCGCGCGATGCGCGGCGGCCCGGCTCTGCTGGACGGCGATCAGTCCGGCGACCAGGCCCAGGATCGCGGTGAGCGCGGCGGCGCCGAGACCGAATCGGCGCAGCCGGGCTAACCGGATGCCGGCGGCCAGGAACTCCTGCTCCTCCTCCGTGAGTTCGGGCCGATGGTCGGGTTGTTCGGCCCACTTGCGGGTGCTCGCCAGACGTTGGCCACGCAACAAGCCGGCCCGGCTGCGGTCGTCCCATAGCCATGCCTCGGTCGCCTCGGCGAGCCGTTGGTGGGCCAGCAGGCCCGGGCGGTCCTCGGTGATCCAGTCGCGCAGGCGGGGCCAGGCGCGCAGCAGCGCCTCGTGGGTGATCTCGACGGTCTCGTCCCGCTGGGCGAGCAGTCGGCCCCGGATCAGGGCGTCAAGGATGTCGGGGTGCGGGGTATCACGGAGCAGGTACTCCCGGGCGAGCCGGCGGCGGGTGTCATCGGTGTCGTCGCCGAGTCTCACCAGGCGCAGCAGCATCGACCGGGCCGCTCGCCGCCCGGGCTCGTCGAGGCCCAGGTACACGCCGTCCGCCGTGGTGGCCACCGAGTTCTCGATGCCGCCAGCGTCCCGGTACGCCTGGACGGTCAGCGTGTGGCCGTGGCGTAACTGCCAAGTAGCGCGCAGCGCGTGCGCGAGCAGCGGGAGTCGGCCCGCCTCGTACTCGCCGTCGGCGGTGCCGCCGAGATCCTGCAACAGCAGCTCGACCAGGCCGGGTTCGACCTCCAGCCCGACCGACCTGGCGGGGAAGAGGACCGCCTCGCGCAGGCCCTGCTTGGTCAGCGGCCGGACGATGATCGGCCGGTCCTCCAGGGCGGCACGCAGCTGGGGGTATTCGGCGGCCCGGGCGTAGAAGTCGCCGCGCAGGCCGTAGCCCACCAGCGCGCCCGCCTCGGCCAACCCGGCTAGCAGGTCCAGGAATTCGCGCCGCTCCCGGTCGTCCTGAGCGAGCGTGAAGAGTTCCTCCAGCTGGTCGACCAGAACGATCATGCGGCCTCCGTCCGACGGCTCCGCCAGCCGGCGGCGCGCCTCGGCCATCGGATGGGCGGTGGGGGTGAACACCACCCGCGGCCATTCGGCCGACCCCGGCGCGGGTAGCCGGCCCTCGGCGAGCGCGGGCAGCAGGCCTGCCCGCAGCAGCGAGGACTTGCCCGCGCCGGAGGCGCCCAGCACCAGCAACGGCCTGCCGGTGGTGCGGCGTTCGTCCAGTCGGACCAGGAGGTCGGCGATCTCCCGCTCCCGGCCGAAGAACCACCGGGCCTGCTCGGTGTCGAAAGCAGTCATGCCCGGGTACGGGCACTCGGTCACCGGCTCGCCGCCCGGCTCAACCTTCCGGGTGCCGTGCACACCGTCGCTCAGGTGCATGTGCAGGTCGCGCCCGGCCACGTACGCCCGGGCGTCGTCGGAGGCGTTCACCTCCAGGTGAACCTGCGGCTCGTCCTCGCTCATCGCTCGGTGATGTGCAGGTCGCGCCCGGCCACGTACGCCCGGGCGTTGTCGGAGGCGTTCACGTTCACCGTAGTGCCACCGGACCCGGTGCCGGTCTCGGGCAGGTGCGGGGCCAGCTCGTCCAGCAGGCGCCGCAGCTCGTCGGCGAGCTGCGGATCGCCCTCACGCAGCAGTCTGGCCAGCCGGCGGCGCCAGTCACCGATCAGCTCCTGCTCCGCCTGCTCGTCGCCGCTCTCCCGAGCCGTCAGCACCTCGCCGCGGGTCTCCTCCAGTTCGGCCACCACGGCCGCGGCCCGCTCCGGGTGCACCTTGCCCCACAACCATCCGACGGCGCTCTTGGCCTTCTCCCAGCTCTCGGTGGCCAGCAACTGCACCACGGTGGTCGCCGCGGTGGCCGCCAGCGCGGTCAGCTCCGGATCCATATCCGTCCCCCTGCGCGAGTCAACTCCCTGACGACCGTTCACCTTAGCCCGAACGGCCGACTACCGGTGGCATGTCATGGCAGGCCCTTGAACAGCGAAACGTCATACGCCGCAAGCGGATTGCGGATGCCTTCTCAGTCGGGGGCCTCTACAGCGTTCGTCCCGGCTGCCGGTGGGGGAGGCAAGCCGAGGTGGATTCGATGGACGTGAGGGGGCGATGGTGGGAAGGAAGCGCAGGTCGGCGACGGCCAGGCGGCGGACGGCCAGACTGAAGATGTTCGGGATCGGTGGGTTGGTCGCTGCCGTGCTGCTGGTGATGTTCTGGCACCTGGTGTGGGTGTACGTGGTGGTCGCGCTGGCGGTCTCGGGCGCGATGGCGGGCGGCTGGACGCTGTGGCGCAAGGACCGTGCTGCCCGGGCCGAGGACCGGCGGTGGCGGGCGCTGGACGCCGTCGCGGCTGGGCACCGCACGCTGGCCGAGGTCGACCGGATGACCGGCACCGAGTTCGAGGGCTTCGTGGCTGGCCTGTGCCGACGGGACGGCTGCACCCAGGTGGAACGGGTCGGCGGGGCCGGCGACAATGGCGCCGACATCAAGGGCGTCCTGCCCGACGGCCGGACCATGATCGTGCAGTGCAAGAGATACGCGCCGGGCAACGCGATCCCCGCCCGGGAGATCCGCGACATGATGGGCGCGCTACAGCATCATCGAGCCCAGGTCGCCGTGTTCGTCACCACCTCCCGGTTCACCCGCCCCGCCCAGAACCTGTGCATCGAGCACGGCATCTGGGCCCTGCACCGCGACCTGCTCGGCCTGTGGAACAACGGCGCCAGCCTGCTCTCCTTCCCCCAGATCAACGGAGCCGGACAAGGCGACCGCCAGCACCAAACACGGTGGAGACGCACCTACGAGAAATAGACGACTCAGCCGGGCGCGACCTTGTCCCAGGCCGCGCCCGGGCGCACGGGGCAGCTGCCGCAGACCGGGCGGAGCCAGGGCGATCTGACGACGCCACCGGAGAACGCGCACACCAAGCTGCCGAGAAGCTGGAGCGGCTCGGCAGGCCCAGGCTTGGCGGGCGCTGACCCCGGCGGGGCCGCCTGGCGGCCTTCCGAGGCCGCCCGCGCGCGCCGGCCCCCGCCCCACCGCGAGCGGCCGGCACCAGTTCGCGTGCTTGGACCAGATCATGCCGCGCGCGTCCAGCTCCGAGACGCGCGCGGCGTCGAGCAGGCCTTGGCCGTTCAGGTAGCGCTGGCGGTCGAGCCAGGAGATCAGCTCGCCGTGCTTCTCGCGGTCGGTGGGGTCGAGGTGGCCGTGCCCGATGTGGAACGCGGCCGCGACCGCGTGCATGCGCTGCCACTCGGTCGCCCGCGGATTGAACGCCCGCAGCTTCACCGTCTGGAGGATCCGCGCCGCATGGCGCCGGGCACGGAAACAGCCATTAGCGCACGCTGAAACCTTCAACACCGAAGATCAAACCCACCCAACCCCCAACGCCCCAGCCCACACCACCCGACCCCAACCACCCACCACCCCGACCCCGTTCTCACCCCACCAACACCCCAGCCCACACACCACCCCACACCTCAACTACACCCCCTCAAACCTCACCGCAGCGGGACGGCCTGGCGGCCGTCCAGGACGGCGACCAGGGCGCAGCGGCGGGGCGGGGCCCGGCACACCGGGCCGGGCGGCGCGGGCAATGTCCTCTGCCACTGAACCCTGACCGATTGCCACTGAGCCTTGACCAACGTCGGTTCGTGACATCGAAGTTTGATCGCCGCAGCTCGGCGGCCCCGGCAGGGTGATGTACGGCGCCAGGCCTCGACGCAGCTGCAGCGCGGTGAGCAGGCGCCCCCTGCTGTCGGCATGGCCATGGTCTTGGGGTCCGCCGGACAAGCTTCGGGGCGTGTGCTGACTTCCGCGTGCCCCTGTCATGTCGCTGTCCGCCGGTCCGGTTTCGTATCTGGCGGCAGTGGGTTCGACGGTCAGTGCACGCTGCTGGTCGCGGAAACCCTCGCCTTCTGCTCAGCCTCTGATGCCCGTCTCTTGAACGACCTCCTCGGCTCCGCCGACCTCGCCGCCGACGGCGTCGAACGCCTCCGTGAGGTCATCACCCGCAGCGGCGCTCCGCGCCGGATCGAGGCGGCCTTCGGGCGGAGTGAGGCGGATGGAGAGGTGACGTCGGCGCCGCCGAACAGGAGGCGGCCGAACGCGCTCGTCCCGCCGATATTCCGTTGGTGACGCTCCGTCGGATCGGTACGGTCGCGGGCATGGCAATCCCGATCGTTTTCGACATGGAGACCGGCGACCCCGACGACGTCTTCACCCTGTGTGCCCTCGCGACCCATCCGTGGGCACGCCTGGTGGCCGTGACGGTCATGCCCGGATCGGATGAGCAGGTCGGCATCGTCAAGCACCTCCTCGGGCGCCTCGGGGTGCCCGTGCCGGTCGGCGCGTACCGGCCCGGCACCGACGTGAAGCCGGTGTCGGGCTTCCACCGCCGATGGCTTGGGAAGGTTCCGGCTCGCGAACCCGACGCCGAGGCCTGGCAGCTGCTGCGGGACGCCTTCGCCAGCGGGAACGCGACGCTGCTCACGGGGGCGCCGCTGAAGAATCCCGGCCTGCTCCTGGAGCGGGAACCGGACGTGCGCATCGCCCGCTGGGTCGCGCAGGGCGGCTTCGCCGGCGACTCCGTCGTCCCGCCCGAACACCGTCTCCCCAAGTTCGAGGGACGCGAGACCTGCCCGACGTTCAACTTCAACGGCGCCCCGGACGCCGCGTTGAAGCTGCTGCAATCGCCCCACGTCGGTGAGCGGGTGCTCGTCTCGAAGAACGTCTGCCACGGCGTCGTCTACGACGGCGCGATGCACGCCGCCCTGTCGGCGCGGCGGCTCACACCCGGGATGGTGCTCGTGCGGGAGGGCATGGGGGTCTACCTGGCCAAGCGCCGCGCAGGCAAGGCCTTCCACGACCCGCTCGCGGCGGCCGTGGCGCTCGACGAATCCGTCTGCGCGTTCCGCGAGGTCGAGGTGTACCGCGAGCGCGGCGCCTGGGGTGCGCGTCCGGCGGCTGGCACCCGGACGCGGATCTCGGTCTCGGTCGACCACGCTCAATTCCTGGACGTCCTCACGGCTACCGGGTGACGGCCCTCGCTCCGAGCGAGCTTGAAGGAGCCCCTCCAGTGCACGCGCGCCAGGGTGAGCCTTGGGCGACGTCCGGGGGCGGCGGTAGGCTGCCGAGGCCCCGAGAAGGCACCGGAAGGCCGCCACCCGCAGGTGGCGCCCTTCCAGCGTCTCAGACAGAAACGGTGACGACCCGGTAGTCCGGGTGCCGCACCCGGCGATGTGACGCGACCGGCCGGCAGTGAGGCGGGCAGAATCGCGAACCGGCCGCAGGCTGGCCCCCGGCGGGTCAGCCGTCCAGTTGCGCGTACAGGCCACGACCCGGGCGCTGCGCCCGGCCGGCCTTGGCCAGGCGCTCCAGCATGGTGCGCACCGCGTTCACGTTGCCCGCCGACTCCTCGATCCCCAGCCGGACCATCACCTCCCGGGCACGCAGCGGCCCCTGAGCGCCGGCCAGCACGCCCAGCACGCTCTCGGAGGTAGCCCCGGTCGTTCGCCGCCCGGGCGCGGGCGCAGCCGTTTCGCTCTTCTCGGGGGCCGGCTCGGCGCCGGTGCGCACCGGCCCGGTGTTCCGGGTCGCGGCCGTCTTCTTCGCCGCAGTACGCGGCCGCGCGCTGCCGGAGGTCTTCTTCGCCGCGGCCTTCTTCGCGGGAGCAGCCTCCTTCGCGGGGGCAGCCTTCTTCGCTGCGGCCTTCTTCGCGGGGGCAGCCTTCTTGGCGGTGGTCTTCTTCGCCGTCTTCGTGACCGTGCCCGTGCGTGTGGTGGCCTTCTCGGCCGGCTCCCCGCCCCGGTCCGGCGCCGCCCCGGCTTCGGCCGCGAGCTGCTGCGGCCGGACCCCGGCGATGGCGTCCGCCTCTGCCCGAATGGTGCCCACCGCGGTGGTGCCCTGCGAGGCCGGCAGCCCGGCCAGGGCCTGCAGGCTCTGGATGGCGCCGCGTACGGCGTTCTCGCGCGCCACGGCGCCGGTCAGCTCGTCCTCCAGGCGCCGGCGCCGGGCCTCGATGCCGGGAAGTTCCGCCTCCAACTGGGCGATGGTGTCACTGAAACGGCTTTCTGCCATAGTTCCTCGTCTCCTCCGCCCACGCGCATGTCGCAGGACCTGTGCGATCTTTACCCCGCTACCGCGCCCGCCAACAAGAAACCGCGCCGATCCGCGCGGCCCGCATCGACACCCGCGACCGAGTACGCAGGGCCTGGTGGGCGGCCTCCCAGGCGCGGTCGGCGACTCGGCGACGTCGCGGCGGTGGCGCTGAGTGCCGCGCCCGGCCGCATCGCCGCAGGAGCAGGTCCACTGCGCGCGAACCGGATGCGGCGAACGAAGCCGTCCAGACGTGTTGAGGCGCAGGCGGCCGGGCCCGGGAACGAGGGGGTGCGTTCCACGCGGGCCCGGCCGGTGGAGGCGGTCGGCGGTTCCGGGCGGGGTGGGACGGCGTGCGCGGGTCGAGGTCGGCGCGCCAAGGCTCCGCCCGCTGACCGCTGTCACGGGCCCGCGCCAGAAGGGCAGGATGTGGGTGCTGCGGACCGTCTCGGACGGTGACGTTGCGCAGGTGAAGGAACGCCGGTCGGGTGGAAGACGCCGACCTTTGTCGCCGTTCTCCTCGATCTGGTCGCGGGGCCCCGAGGGCTCTACGTGGTCGAGCAGTCCCGGGACAGCGGCACCCGGGGAACGCGGGTCCCGGTGTGCACGGGCGGGCAACAGTGTGTACACGGCAGGGACGAGCGCGGCCCGCGCGGATTCCTAGGCTGAGCCGACCTCACCGAACGGGCCGTCACCGAGCCCCGATCCCCGACGGGAAGCCCTGAATCCAGTGAACACCCTCACGAAGAAGCTGTACTCCGCGCTGGTCTGCGTCGCCCTGGCCCTGGGGCTGGTGACCTGCCTCAGCGGCACCGCGTCGGCCACCAACTACCGGATCGTCGACTGGGACATTTCCCGGATCACCGACGGCGGCCAGGAGCACGCCGCGCGGTACTACCACGCCGTCGACGGACTGCACCAGAACACCTACGGGAACGCCACCCACGAGAACGCGGTCATGCAGACGACCACCGACAGCTCCCGGGTCGTCCAGGTCCGGATCCGCGACACCGGCGGCAACGAGCTCGTCTCCCTCTACTTCTGGGCCGACAACCTCTACCTGGCCGGCTTCTACGCCCCCTATGGCGCCGACCCGATCAGCGGCGTGCACCACTTCTCCTTCGCCGACGGCCGGAACCTGGGCGCCTCGCTCGGCGTCAGCGTCCGCAGCCTGACCCGCACCGGCAACTACACCAGCCTGCCCGGCGGCAACAACCGGGAGAACCTCCGGATCACCCCGCAGACGCTCTACAACGCGGCCTACGTGCTCGGCCGGGCCACCGGCTACAACGACAACGTCGGCGCATCCTTGCTGCTCATGATCCAGGCGTTCTCCGAGGCGGCCCGCTTCGGCCCGATCTTCAACCAGGTCTACAACAACATCTACAACCACAACGACACCCCGCTCGGCCGCGACCTCGCCGGCCTGGAGAACCAGTGGGACGAGATCTCCCGGTTCGCCCACGACGTCCACCGCAACGGTTCGTCCTACATCAACATCTTCGGCAACACCGTCCGCAACTTCAACGACCTGCGGACCCGGCTCTCCTTCGTCGAGGTGATGGGCTCCGTCGCCCAACTCTGATCCCCGCAAGGCCGTTCGAAGCCGCACCACCGGGTCGCCCGGCACCAGCACGGCTGGTCGACGTAACGACGTCCACGCCCGGCACCCGCTGTGGCCGGGCAGGCCGGGGTAGCGGCGGCTGCACAGACCGGGGTGGCGCGGGTCGACGGCCAGGCGCTCCAGGGCGCGGCGCACCCGGCGCAGCCGGGCGGGGTCGGCCCGGCGGCCGCTGCTCCAGGCGGGCGAGGGTGCGGGTGGCGGCGGTGGTGTAGCGCAGGGTCGGCATCGTGGTCCCCTTTCAGCAGGAGGGCCCGCTTCCCCCGGTGCGGGGGAAGCGGGCCTTGGTGGTTGGGTCGCTGCGACGCTGTGCGTGGTGGTCTGGCTGCGGCCTGGGCTGGGTCCAGTTGGAACAAAATCGTTCGAGCGTGTTCGACCGTGCGGTCAGGTGGTGGAGGCCGCTTCGGCGGCCTGCGCGGGTTTCGGGTGGTGCTAGATTGCCCCGCCGATGGAGTCGGCGGGGCGTTTGTGAATTCGTTTTGGCGACACGAGGGGTGTCGGGAGGGGTCAGAGCTCGATGTCCATCCACAAGACCGAGTTGACCTCGTCGTCGAGGGAGTGGGCGCGGGAGCCGCGCTGGCGCAAGTAGTGCTCGCTGAGGGCGTCGGCGAGGATCTACTCCTGTTTGGCCTGGCTGGCTCCGGCGTCGCGGGCGTCGTAGCGCAGCGTGGATGACGGCGGTCAGGCCCTCAGCGGCTTCCAGGAGCGGCGGGTCGGCGTGGGGGAGTTCGAGGAGCGCCTGGGCGAGGTGGAGCGCGCTCTCCAGGACGGCGGTCGGGGCACGGACGTGGCGTAGCGCGGCGATGGCCTCGGCGGCTTGCTCGGCGGGCCGCTGAGCGGGCTGTGGTGGGGCGGGCCCAGGGCGGCTGCTGGTGGCTGTGCGGGCGTGGCTGGGGGCTGAGGGCGCGCCGGGCGGGGAGTGGTTCATGGGCGGCCGCCGGACCGGGTCGCGGCCGCGTGGCTCGGGCCCGGGCGGCCAGCCTTCGCCGGACGCGCCGGGATCAACAGCCCCGCAGGGTGGAACCCGCGCCGCCCGAACCGTCACCCAGAACCGCACCCACCGCACCCAGCAATCCGGGGCAGAGGGACAGACGGAGGGAGTTGCCTCCGACGCTCGGGAAACCGGCTCTGACCTGCGAGAACGATCGACGGCGAGCCTAGGCGGTGGGGTGCGTGCGGTGGTACCTACGCCCGCGCCTGCGGTGGTGGCCTCGGTGCTACGTGCGGTGGTGTCTACGTGGAACCCGGCGCGGCTGATCGGCGGCCGGCCCCGTGGGCCGCGGACGGCTCTGCCGGACGCCAAAAAACCAAAGGCACGAACCCCGAACCGACCAACCGACCACACTCACCAAGACCAGGAAGGAGAAGGGGTTGTCGGCATTTCCGGGCGCCCCGAATGGGCTCTGAAATGGGGCGATACCGCGCCGAGGCGAATCGTCAGGTGCCCGCAAGACACCCGGGCAGGTGCTCCACAGGGAGCCTGACAAGGTGTCCGAGAAGACGCCTCACAAGATGCACCGGCCGGTCAGCGGAGGACCGGGGCGGCGTCGGCGTCGATCAGGCCCTCCTCCAGGGCCTGGCGCACCCGCAGGACGGCCAGCTCGGCGGTGCTGGTGACCAGCGGGCGGCTCCGGTCGGCGGGGCCGGCGACGAAGCGGCCGTCGACCACCAGGGCCCAGCCGTCCAGGCGGGCCGCGCCGGACGGCCTCTCACCAGGAGCCACCGAGGGCAAGCTCGCATCAGCCACATCCGGCCCTCCCGGGCCGTCTAACACCTTACGGAGCTCGCATGTTCAGGTGTCGCGTATTCCAGCTCCGAGCGCCCCGATCGGTCACGTTGGGTCATGAGGGCGGTGTCCAGGGTCCGGCCCGGAGTGAGTATGTTCGTCCGATGTGCGCGCGTTCGAAACGCTTCGGGAGGGGAGAGCGCCGGTGGACGTCGTCGCGATTATGGAAGCACTGGCCGAACAGGGCGCAACGGTGCTGTTCAAGGCCGACGCTGAGCGGATGGCAGAGAGGGGCAAGCCTTGGACCTTCGTCGCCAGTGGAGCGCCGTTGCGCGAGGGCGTCCTCGTGCGAACCGATGCCGCGACTGTGGAGCAATGCCTCGCAGTGTGCTTGCCCCGCCTGCGTGAGCTGGGCTTTTCGTTCCCTGAGTGAGAGAGCGGGTGTGACCGAACCGCCGCCCTGGATGTCAGGGCCGGCTGCTTACATGAGCCCATGGGCACCGTGCACACGACCGCCGCCCTCCTCCCGGCCCCCGCCGAGCTCCGCGCGCACCTGCGCGCGCTGGCCGTACTGGACCAGGCGATCTGCCGCGACCCGCGGTTCTCCCGCTACTCCTTCTCCACCACCTGGGGGACGGAGGCGGCCCTGATGGACAGCGGCTCAGGTGACGACTTCTCCGTCCTCTTCACCCCGGCCGGTGTCCTCGTCCGCGGCTTCGACCACGAGTCGGAGATGAGCCCGTACGCCACGGATGACGAACAGGTCCGGCCCGGGGTCATCGACGAGGTGCCCGCCGCGCTGCGCGGGCTGCCCTGGTGGCTCAGACCGTGATGACGACTTTGCCGAACGTCTGGCCTGAGGCGAGGTGGCGGTAGGCGTCGGGAGCGTCGTCGAAGGCGAACTCCCGGTCGATCACCGGGCGCAGGCGGTTGACCTCGATGGCGCGGCTCATCTCGAGGAACTGGGCGCGGCTGCCGACGGCGAGGGGGCGCACGGTGGCCCCGGAGGCGAACAGCACCATGGGGTCGAGGGGCGTGGCGGTGTCGGAGACGAAACCCACGAAGGCGACATGGCCGTAGACCTTCACCGCCTTCAGCGACTCCTCCAGCAGGCCCGCGACTTCGATGACCCGGTCGGCTCCGCGGCCGCCGGTCAGCTCCCGTACTCGGCCGGGCCAGTCGGGCGTGGTGCGGTAGTCGATGACCTCGTCGGCGCCGAGCTTCAGCAGCCGCTTCGCCTTCTCCTGGCTGCTCGTCGTCGCGATCACGTGGGCCCCGAGCATCTTGGCGAACTGCAGCGCGAACAGCGACACCCCGCCGGAGCCCTGGACCACCACGGTCTGCCCGGCTCGCACCCCGCCACCGGTGTCACCGGTCAGAGCGTTCCACGCGGCCACCGCCACGCAAGGGAGTGTCGCAGCCTCCTGGAAGGTCAGATGTGTGGGGACCGGCACGAGTGCGCTTTCGGGAAGGACAGCGTATTCGGTGAGCATGCCGTCCAGCGAGCCGCCGAGTTGCGGCAAGTGCTCCGGCCCGAAGGGGCCGTCCTGCCAGCTCGGGAAGAGCGTCGCCATGACCCGGTCGCCGATTCGCGCCGGATCCACCCCGGGCCCGACGGCGACGATCTCACCCGCGCCGTCGGACACCGGGATCACGTCGGGCTTCACCGGCAGCACGTAGTCGCCGCGCAGCACCATCAGCTCGCGGAAACTCAGGGAGGCGGCGCGTAGCGCGACCAGGACCTCCCCGGGGCCGGGGACCGGGACCTCGTGCTCTCTCACGGACAGGCCGTCGATGCCAGCACCGCTGTTCACGTGGTAAGTGCGCATGGGCACGGTTCCTTTCAAGGTTTCCGGTCTCATCAGGCGGTCTTGCTGTAGCCGAAGGCCTCGACGACCACGCCATCGCGGACGCGCATGAGGTTCACGCCGCGCACCGAGTCGGCCGGGCCGTCGCCGAAGCGGTACCGCCAACGGATCGTGGCCCGCTCGCCCGCAACCGCCACCTCCTCGGGGCGGAACTGAGTGGTGCGGTCCGCGGCCAGCGCCTGCCAGAACTCCAGGCAGGCCGCACGGCCCTCGCGGCGGGCGCCGTCGGGCGCAGGTTGGATCGCCTCCATCACGCAGTCCTCGCCGATGAGATCGGTCAGCGTTTCGGGGGCGTGCTCGACGAAAGCGTGGTTGAACAGCTCGACGACCTCGGCGGTCGTGCGGAATGACACATCCACTCCCGAGATAGAACGTTCGGTCTATCGTGAATATATAGACCGGTTGATCTAACTGTCAACGGGTGGCAAGCTGAGACCCATGACCACACGCAACGACCGCGGGCCGCGCGAACGGTTGCTGGACGCCGCCCAGCAACTGACCTACGACCAGGGCGTGGGGGTCGGCGTCGACACGCTGCTGAAGGCCGCCAACGTGGCCCGGCGCTCCCTATACGACCACTTCGGCGGCAAGGACGGCCTGATCGTCGAGGCACTGCGGCGCAGCACCGACGAGGACGAGGCCGCCTACCGGCAGACCATGCAAGCCGCCGGCGACGAACCGCGGGAACGCCTCCTGGCGATCTTCGATGAGCTCGGCAGGATTATCCAGGGGCCCGGCTTTCACGGCTGCCGCTACCTGGCCGCCGACCTCGCCCTGGCCGACCCCGACCACCCGGGGCACACCGTCACGAACCAGTACCGCGAACGGGTCCACCGGCTACTGGAGGATGAGTTCGTCAAGCTCGACCACCCGCGACCCACGCACGCCGCCGACCAGTTCCTCCTGCTCATCGACGGCACCCTGGCCGCCGGAGCCACCCGCCCTGGCATCAACCCCGCAGCCACCGCCCGCGAACTCGCCGAATACGTCATCGCTCCCCCGAAGCGATGACGCTCCCGGTGCGCGCTTCCCAGCGGCCATTGGGCAGCCGGTGCCACCCGCCCTGTGGGGCCGTCGATAGGCTGCCGGCATGACAGGAGTACTGCAGTTCGGCGCGCTGCTGGCGCAGCTGATGGGCCGCCGGGCGCTCGACTGCGCTGCGCTCGCGGCAGCGGCGGGCACCGCCCCAGCAGAGCTGCAGGCCGTGCTCGACGGGCAGTCACCGACCGGACGGCTGCTCAGGGATCTCGGGCCCGTACTCGGGCTGCACCCTGCGGACCTGTTCGTTCTGGCCGGACAGCCGGTGCCCGACGACCTGACACCGGTCACCCGCAATCCGAACTGGTCGATCAGCCCCGTCGTCTACGACGCGACGATCATGCCCGCCGGGGGCCGGAGACTGCTGCAGGAGGCAATCCGGGCGCAGCCCCTATTGCGGCGTGAGGGGCGGGGCGGCGTCGACCGGCCGTACCACCGGTACAAGCCGGGCTTCGGCGCGACGCTACTGGAACTCACGCACAGTCGGAACCTCACCTGGCTATGCACGGCCAAGGTTCTGCATGCAGTCACCGGCGGGCGGATCTACCTGTCAGCCTCCACGATCGGCGGCGTGGGCCGCGGCACCGTCGAAGCCACCCCCGAACTGGTGGCCGGCTTCGCGGGCCTGCTCGGTATCCCCGCCCCCGACCTCGCGGCCGCCGGCGGCATCCTCCTGCCCGACGACCTGCCACCACTGCACCCCCGGGCAACGGACGTGGCCGCCATCGTCTGGGAAGCCCGACGCCTGACCACCGGCCAGCTCGATGGAATCCGTCTCACCTCCCGCCACCTGACCGGCCGCTAACCCACTCCCAGGCGCAGCACTGGGCGCCCGCACAGGGCGGCGGCCTGACGGCCGCGACAGGCCTCCACCTGGCGGCCCAGTACGCAGCCGGACCGCCCCGGGTCACGGCGCGGTAGGGCAAAGCACGTCGCCAGCAGCAGTCACTCCCGGGCCCTGGACTGCGGCAGCCCACGGGTCCGGGGCCGTCTTGGTGGCGCTCCGGGGACTTTGATGCAATAGATCGATGTGACGACTCCCTGGACAGTCCACCGTACTGAGTTGCTGCGACTGACGGGTCTGCTTGACCCGGCCGTACCGGTAGCCAGCACGCTGTCGCCCTGGGACGCGGGCCGCCATGGCCCTGCACCACCGTCTTCGACCAGGCGCTCGACGCGCTTGACCGGCTCGAGACCTGCTGCCGAAACACCCCAGTCGAGCAGTAGACCCACCACCCCCTGACCCAGCACCCCGGCAACGGCGGGCCCGGGCACACCACCCGGCTACCCACAACAAGCGACAGCAGCGGCTCCCAGCCAGCGGGCAGCGCCAAGACGGCGAACGAGCCAGGGGCGCAGCGGGACCGCAGAGGGCCGGCGCCCGGACAACGGCCCGGTCGCCCACGGCAGAGCCTCAGCAGGCGGCCGGCTACTGGCTGGGCACTGCCCGGGAGCGCGGCAGACGGCGCGGGCCACCAGGACGGCCCGGCCCGATACCGAACACCAACCCCGCCAAGGAGGCCCCACCCGGCTGTTCCGACCCGAACCCAGAAAACCAACGCTCAGTAATTCAGAAAAACGCGCCACACGAAATTTCAAGCGGACCACACACCACAAAAGACCGCCCACCCGGCCACCCCGGCCGACACCACCCCCAACCTCGCCAGTAACCATGCACAGTCACCAAATCCGCCTGGCATCGCCACGGGCCGAGCATCCCCGGCAGGTCAACCAGAGGTCCAGACAATATGGCATCCAAGCCCCAATACGCTCATGATCACCAGCAGGTCACAGCCGCCCTTCGCCGGGTAGAGCCTGGCGTGCAGCACGCGGTCCTCCCACACGGGTCATCCGGGGCGCAGACCAGCGCGGCGACCTGCTCGCGGCGGGTCGGGGCGGGCAGCACCAGCAGCCCAGCGCCTTCGGCTTCCCGGATCTTTGGCGCACCCGGGCACTCAGCGGCCTCGCAGCGGGCCTCGGTACGCAGCTTGCGCTCGGAGCGGGGCCGGGGATCAGAAGGGCGGCTGGCCGGGGTTCCAGCCATCGCTGGGCCAGGTGAGAGGGCTACGGTCGTCGTCGTCGGGTCGGGTGAGACCGGTGGTGTCGTACCCCCAGGAGGTCAGGGCATCGATGGCCTGCCAGCGGCGCCACCGGGTGTCGCTGACGAGCAGGAGGTTGCGGGCATGCTCGGCGAGGCCTTCGCGGTGCGGGGCCAGGTCGGGGTGTTCGGCGAAGGCCAGGGCGGCGGCCAGCGCGGTGTCGCGGCCGGCGGTGTCGGGGTCGCCGAGGAACGGCGCGACGGCGAGGTACAGCGCCGGGCGCAGCGCACGGATGGCGACCATGGCGGGTGAGGCGTCCAGGTAGCGCCCCTCGAAGTAGCGGTCCGCGGCCGCGACGCAGGCGTCGTCGCTGTCGTAGGCGACGCCGGCGAGCCAGCCCAGCAGCAGAACGCACACCCCGTCCGCTCCCCCGGGGTGTTCCTCTGCGCGGCGGGCCAGAACAGCCGCGACGCACAGCGCGGCCGGCGCGGTCGCCTCGTAGATGGTGTCCTGGTGGCGCACCGGCTCAAGGGCGTCGAGAGCCTGCCCGGTCTCCTCGGCCGTCAGGTCCGGGCCGAGCAGCCTGGCGAGCACCCCGGGTAGTTCCTTGCCCGTCCCACGCGCGGTCTTCAGCGACGGCCAGTCGGTCCCCCGCACCACCGCCCACGGATCCGGCAGGGTGTCGGGCACGGGCAGATCGGCACACGAATCAGAAGACCTCACTCACCGGACCCTACGCGCCGCCACCGATACGGCGACCACCGCCCGACGCGACGAGGGTAAGCGAGCCACGGGGCGCTGATGGGGACAAGCGGGATCACCGCGGTACGCGCGGTTGTCGATCGCGACCGTGGTGACGACCAGGACGGACCACACCTGGCACCACCCACGCCGGCCCACCCGCATACAGGGCTCTCGACCGAACCGCGGAAAGTCCCACTACTCTCACGCCATCGGGAACTTCTCTTCCAACCCCACAAACACGCAGGCCACACGGCCAGAACCGTCAGCCGGCGACACAGAACCGGCACCCACCCCCCCGAAATCAGGCCGAGGGCGGGCCGTGAAAACATCCCACCGGCCGTCACACCACACTCGGTCAAAAGCCCCGGGCAGGGCGCAGCACGGGGCGGCACTCGTGCCCTCGATGCGCATGGGATTGTCACCTGCCCTCGGCCTTCGAATGTTACCGGGCAGACACGCGGGAATCAGTCGGTAAGCCCGGCCCGGTATCCGGCAGGAAACGCGCCTAACCAGCCGCATGGAATCCCGCCTTGATGTCGCAGCATGAATTCACTCGGTGCCCGCGCCTATCGGCCGATAAAGAGGCCCTCCAGCGCCCTCCAGGACACCCGGTGCCCTACAGCGAACGGACGGCCCGGAAAGGGGATCAGAAAGAGGGCTGGTCTTTGGCGGTGGGCCGGGGCCTGGCGGCCCCTCGAAAGGGGTTGTGGGTGTGGCCTGCGGCGCCACCGAGAAGATGGGGTGGGTTTTCGATGTGGGGCCTGGCGGCCCCGGCGCCGAGGTCGTCCTGGTGGCGCCTGCGGCACCCCCGGACAAATGCCGGCCAAGTCCGCGACGGGGCGCCGCATCCGGCGGTACGGGTGCGCCGAGGTGGAGCAGCACCGGCGGAGCAGGGCCGGGTGCGGCCTCCCGCCGAGGCCCCCGGGAGCCGCTCACCAGCTCCTGGACGGCGGCCTGACGGCCGTCCAGGGCGGGCGCCGGGCCAGCCTGCGAGGCGGCCGCCGGGGAACGGGCGCCCACCCGGCTCCACGCGACGCGCGAGGCATCGCGCGAGGGCGTCGGCCAGGCGCAGCGACCCAAGCGACCCGGACCACCGACCCCCGCACCGAACGACGGCCAGGACGGCGGCGCGGACGGCGGCTGTCCTCTGACAGCCGACCTTGACCGATTGCCAAGTGACTCTGACCGCTCGACTTCGGTGTTCTTCCTGAACTTCTGTCGAGTCTCTGGCTCAGGACGCTAGCGGAGCGCGTTCGCCAGCGACTGGGTCAGGACGCAGGTGAACCCGACGCCCCAGTCGGCGCGGTCGTCGCAGCGCAACTCCCGGTCACCGAAGGCATCCAGCAGCTCCTCCAGCGGGACGACAGTGCCCTCGGCGGCGGGCTCCGCGACGTGCAGCACCTCGATCGCTCCCTCGCGGACGAACCGGACCAGCGGGGCGAGGTCCGCCGTCACGTACGCCCGCAGCTCCTCGCCCTCCAGCTCGGACGGCAGATCGGCGAGGATCCCGAACGGTCCGGTCAGCCAGCCACTCGCTTCCATGGCACACACCCGGACCCGGTCCTCGACCTCCGTCAGGTCCAGCTGATGGACGGTGGGCGGGGCGTCCGGAGCATACGCCCGGGCCTCCCAGCGGCGGCGTCCCTCCTCGGTCGCCCGCAGGGAGAGAACAGGCACGCCGGACCGGTCGTCCCACGGCCACACCCACGTCGCCGTGTCGACAACCAGCTGCGCCAGCTCCGCGCCCGTCACCTCCGGGCCATCCTCCTGGACGAACGCGGTACTGAGCGCCCGACGCAACGTCAACCACCCGCCCGCGACCAACCGGAGCGTCGCCGCCGCCAACTCCGGCACCCGCGCCGACTGCTCCTCGGGCGACGCGTTGCGACGCCTCGGCACCTCGGGCGAGCCCGCCCAGCGCAGCACGGCCGTGACGTGCTGCGCGCTGCCGCGCGGGGTAGTGCCGGCGACAGCGCGGCGGACCAGCACCTGCTCGGTGACGGTCAGTTCATCCCAAGTCTTCACGGCAGGCGATCCTGGCACACTTACCAGCTCCGACCTGCAGGGCTTTCGCCCGCAGACCCGGACCCGGCGGGACCGCCCGTCAGCACGGCATCGCCGTATGCTCGCGCAGCGACCCCCACCGCTTCCCCCGCCACCGGTCAAGATCAGGTGGCAGAAACCTGCTGGTGGTCAAGATCGAATGGCAAACGGTCAAGGTCTCCTGTCAGAGGTCAGCGGCTGCCCTACAGCCCCCACAGCCCCACAGGCATACCGGACAAGAGGTCGACAGCCAGGCGGCCTGGGGCCTACCCCCGCATTCCAGATTTCTGGAACGGACCGGCCCCACGCGGCCAGGCCGGACGCCGAGGACCGGGCAGCGGGCCGCCGAGGCGGGCGAGGCCCGCGAGAACGACGAGACGGCGACGCGGGCCACCACCCAGGGCTCGCCGGGACGGCGGTTCCGATCCTTTTCTCGGCCCGGATCGGGCTTCCATCTCCCTCGATTCCCGGGCAGGCGGGACTCGCCGAGTGTGGCCGGGACCCCGGCATTCACTCCGAATCGCCGGCGCGCGTACTTGACGGCCAGTGAGCGGGCGACCAGTCTCCCTCGGGGTCGGTAGTCTGCCCTACTTCGATCAGGTGGCCGTCGGGATCGCGGATGTAGCAGCGGATCTCGTACTCGTGCTGTTTCGGCGGTGTCAGGAACTGGGCGCCCCGGGCGCTCCACTCCGCGTACAAGGCATGGACGTCCTTGACCCGGATATTGAGGAAACTGCTGACCTGGTCGGGATCGCGTGGCGTGGCCAGGGTGACCGTCGGCTTGTCGTCGGTCGGGCCGCCGCCGACATTGATGATGATCCAGCTGTTGGCCAGGGCGACATAGGTCAGCCCTCCGGGGCCGGAGTAGGCCACCCGGCCGCCGAGTACTTCGGTGTAGAAGCGTCGAGAGCGCTCTACATCGTCCGAGACGATGAAGTGGGCCAGCACAATTCCTTCTGGCGGTGGGGGGAGCTCGGCCATCTGGTACCTCCGTACGTCGGTCTCATGGCCCGTTGACGACGAGGCCTGCAGGCGGCGGCGCCATGAGCGGGATTCAGCGGTGCTCCAGCATTCCCTCGAAGAAGCCAATAATTCACGGCATCACCCTCCTGACAGATTCGCGGGCTGTCGCCGCAAGTCACCGAACGCCGGCACTGGCCTGGGCCGCTCGGCCAGGATCGCGTTGTGCGGCGCCGTCAGAAGGCGTGTAACGGCTGGTGGGACCTCGCACACCCGTCGTGGCTGCGGGCGGACGAGGCCTCGCCCAGGCCGGCCGGGGCCGGCGGCGAGCAGAACGCCGAACAGCCGCCCCCGGACAAGCCGCCGACACGCGGCCTGACAAGATCACCACCCGGTGCGCGTCACACCCCATTGCCCGTGACGCGCACCGACCCCACCCCCCGGAAAAACCCGCCGATAAGCCGGGAAGACCACACCCCTAAAAGAGCCCGGAAAACCAGTCGGAAAACGACCACGGAAACACGCCGGAGAACCCCTGGGAAACATCCGGTAATTCACCACCCCCGACACCCCTAACCCCCGTTCATGACATACCCACGGCAAGCACGTACAGCAACCGAAACGGCCCCCGCCACACACCACCGGAACACCCCGGCGCCACCCCGACACCCCGCGACAATTGGTCCAACCAACAGCACCCAAACCTCCCAAAACACCCAAAATACCCACCCACCCGCCACCAGGTCACACCCGTGAAAGAGCGCGGGGTCAGCAGCCCAGGGGGTAGGACATCAGGTGTCCGCCGGAGCGCCATGGCGGCGGCCGTGTTCAGGAGCGCGAGGGGAATGGGATGGTCAATCCGTTGCAGGCTCAGTGCCCTCGATACCAGGCCAAGCCTGCCGTGATGTGTGGTGGCCGATCCACGGTTCACCCGGTCCGGGCGGGTGCGGCCCGTCTCGGCCCCGCTAGCGGCCGTCCCGGCTTGCGCAGCCCCGCCGGGTTGTCCCGGTCCGGCCCGGCGGCCTGGGAAAAGGGTGATGTTGTCGGGTCATAGGGGAGCCACTGCTCCGATGTGAACGGGAGCCACGCGTAGGCCACACGTGACGGTGATGTACTCGACCTCGGTGGGCGTTCTTCGGCGAGTTCGGGAGCCGTTCCGGCGAGATCGGGAGCCACTGATCGGGTGTGACCTGCCGAGGCATGGGCGGAGTGTCCGTGGGGGCCGGAGTGGTGGCGTCGATAGCGTGTGATTCGGGGCCCGGGTCGCCTCCCTGACAAGTCGCGGCCGGGGCCTCACCCTGGATGCCAATAGGGCTGGACCCGTGGGGCCCAGCCCTTCCTGAGTAGCGGCTACAGACCCGCCCGGTTCAGCAGCCACTCCATGTGCTCGCCCGGAAGGAACGGTGAGGCGCCGGCGGCTTCTGCGACGCGCTCCGAGGGGTCAGCGAGGAGACGCAGCAGGGATTGGAGCGGGAGGTTGCGGTGGGGCGCGACCGCGCGGCGGACTCGGTCTTCGGGGTCGGCGGCCAGCTTCTCGGCGAGTTCCGAGGGCAGATCCGGATCGCGGGGTGCGAAGGAGCGGAGCCGGGGCTCAGGGTCGGTGGCGAAGCAGCGCAAGGCTGCCGGCGGGAACGTCAGGACCTCCTCCTTGTCCCACCAGAACGTGAACTTGTCCCGCCGGCGGTAGCGGCGCTCGATATTCTCGGCGGTCGCGGGATCGACCAGGTGCGGGGCGGTGTAGGCCATGGTGAGGCGGACCATCTCCTCCTCGTCGTCGAGCAGTCGGGCCACCGCGTTGGCGGGAAGAGCCTTGCTGGCGGCCGCGGAGACTCGGAAGCTGACGTAGGGCGAGTCGATGTGCGGCAGCGGATCGGCCGTCACCCAGGGCAGCCGCAGGATCCGCAGTTCCGTGGGCGCGAACTCGTTCTGGAACCACTGCAGGACCGTTTCGTCGTCCGCGTCAGGGTCCGGATCAGCCGTCGAGCGCGACAGCTCGTGGACCGAGGCGTGAATCTGCGCCCGCACGTGCTCGGGCGTGTCCGGCCGGGCGAAGACCTTCACACGGACGCTCAAGGCCGGATCGACCGCAAGGGCCTCGCGGGCCGGCGGCGGCAGGTCAGGATGCCGAGCGAGCTCGGCGCGAACCTCGCTGTCCGGATCCGCGGCGAGCCGCTGGAGGGTGTCCGCGTCGAGAACGGCGTGAATGACCGCGCCCGCCCGAGTCACCGGGTCCGCCAACAGCGCCGGCAGTAGGTCCGAGGGCGGTATCGGATGCGGCAGACGCGCGTAGTAGGTCGAACAGGCCGCGGCGCGGACCTTGGCCTCGGGATCGGTCAGCAGAATCCGGCGGACCGCTTCCGGGGCCTGCGGCCAGTGCTTCGCCAGCGCGGCGCGGATCTCCGGGTCGGAGTCGGCGGCGAGGCGGGCCCGGAGATCGGGCGGCGTGTGGGGGCCCTGAGCCAGGTACTCACGGACCCGTGGATCGGGATCCTCGATGAGCTGTTCCAGCATCTCCCGTGGTGCGGTCGCGGCGTGGACAACGAGCGCGGCCCGCACCGCCCCGTCCCGATGTGTGGCCAGTCGGATACGGAACTGGTCCGGCAGCCGGTTGTTGAGCGCCAGGCTGTGCAGGAGCCAGTGGTCGTCGATCGCGATGATCTCGGCGATCATGTCCTCGGTAAGGTCCGGACGCTTCGCCACCTTCCCCGTGCCCCGCCGCCACGCGAATAGTCGCCGAACCATAGAAGCTGGCAGGGCGGAATTCATCGCCAACCCGTCCATCACCTTGTCGAGGTGAACCGGAGTCAGGGCGTCAGCATCCATGCGGCCAGCATGCCAGGCGGGCTGCTGTGCGACGCCGCCGGGCGGACAACCACGGCGGCCGCTTCGAGCGGTGCGCCGGCCACCGCCCCTGTGGTCAGCTGGAAATCCGAGTGGCCCCTCAGTGGCCCTCCAAGCCTTCACGGAGGTCACCGGGACTTCGCCGTCCATCAGTTCGAGGCTGGGAAGAAGGATTCCTGGGTGGCCTGGTAGCGGTAGGACTCGGTGCCGGTCTGGATCAGGGTGCAGCGGAACGTGATCCGGTCGGCGACGGCCGCGCGGAGGCGGGCGTCGCCGAAGGCTTTGTCCCACTCGGCGAAGGGTGAGTTCGTCGCGACGGCCGTGGCCTTGCGCTCCTCGCGTTCGGTGAAGATCCGGAACAGCAGCTTGGCGCCCTTGCGGTCCAGGTTGAGGTAGCCGAACTCGTCCAGCGATGCCGGTATCCGCATAGATCGACCTATGCCGAGACCGCGACTATGCCGACTGGCTGCGTAGGTGAAGACGAAGAGCGATTGTCGCTGGGCGCTGGCAGCACCGGATCGTGGTGGCAGCCTGGACTTTCGTTGAGAAGTAGCAGCGGCTCGGGCGTCCAGAATGGTGATGCCATCGACTTGGCGGTGTCCGTATCCTTCGGCGGGTGAGTCTGATCGAGGTGGGTCCGGGGCAGGTCGAGCTTGTCGTCGGTGGGCGGGGGACACTCGCGCCCTGCGTCCGGTTGTTCGACTGGTCGCGGGCTGGTGAGTATGAGGCCTCCTTCGCCGTGGAGGCTGTTGCCGACGGTGTCCGCGCACGGCTCGAATCCGTGGCTGTGACCGTCTGGGACAGACTGGACGAGTTCTTCGATAACCTTGCGCGCGACTTCCGCGGTTGGGAGGGCGAGCGGGTCTGGGTCAACAACCATCTGGTTGTGACAGCGACCTTCGGCTCGGGTGGTCACGTGTATCTGAGCTGGACCTTGAGGTCAGGCTTCTTCCCCGAGGACTGGAAGTGCACTGTCACGAACGTGGTCGAATCCGGTGAAGGAATGACCACCCTGGCCGCTGACGTGCGCGAATTCCTGGGCCAGGAGTAGGTCGTCAGCGCGCTGAGCCGGGAACGTCACCTCTCGGCAGGTTCAACGGCAAGTCCTCTGTGAGGGCCTCGGCATAGTCACAGGCGGTCGAGGAAGGGCGGAACCAACGTCACCGGTCCGGCACCGGTGACGACCAAGGCGACCGGCGGGTACCCGGGCCGGGTGTGGGGTCCGGGCCAGGCCCTGCGCCATCAGTGGACCATCCGGTCGGCCGGCTCCTCGCCAGCCAGCGCCGGATCGGTGCTCTTCACCTTGGTGCGGAACAGCTCGCGGTAGCGGGGGAACTTCGCGGCGACGTCGGCCAGTGTCACGGTGGAACGGTCGACTTCGACCATGAGGACCGGCACTCCGATCTCCGGGGCCTGCCACACGCCGTCCGGGCGCACCTTGCGCCGCCCGCCCGGGGCCTCCGGCGCGGTGCCGCCGCGCACGAACGCCACCACAGTCTCGTTGACCGCCATCGCGTGCTGGGCTCCGGAGCGCCCGGTGCCCCGGGCCGTGGAGCCCATGTCGGAGCGGGGCAGGCTGAGCACCTGCCCGGCCGCCTCCAGCCCGGCCGTGCCCTCCAGCCGCCAGGTCTTGTGCCGGTCCCAGGTGTTGCCGTCGGAGGCGACCAGGCCGTCCAGCGCGAGGTCGCCGAGCGCCTGCCGGACCGCCTTGTTCGACGCCGCCCCGGGGCGCAGCAGGCGCTGGAGCTGGTCGGCGGTGGCGACCTTGAGGACGCCGAGCGCGCCGAGGACGTCGGCGCGCAGCGCAGTGGTCGAGCCGTTGGGGTTGGCGGCGCCGCGCCGGTAGGCGGTCCGCCCCGGCCGGGCCGGACCGGCCGGTTCGACAGCGGCGGCCTGTCGCCGTTGTCGTCGGGCTCGGCGAGGCTCTGACGGGTGCTCACGGGCGTCTCCTGGTGGTCGTGGGGCTGCTGCCTCTCCGGGATATCCGGCCGCCAGGACAGCGGCCAAGCCCGTTCCAGGCCCGCGCGCCGCACCCTCTCCAACCACCTCTCTCCGGCCCCCACCGCCACCCCCGACCAGCAAGCGGCCGGCACCAGCCAGAGGCGAGAAAGGGAAAAGCCCCTTCCAGGGCGGCGACGGCGACGACACCCTCACCGTCACGCGCGGCCAAGGAACTGACAGCTCGAACGGGACCGCGCCCCCACCCGAGGCAACGAAGGAAGCCTCGACGGAGGCGGCGGCATCAACCTCTGCACCGTCCGCGGCGGCAACAGCGGAACCATCACCCACTGCACCCTCACGCTCCAACCGTGACCACCGGTCGGTGGAAGGCTGCACGCACCGGCTCACGGAGGGTCGGAGCCCTCCCGGCAACGTAAGACCGGGTACAGGGCGCCCACTACACAGGAAAGCCAACGGCGAGGCCGTCACCGAGGTACCCGCAGGACTTCCCGTCCCGGGGGGCGGAGCGAGGCAGGGCCGGCGGCGGCGTGGCGTCACGATGCCAGTCCGGGCCGGTGCGGGTATCCCGGGTACCCGCGCGGCGGGGGCGGTGCCCCGCCTGGACAAGGCCCTGGGTCCAGGGGAAACCCCCATAAGCGACACCGCGACGGCGGCGGGGCCAGTCCGGGCGGCGCACCCGGCCTCGCGCCGCTGGGAAGACTGGGCTGCCCGCTGCCTGGTGGCCGAGATGGCCTTCGTGTAGTCCCTGTTCTGGCCGCGTGCCCCCGAGCGCTGGTCTGGCGCGTTCGGCGGTCCCCTGATCTCCCCATGTCAGAACGGCCGACAGGTGACCTTCGGTCGGGCACCCCGCGCCTTGCGGAAGTCCCGAATGAAAATGACCTAGAGCAGGTTGGGTCAAGGCGTGTTCGATTGACCCTCATAAAAATGCTCTGGATACTGATCGGGCACGACGCAACGGAAAATTGTTGCACAGCTGAATTCGATTCATAATTTCATCCGACTAGGGAGGATCCATGTTCTCGAACGCGAAGAAGGTCGTGGGTTCGATGGCCGTGGCCTTCGCCGCGGCGGCCACGCTCACCGTGGCCGTGCCGTCCGGCAGCGCCTTCGCCATCGACCACATCCCGTGTGACGGAAGCCGCAATGACTTCCTCAAGATCTGGTCGCACCTCGACGGCCGTGACAGCGTCGACTGTTACGCGAACGGCGGGTCGATCGGCTTCGGCGGGTGGTGGGTCGACCGGATCTCCACGGGAAACAACGACCTGGTCTACTCCGACGACAACGGCGACTCGGTGAGGGTCAACCGCTGGACCGACATCTCGTACCCGAACCACCCGCCGAAGGTTAACTCCATCCGGATCCTCTGAAGAACCGGCAGAGCGGGCCCCGCGCGGAATTCTCCCGGCCGCATCGCCACACGCCCCATCACTTGGGTCGCCGTCGAATTTTTCCGTGACGTGAATTCGCTCCAGCCCGGCTCATCGGTGCCGGCCACGCCCCCGGGCATGGCCGGCACCTGCCTGGGGTGCCGCGGCCTGCCACGACCTGGTGCCGGCCGCCTCCGGAGCGATGCCCGGCCCTCCAGGCCGGCGCGCAGCACGGCACGGGGCCAGGACGCAGCAACCGCCCCCGACTGTCGATGAGCAGGCCCTCGACGAGGACGGCGGGCGCGCCCCGGCCCGGGTCCGAGGCCGGGGCCTTGACGGCCGCGCGGGAGCGGATCCGGCTGTAGGCCGTCGTTCGCTTCACGGACGAGGAGAAGGACAGAGAGATCGCTGCCGCGTTGCGAGTGAGCGATCAGTCTGTTGAACGTTGGTGCCGGCATTGGCGGGTGCTGGGACCGGATGGGGTTCAGTCGAAGGGATCGCCTGTCGCCTGTCAGGCGAACAGCACCGACATCACCCGATCAAGTTCAGAAGCAGCAGACGACCTTCGAGTACCCAGTGAACTCAGGAACGCGCAGCAGGAGCTGGTGACCATGCGGGCCGAACGCCGCGCCTTGCTGGCCACCCTGCCGACCTGGGGCGGCGATCCGAAGGCAGCCCGGCAGGGGCTGAGCGAGGAGCAGCCGGCCGAGGCCGGCCGCCTGGAGGAGGCCGAGCGTCAGGCCGCCCATGCGGTGTGGGCCGACGGGTACTGGGCAAGCCTGCCCGTCGGGGACCGGGTGTGTGCGCGACGGCTTTGCGGGGCCTGCGGGATTGGTCCGCAGGCGCGGGTCAGGGGGTGTCCCCCTGCCGGTCCCAGCGGCGCGGATCCGCGGGTGTCCGCTGCTGGATCGGGATCGACATGGCCCGGGGCCTTGGGCATGTCTTTCGGATCACGCCCAAGGCCCTCGTACTGATCCTTCCGGGTACGGGGCGCTCCCCGGTCCTGCCCCTCCGGTCAGCCGTCGTGGCTGCGGAGCGTCTCCTTGACCTTGGCGATCGCGAAGCCCCAGCCCTGCTCGACGGTCGGCTTGCCCGGAACGGCGAGTTCCTGCGGGTTGGTCAGGACGTCCAGGAGCACCGGTCCGGGTGTGTCGAAGGCCTGGCGGACCGCGTCGAGCAGCTCCGAGGGGCGGGTGACCCGGATACCGGTCAGGCCGAGGGCGGTGGCGACGGCGGCGAAGTCCGGGTTGTCCAGCTCGGTGCCGAACTCCGGTAGTCCGGCCTGTTCCTGTTCGAGCTTCACCATGCCGAGGCGTCGGTTGTCGAACACCACGAGCTTGACCGGCAGCCGGTGGGTCCTGATCGTCATCAGGTCGCCGAGGAGCATGCTCAGCCCCCCGTCGCCGCAGAAGGCCACGACCTGCCGGTCGGGGGCCCAGAACTGGGCGCCGATGGCCTGGGGCATGGCGTTGGCCATCGAACCCAGGTTGTAGGACCCGAGCAAGCGCCGGCGGCCGTGCATGGTCACGAACCGGGACAGCCAGACCGTCGCCATGCCGGTGTCGGAGGTGAAGATCGCGTCGTCGCTCGCGCAGGCGTCGACCGCGGCGGCCAGGGCCTCCGGGCGGACGTCGTGGTCGCGGTTGTCCAGCGCGCTGCGAAGCCGCCCGAGCAGTCGGTGGTCGTGCCGGGGGTCCGCGAGCTGCCGCTGCCCTTCGGTCCACTGCTCGAAGCGTTCGCGGGCCTCCTTGAGGTGGGCGTCGCCGCCGGCGGGCCGCAGGAGGGGCAGGAGTGCGCGGAGGGTGGCGCCGGTGTCGCCGGCCAGTCCCACGTCGACCGGGGTGCGGCGGCCGAGGTTGCGTTCCAGGAGGTCGATCTGGACGACCTTGCAGTCGGCGGGGTACCAGTCGCGGTAGGGGAAGTCGGTACCGAGCATGATCAGGGTGTCGCAGGCGTCGAGCGCCTGGGCAGCGGCGGGATTGCCGATGAGGCCGGTCTGGCCGACCTGGTACGGGTTCTCCCCCTCGAAGCCCTCCTTGGCCTTCAGGGTGAGGACCATCGGGGCGGACAGTCGCCCGGCGAGTTCCAGCACCTCCTCGCGGGCGTCCCGGGCGCCCCGGCCGACCAGGAGGGTGACCCGCTCCGCGGCGTTGACGAGGTCGGCGGCCTCGCGGATGCCCGCGTCATCGGCTCGGGTGACGGGTCGCGGGCGCGGGAAGCGGGCGGGGCGGTCGTCCGTCAGCTCGCGGTCGCCGAGGTCCCCGGGGACGGTGAGGACGGCGACACCGCGCTCGCTGACCGCGCTCCGGACGGCGGTCTCCAGCATCCTGGGCAGCTGGTCCGGCGAGGTCACGGTGGCCCGGAAGACCGCGACGTCCCGGAACAGCAGGTCGTTGTCGACCTCCTGGAAGTAGTCGCTGCCCAGCTCCGAGCGCGGGACCTGGCCCGCGATGGCGAGCACCGGGGTCCGGCTCTTGGCCGCGTCGTACAGTCCGTTGAGCAGGTGGACGGAGCCGGGGCCGACGGTCCCCATGCACACGCCCAGGGTGCCGGACAGCTGGGACTGGGCGCCGGCCGCGAACGCCGCGGCCTCCTCGTGCCGGCAGCCGACCCAGTCCAGGCCTTCGGTGGTGCGGATGGCGTCGGTGAGCGGGTTCAGGGCGTCGCCGACGACGCCGAACACATGGCGCACACCCAGCTCCTGCAGGGCGTCGACGATCACGCGGGCGACGGTACGTGCCACGGGAGTTCCTTTCGGGGGTGTCAGACGGTGAACCGGTCGGGGCGCGCGGCGTCCCAGTCGCGCGCCCAGCCGGCGGGCGGTTCCTGGAGCAACTGCCCCGGTTCCAGCCAGTGATGGGTGTCCGCGTAGGAACGGATGGTCTCCGGGTCGAGGCGCCGCTGGAGCATGTGCGGGCGCAGCTGGGACGGGTGGGCGACGCCCATGGCGGCCATGATCTGCAGGGCGCTCCGGACGGTGGCCTCCTGGTAGCGCCGCACCCGCTGGGACTTGTCGCCCACGTGCAGGGCACGGGCGCGGCGCGGGTCCTGGGTGGCCACGCCGACCGGGCAGGTGTTGGTGTGGCAGCGCTGGGCCTGGATGCAGCCGACGGCGAACATCATGGCCCGGGCCGCGTTGGTGTAGTCCGCTCCCTGGATCAGCCGCTTCACCAGGTCGCTCCCGGTGGCCACCTTGCCGCTGGCGCCGATCCGGATCCGGTCCCGCAGCCCGGTGCCGACCAGTGCGTTGTGGACCGTCATCAGTCCTTCGGTGAGCGGCATGCCGACGTGGTCGGCGAATTCGAGCGGGGCGGCTCCGGTCCCGCCCTCCGCGCCGTCCACGACGATGAAGTCCGGTGTCACGCCCTCCTCCAGCATCGCCTTGCAGACGGCGAGGAACTGGTGGCGCGAACCGACGCAGAGCTTGAAGCCGGTCGGCTTGCCGTCCGCCAGTTCGCGCATCCGGCCGATGAAGCGGACCAGTTCGCGTGGGGTGGAGAACACCCGGTGGTAGGGCGGGGAGACCACCGTCCTCCCCTCCGGGACCCCGCGCACCCGCGCGATCCGGGCGTCGACCTTGGACCCGGGCAGCACGCCGCCGATGCCCGGCTTGGCACCCTGGCTGAGCTTCAGCGACACGCACTTGACGTGCGGGTGCGCCGCCTTCTCGGCGAACGCGCCGGGGTCGAAGTCCCCGTCCTCGGTGCGGCAGCCGAAGTAGCCGGTGCCGATCTCCCAGATCAGGTCTCCGCCGGGCCGCAGGTGGTACTCGGACAGCCCTCCCTCGCCGGTGTCGTGGGCGAAACCTCCGAGCGCCGCACCGGTGTTGAGGGCCAGCAGCGCGTTGGCGGACAGCGAGCCGTAGCTCATCGCGGACACGTTGAGCAGCGCCATCGGGTACGGCCGGGTGCAGTCGGGACCGCCGACCGGCACCCGGGGCGTCCGGTCCGGCACGGCGACCGGGGCCATCGACGGCACCAGGAACTCGCGTCCGGTGCCGTACAGGTCCAGCTCCGTGCCGAAGGGCTCGTCCGCGTCCGTCCCCTTGGCCCGCTGGTAGACGATGCTGCGGGTGTCACGGTCGAACGGGCTGCCGTCCACGTTGCGTTCGACGAAGTACTGCTGCACCTCCGGCCGGATGCCCTCCAGCACGAACCGCAGATGGCCGATGAGCGGGAAGTTCCGCAGCACGGAGTGCCGGGTCTGCAGCAGGTCCGCCAGGGCCAGTGCCGACAACGGGAGGAGGACGGCCGCCGCACACCACCACCACGGCGAGACGACCAGGGCGGCCACCGTGGCGCCGACCGCTGCACAGACTGTCAGGACAACCGGGAGGAATCTCGTCACAGCAGCCGTCTGTCCCCGAAACGCCCGGTCAATCATCCGGGTCGGGTGGGTCGGGCACGTGGTCGGACCACGTGGGCCGGCTCACCTGGTCGACTCACCCGCGGACCGCACGGCGGTGCTCAACTCGCGGCCAGGAGCGGGGAGAAGACCGAGAACCACAGCACCGCGAAGGTGGCGACCGTCATCACCGGGACGACGAACCTGGTCTCCAGCTTCCCCCCGGTGCGCCGGATCAGCACCAGCTCGAAGCGCCCGGGGTAGGGCCAGAGCAGGGGGGCGCCCCTACGGGTGAGGCAGTCGCCGATCAGGTGGCTCAAGGTCCCCAGGCAGACCGTGTAGGGCAGCCAGTCGGCGAAGCCGGTGAACCAGACGGCCACCGTCGCGGCCCCGACCCCGGCCAGGCCGACGGAGGTCACCCAGGCCGTCAGCCCGCGGCCCGGCGGATGCAGGTGCAGGGCGCGCGCCGCGAGCGCGAACAGCACGAAGGCGAGACCGACGGTGAAGCCGCTGCCGACGCGGGTGACGCCCATCCAGGTGCCCCACCCGGTGAGCGCCACGAACAGCAGCGAGTGCGTCGCGTGCCGGTGGCCCCCGGACAGCCTGCCGATCAGCCGGCACAGCCCCCTCGACAGCGGACCCAGCAGGTGCGCGGGCGTCGCGTCGTGGTGGTCGAGGTCCGGCAGCAGCGCAGCTCCGGCGCACAGCAGGGTGCCGATCAGCACCTCGCTCGGCCGCATCCCGGTGCCGAACAGCGCCTCCGGAAGGACCGGCGCGGTCGCCGTGAAGAGCAGCGCCCCGCCGATCGCATGTGACTGACCCAGCAAGCCGACACCCGCCCCCTCGCCATCGAGCCGACCCCCGGCCTCCCCTGGGCCGTGCCAGCCGATCGCCTGCCCGCGACGGCGCGGAACATTCCCCCGGACACCTGCGCCGGTCCGGGGCGGTCCTCGACCACGAAGGTCCACCTCGCCACCGACGGCCGTTGCCGCCCGCTGTGCTTCCACCTGGCCCCCGGCCAGGCAGGCGACGCGCCCGCGTTCGAGGACGTCATGGCCGCCTTGCGCGTGCCTGGGACGATCGGCCGTCCGCGCAGGCGCCCCCTCGTGGTTCCGACGGACCGGGCCCATTCGTCGAAGGCCATTCGACAGCACCTGCGCAGACGCGGGATCCGTGCGGTGATCCCACAGCCGGCCGACCAGATCGTCAACCGCAAACGCAAACGCCGTACCGGCGGTCGACCACCTGCCTTCGACCGCGACGCCCACAAGCTGCGCAACACCGTTGAACGCTGCATCAACCGCTTGAAGAGCTGGCGTGGGCTGGCTACCCGCTACAAGAGGACCGCCAGCGTCTACCGGGCCGGACTCCACATCGCAGGCATCTTCATCTGGTCGGCCCGTTGCGCCTTGGGCGTCCTGGGCAGCGCGCTGCCCGGGGGTGGCGTCGAGTGCGGCGCCACCCCCGAGCGGGGTGCGGGTCGGCGTTCGGACGGTGCGTCAGGCGCGGCGGGCTTCGGTGATCTGGGCGGGGGTGGTGCCGAGCCACCAGGTCGGGTTGGCGGTGCCGTCGGTGGTGCGGCCGTCGGCGTGGACGTAGTGGCGCACGTCGCGGCCGGGCTCGGCGAACTCGCCGTTCAGGGCTCGCTCGACCCACTCGGCGCCGAACCGGAAGACCTCGGCGGCGGCGCCGCCCAGGGGGTGGAACTCGTTCTCGTAGACGCGCATCTCCTTGGGGGCGCGGACCAGCTCGTAGTTGGCCAGGGCCTGCTCCAGGACGGTGAGTTCGTCGAACTCGCCGATGCCGTAGAGGACCGGACAGGTGATCTGCCCGACCAGGTCGCCGAGCGGCATCTGGGCGACGAGCTCGGTGTCGAAGGCCTCCTCGTCGGTGTAGCCGGCCATGAACATGTAGTTGTTCTTGAAGGTGGGCTGGGCCCGCTCGAAGATGGTGGTGAAGTCGCCGGTGACGGCCTCGAAGGCGGCCAGAGCGCGCAGACGGGGGTCGGTGGCGGCGGCGCGGGAGCCCCAGTAGCCGCTCATCGAGATGCCGAACATGCCGATCCGGTTCGGGTCGACCTCGGGCAGCGAGGCCAGGTGGTCGATGTAACGGCCGATCGCGCGCTCGTAGTTGGTCAGGTCGACGGTCAGCCCGCCGGCCCGGCTCTCACCCTGGCCCGGGCCCTCGATGGACAGCGCCACGATGCCGCGCGAGGTGTAGTAGCGCTCGGCCGCGTAGATGTAGTCCTCCTTGATCATGTCCATCCCCGGGCCCAGGATCACCGCGGGAGCGCCCTCCACCTCGCCGGCGGGCAGGTGGAGCAGGCCGAAGATCTGCTTGCCCTCGAAGTCCAGGACGACCCGGCGCACCCGGCCCTCGCGCAGCGCGCCGAGGCGCTCGACGCAGTGGTTGGCGTGCTCGCGGAAGGCCAGCTTGCGCGGGTCGGCCGCGTCGAAGATCGAGTACTGGGCGCGACCCCACATCACGGCGGCCCGCACGTAGAGGTCGGCGGCGGTCTGGCCGTAGCCGTTCGCCTCGTGGTGGGCGGCGCGCTCCTCGGCCTGGCCGGCGACGGTGGCCCACGCCTTGGGCAGCATCACGCCGCTCTGCACCAGGTCGAAGACCTTGTCGAAGTCCGTGTGGTCGTGGCCGAGCTGCTCGAGGGTGCCCTTCGCCTGCGGGTGCAGGGCGTCGAAGCCGCCCTGGGCGAGGGCGATGTCCAGGGCCCAGTTCTGGCCGGTGGAACGAACAGTCATGACAGGTGTCCTCTCTGGAAGGGCTGGAAGGGGTACTGCTGGTACGGCCGCTGCGCCGTCCGCAGTGCCTAAGTACTTAACTATTAAGTACTTAGGCTAGAATTCTTGTCAACCCGGCACCATCCAGCGCCCCGAGGAGACCGCCCATGACGAAGCAGCAGCCCACCCCCGCCCGCGACCAGGCCCTCGACCAGCTCGCCCGCGCCGCCTACAGCCTCAGCGCCGCCGACTCCCGCCTGCGCGGGCGCGCCACCCGCACCCCCGGCGCGCTCTCCCTCACCCACGCCCGCGCCCTGCGCGTACTCGCCGAGACCGGCCCGCTCCCGATCGGCCAACTCGCGGCCGCCACGGAGACCACCGGCGCCGCCACCACCCAGCTGGTCAACGGCCTCGCCACCGCCGGCTACGTCACCCGCGAACGCCCCGAGGGCGACAAGCGATCGGTGCTCGTCGCCCTCACCGATACCGGCCGCCAGCGCAACACCGAGCGCCAGGCCAACCTCACGCAGGCGCTGGACACCGCCCTCGCACACCACGACACCCAAGCCCTGGAAGCAACGACCGACGTCCTGCGCCACCTCGCCACCATCTACGACCAGCTCTGAAAGCTGCGCGGCATGATCCGAAAGACACGCCCTGGCACTCCAGCCGGACTTCTCCATTTCCGCTGGTCAACGGCCTGGGAGTGGGTGCGTAGCCGGATGGGGGCGGGTGTGGGGCGGTCTTGGCCGTCCCGTCCCGCCAACGGGTGGCCCCTGCGCGTGTACTGGCGACGCTGCGGGCAGTCATCCCTCGTGGACGATGCACCAACCAGCCTGCGGGAAAAAGAACTTGGTGATCTACTCCTGCGTATCGGCGGCCGCTCCTCCCACGTGGAGCCGCGGCGCCGGATGCGGGACTACGTCCGCGGACTCATCGGCCCGGTAGGCCGCAAGAACGGCTGGCAGCCGGCCGAATACGCCGGTCACGCCGCACCCGACGGCCTGCAGCATCTGCCGTCCCGCAGCCGCCGGGACGCGGACGAGGTTCGCGACGACCTGCAGGCCTACGTCGCCGAAGATCGACGACTGTCACGACGGGCCCCGCTCTTCTGCCTGACGCCCCCGTTCGTCACACTGAACCGTGCCTCGAATAGCCGCCGTCACCTCGTCCCGGCAGGTCCGCCGCCTCACCACAATCGCGTTCTTCGGTCCACCGGTGATCGTCGGGCTGTCGTTGCTGGCTGCCAATCCGGACTGGAGCGGGCTCGGGCTGGTGCTCGGGACCTTCGCGCTGATCGCGACTCTCCTGCTCATGATCACCGCCGCGCCGAACGGGTGGTTGATCGTCGGCGGGGTGTTCCTGGGAATCGCCGCGCTGTCCGTGCCGGGGCCGTTGCTGCAGGCAGAGGTGATGGCGCACCAAGGGCAGCGGGTGGAGGTGCGGGTCACCTCGGTCAAGAGGTACCAGGGCAAGCACGGGCCGGAGTACACCTGCCTGCTGGAGCGGGTGGACGGCAAGCCGCTCAAACACGCCGAGCTGGGCAACGACTCCTGCGACGGGCCGGTGGAAGTCGGGCGGACGGAGGACGTGCTCATCGACCCGCACGGCTGGACGGCGCCGGAACTGACCGAGACGGACTACAGCGGGATCGACATCGCCGCGTGGGCCCTACCGGTGGTTCTGGGGCTCTTCGAGCTACTGGTCTGGCTGTCCCGGCGGGTCGGGCTGCGCCGGTTCGAGGGCCGCTGATGGCGCCCGGGTCCCGGAAGAACGTGACCTGCCCACCTCCTGGCACCCCGCCGAAACCGCGGTCGGGTCTGACGGGCTACTGCCGGTCGTCCTCCGCCGCCGGGTGAAGGAGGTGGCTGTCGAGGCGGTTGGCCAGGACCGCGGTTCGCTGCGCCTCGAGGACCTGTTCCTGGCCGCAGGGGGCGCGGCGGGCGGCTGGATCTGACTGGCGGCTGTGTCCGCGGCGTCCCAGAGCGGACGGAAGTACTCGCGGGTCACCGCCGAGGAGGGCGTCGACGCCCGACAGCGGGCTGGTGCCGGACCGCGGTTTCGCGAGCGGGCCTCCTGCCCCTGAGGCGCTCGCTCTCCTGGCCCTGTTCGGCCAGGCGGCGGTCGGCATCGATGCCCTGCTCCTGAACGGTCAGCACGGCATCGACAGGGCCGGCCGTGTCGGTGAGGCCGTAGGCAGCGGCGAACACCTCAAGTCGGTGGCGGCGGTCGGGTGGCGGCGGGTAGCGCAGCCACCGCAGGCACATGGCATCGTCGCGGAACGGCACCGCGTGTTGGAGTGCGTACGCGACATCGTGCAACCGTGGCGCCGGACGCGCGTGATCCCAGTCGATGATTCCCACTGCCAGGGCGCCACGCCACACGGTGTTCCAGGGGCCGAAGTCGCCGTGACAGATCACTTCGTCGCCGACGGGCCCGGCGGTGGTGGTGGACCAGAGCGTGGCGTCCGGAGGACGGTACCCGGCCACGGCGTCGTGGTGGTCGCGCAGGAGGCGGGCGAATGTGATCAGACCCTGGTCGTCGACGACCTTGGCCCAACCGTCTGGACCGGATTCGCCGCCGATCCAGGTCAGTACCTCACGGCCCTGATCGTCGAAGCCGAGCACGCGGGGCGCGTATTCGTAGCCCACGGCCTCCAGATGACGGAGCAGGCCGTGCACCGCCGGAGTCCACGGTGCGGCCGGCCGGTGCACCGCGTTGCCGATGCGCTCGACCCGACCGAACTCGTCGGACCGTGCTCTCGGCGGGCAGGACCCGCATGGGCAGGAGCGCGGAACCGACCGGCCCGCGGGCGAATCGAGCCCGAGGTCATCGACGGCCGTAAACAGTCATTACCTGGCGCAATTCATACTGTTTCTCGGCGTAAGAAAATCTTAAGGTTCTTAATCGCCAACATAATCAACACCTCGCTGGAGTGTTCATGTTTGTGCGGCGTACTTTAGCTACGGCGACGGCAGCATCCGCGTTGGCTGCCCTGATGACCTTTGCCGGAGCAGGTAGCGCCTCGGCGGCTCAGGACACCTTCTACTTGGGTGGATCTGAAGGTGCAATCGACAACACTCCCGGCGACGGGGCCGCCAGCTGGGTCTGGGCATACGCCCACGACGCAGGTGGGCAGGGCTTTTCCTACGCGCAAATGGAATTCCGGTACACGAATGGCTTGGAAGGCGCACACACCGTCCGACTGGAAGAGTCCCGGTCGACCGACCTCCCCTGGAAGGTAGCCTCCGCCAGGCTCTGCGTTACCTGGACGGACAACGGTAAGTCCTGCACGGACTGGCACTACTACGCGTAACCCGCAGGTCCAGCCAGTACACCTGAAACGAGCCGCAGAGAGTCAACCTCGGATATTCAGCCGAGCAGGCTGATCTGATGCCGAGTTGAGAAAAGGTGCCTCTGGCCTGCAAGTATGCGAGCGTCGAGTTCGTATCCCCTGCAGGAACAGGGGCACCTTTTCGGCGAGTGAGCGTACCGGGTGGGACCGGCCGTTGTCTGTGGCCGCCGACGGGAAGGGGTTGGTCGGGCACGCGGGGGCGGTGCTGCTGCACCGAGTCGCGGACCGGAGGGAACAGCCCCGCGCAGCGCCCCCGGACCCCGGGGCCGCCGCCCGCCCGCCGCCCTCTCCTCCTTCGTCGGTCGGTCGGGGGCTCCCAGGAGTAAGTCGGAGTCGGTCGGGCCGACCTTGCCGGGCCTGACCTGCGGTGATGTGCGGGAGCGGCGAGGTGGGGGTACTTGGAAACGAAACCAGAGACGAAACCGACCCCGGGCCCGTCGACGGCCGGGCCGCCCGGCCCGAACCGATCGCGGCGGCCGCCGCCAGGCGGACGCGAAGGGGAAGGCCGAGCGCCGGTGAGCGGCCCCGCCTTGGACCGACCGCGCCCAACCCGCCCACCACCCATCACCACCAAGACCAGGCGCTCAGAAGGTAAGTCGGCCCGCTGAGTTCTGCCGAATCCTGGGCCTGGCCTGCGGAAATGCCAAGGCGGCGGGCGCGGGTGGGGGACCCTGAACGAGACGTCGGGCGAGACGTCGAACGAGACCCCGTACGAGAGCCCCCGCTCGCGGGGGGAACAGCCGAGCGCGTAGAACGTCCACATCGAGCTGAACGCCTCCTCCCCGCACGCCGACGATCAAGCCGGACCAAAAGGAACAAGCTCACTCCTGGAAGGGGCTCGGCTCCCAGGCATTCCCACCGTTCGGGAACCTGTACAGCGGCCGGCCCTTGACCGCGCTGGTGCGGAACGGCACGCCGGCACCGGGGCCGACAGTCAGGGTGCCCTTGCGGTCGCCGCTGGACCACTCCAGTTCCAGGTACCAGCTGACGTCGTGGAAGGTGGTCTCGGCGCTGACCTCGATGACCTCCGGGTCCCGCTCGCTCACCTTGACCGGCAGGCCGGTACTGCCCTCGCTCACGACCAGTCGGGGGCGGGCCGCGTCCAGGTCGAGGTCGTAGGAGTGGAGGTCGACTCCGCCGCCGCAGCCCTCGCCCATGGAGTAGGCGTTCCAGGCCAGCGGGGCCGCGCTCCGCACGACGCGGACGTTGAGGGCGGTCAGCACCACGGTCTCGCTGCCGGTGCCCTGCACGGCGAACTCGATCGACTGGTAGTGGCCGGCGACCGCGCCGACCTGGGAGACCCAGGCGGGGACGTCCACCAGCGCGGGCGGCCGGGGTACCTGCGATGGCGGGCGGTCGACCAGGTATTGCTCACACCCGTCCTCCCGGCCGGGCCGACGGACCGCGACGGCGATCGGGGCACTCGCGCCCCGGTCGGCAGCGTCGGCGGGCCCCGACTGGCTCGCGCCGGCGGCGACCGGCGTGGCGCCGGGGGCCGGGAGCGGGCCCGGGGAGCCGGCCGACGGCCCGGCGTCCGCCGCCGTGGCGGGAACGGACTCGGGGTCACCGCCCTGATAAGTCTTGACACCTGTGGCCACAGCCCCGATGGCGGCGAGCACCGCGGCAGTCGCGACAGCGGCGAGTACACCCTGGCGCACGCGCCGCCGCGTTGGCACGGCGGAGGTACGCGCGGGGGCGGCCGTCCCGTCCGCCGCGACGCCTCCCCCAGTCGGCCGCGCTTCCGGTTCGGCTACCGCTTCAACTTCCGGTTCCGGTTCAGGTTCCGGTTCCGTGAGGAGCTCCAGTGCCGCAGAGGGCTCCGGTGCCACAGAGGGCTCCGGTGCCGCGGGGGCAGGGGCGGACGCTTGCCGGTTCCCCCGCGCCGCGTGGGCGGTGACCCACAACCGGTAGAGCTCGGTGCGTTCCTCCGATGTCGCCCGGCACAGCCGCGCGAGGCGCTCCAGTGGGGCGAACTCAACCGGCATCACTTCGCCGTTGCAGTAGCGGTGCAGGGCCGACGTGCTCACGTGCAGCCGCTTCGCCAGCGCACCGTAACTGAGCCCCGACCGGCTCTTCAGCTCCTGGAGCAACCGCGCAACCTCGTCCGCTCCCATCGACTCCCCGATCCCCTTTGGCACTGATCCTCTCCCCCGCTCGTGCCCCCGTCATCGCACCCCCGGCTCCGGCCGTCACCGACAGCCGGATCACCGGGACGCGGGCCGACGTGACCTCCGGCAGACAAGCACGCGGCAGACCGCCCCACGGTTCCCCTCAAGGGGACCGGCTGCACCGGCCGCGCCCTCCCAGCGCCCTGTTGGCGCGTCCCAGGAAGGTTACGTCTTCCCAGCTCAAACAGGGTAAAGGCGTCCCAGCATCCCTGATCGCCGGCCCACCGTTGCCGCTGGGACGAACCGGCACACAAGCTGACGGCGAACACCGAGAGGGAGCAACTGTGAGCACTGTTCGGACGGCCCTGGCCGCGATACGCACCAACGAGCGTTTCCACCGCGGCGCGGCGGCACTGGCGATGGGCGGGGTCCTGCTGATGTCCGCGGCTTGCGGCGACAGCCAGGACAAGGTCGCTGATGCCACCACCACCGCCACCACCACCGGCGCGCCCGGCGGGGCGGCCGCCGCAGCGACGCCGAGGACGTCGACCGCGGTGCTGGACGTGCAGCCGAAGGACGGGGCCCAGGCAGTCGCACCGACCGCGCTCCAGGTGTCCGTCTCCCACGGCAAACTCACCGCCGTCGACGTGACCGACAAGGACGGCAAGCCCGTCCAGGGCTCGATCACCCCGGACGGCACCGGCTGGAAGCCCGCCACCGCGCTCGCCCCCGGCACGGCGTACACGGTGAACGCCCAGGCGAAGGACACCGACGGTCTGGTCTCCGCGGTCACCAGCGCCTTCACCACCGTCTCACCCGGCAAGCAGGTGTCGACCAACGACAACATCGCCGACGGCCAGACCTACGGCGTGGGCATGATCGTCAAGGTGGACTTCAGCAGCAAGATCGTGAACAAGGACGCCGTCGCCAAGGCCATCACCTTCGAGACGGACAACGGCACCGAGGTGAAGGGCCACTGGTTCGGCGACGACCGGATCGACTTCCGCCCGGCGGACTACTGGAAGCCGGACACCAAGGTCACCATCCACTACCGGCTGAAGAACGTCGAAGTCGCCCCCGGCGTCTGGGGCGACGTCGACAAGGACGAACCGTTCACCATCGGCCGCTCCCAGGTCACCACCGCGGACGCCGCCACACACCAGATCACGATCGTGCGGGACGGCAAGTCCACCACCGTGCCGGCCACCCTCGGCGACGACCAGCACCCCTCCTGGGGCGGAACCATGGTCATCATGTCCAAGGAGAACGTCACCCACATGAACTCCCAGACCGTCGGCCTGGGCAATGAGTACAACATCCCTGACGTCCCCCACGCGATGCGGCTGACGAGGAGCGGCACCTACCTCCACGGGAACTACTGGTACAAGGGAGACCCGTTCGGCAAGGCCAACACCAGCCACGGCTGCGTCGCGCTCAAGGACGTGGAGGGCGGCCGCGACACCTCCCCCGCGGGGTCGTTCTTCAACAGCTCGCTGATCGGCGACGTCGTCACGGTCGTGAACACCAAGGAGAAGACCGTCGCCCCCGACAACGGCCTCGGCGGCTGGAACCTTCCCTGGGCCAAGTGGTAGCACCCGCCCTTGCCGAGGAGCTGTCCTGCGCCTGGTGACCCGTCGGAAGGCCGAGGTCCGGCAGGCCCCGCACGCGGAGACGACCCGATCGGGCTGCGTGCGCCCGTGAGTGGCTCGGCGTCTGCTCCGCACGCGCGGGATCTGCGCCGCTGGGTCAACGGGCGGGCCGCGGGCCGGGAACTGGAGCGGCGTCAGAGGTGCGGGCCGATGAGCAGCACGGTGTCGAACGGCGCTGGGTGGCGTCACCGGTGACGCCACCCAGCGCGTCGGCGACGAGCAGCCGCATGTCGTGCTGAACGACCTCTGCGCGAAGACTCTCTGACGGCCCGCTGCCGGTGGCCGGCCTGCGATGCGGTCGGCGCCGACGGGCCACCGTGAGCTGCACACCGCCTTGGCCACAGGCAAGCCGCCGGACCGGCTGCCGGCGCGGACGACGGTCAGCCGTGCCGGCGAAGGTGGAAGCCTACGGGCCGTGGCGATGCGCGAGACTGCTCTGGGACTGCCCTGGGACTGCCGGGCCGGGGTGGGTCGGCTCAGCGGCGATGCTCTTGTATTGATTGTCATGACGTGTGCGGGGTTGCGCCACGGGCCTGTAACAGGCGCTGACGTGTGCGGACGGCCCGTGTGAGGATCACCGTGTCAGCGGGGAGGCCGCCTCGGGAAGGGGCGGGGCCGCCCGCACCGCCACCACTGCGGTGGGACAGCGTCGAAAGTGAAAGAGGGACAACATGCTTATCAAGACTGCTCGTTGGGGACTGTCGGCTGCGGTGCTCGTCGTCGCGGGGTTAGCGCTGACAGCGTGCGGCCCCGAAGACGCGACCTCCTCGGACACCCCCTCCGCCACCAGCGTGCCGGTCGCCACGAGTTCCGCGCACTCCAGCGGCAAGCCCACCGCCACCGCGCCCGTGGCGAGCGGTCAGGGTTCCTCCTCGACCTCCGGTGGGAGCAGCGGGTCCGATGCGGGCCACCAGCGGACGCTCGTAGGCAAGCTGAGCTACCTCGCGCCCGGCAAGCTGGCGGTCAAGCCCGACAACGGCGGCGCCGATCAGGCGTTCATGATCAACAACGCCACCAAGGTCCTCGGCGCGGCCGCGATCTGCTCCCGCGACGGCAGCACCGTGACCATGGACAGCCAGGGTTACGGCACCACGAACTGCACCGCCGACCAGGCGGAGACGGCCGCGAAGACCGGCGCCGTCACCGTCCGCGTCACCTTGGACTCCTCGTTGGGCGTCGCCCAGACCATCGCCGAGAAGTACCACCCGTAAACAGGGCGAGTTCGTGGTGGCCGCCGGCAGGGGTTCAGTGGCCGGTGGCCCGGGCTCGGTGGGTGAGGAAGGAGTCGAGATGGGTGAAGACCGTCTCAGGCTTCTCGCGGATGGGCAGGTGTCCTGCGCCGGGGATGAGTTCGAATCGCGCGTGGGGGAACGCCGCGGCGTAGGCACGGCCGAAGTCGGGGGTGACGACTGCGTCGTCGGCGCCCCAGATCACCAGGACCGGGCAGGTGACGGTGGAAAGGCGGGGCAGTATGCCGGTGTCTGCCATGGCCGGCCCGGCGTAGGCGCGCATGGCGGTCATCGCCTGTGCGGGCGGTCCGCCCTGTGGCGCCGGAGCGGGTGGACCGGCGGGCACGGTGATCTGCTGGCCGGGTATGACGGGGCCGATGGCGTCCATGAGGACGAGCTGGGAGATCCGGCCCTCGCGGTCGTCCAGGACGGTCTGGGTGGCGACCCAGCCGCCGAAGGACGTGCCGATCACCGTCACGTCGTTCAGCCCGAGGTGGCCGAGCAGGTCCAGGTAGGCAGCGGCGAGTGCGGGCACGGAGTCCAGGTCGTCGGGCCGCAGGGTGGCGCCCCAGCCCGGGTGGGTGGGCGCCACCACCCTGTGGTCCGATGCGAGGTGGTCGATCAGGGGCGCGATGCTGGACGGGCCGGGGCCGCCGTGCAGGACGAGGACCGGGCTGCTGCCCGTGCCGGCCTCGCGCACTTCGAGGTCCAGTCCGGGCCGTAGCGGGATGGTGCGCCGGTGGGGCGTCGTCATGGTTCCTCCGGATCGGCTGAGCAGGGTGGGTTCGGTGACTTGAGGGAGAGGCGGCCGTCGGGGCGGGCCTTACCGGGCCGGCGGGCCGGAGGTGAAGAACGCGACCATCTGCTCCAGGCCCCGTTCGCCGAACATCGTGTCCAGGCTGGCGGCGGACTCGGCGGCGGTCGCCTCGCTGCGCGGGAAGAGGGCCTCCTCGTACGCGGCCAGGGCGGCCTCGGTGTCGCCGGGGTGGGCGGCGATGGCCAGGGCGAGTTCGGCGCCGTCGAACATGGCGAGGTTGGCGCCCTCCCCGGCGAAGGGGGACATCACGTGGGCGGCGTCGCCGAGCAGCGTCACGCCCGCAACACGGTCCCAGCGGTGCCCCATGGGCAGGGCGTGAATACGGCGCGGGGTGATCGTCTCCGCGTCGGCGACCAGGCCGCGCAGGCCCTCGTCCCAGTCCTCGAAGTGGGCGAGGACCGCGGCCTTGGCGGCTGGGTGGTCGGTGAAGTCGACCGTGTCCAACCAGCCCTCGTCGGCCTTGAGCGCCGTGTAGACGTGGAGACTGCCGTCGCTCTCCCGGTGCGCGAGGACACCGCGTTCGTCCCCCAGGGCGATGAAGAACCCGCCGCCGATGACCTCGGCGCTGCGCGGGTGGCGGGTGTCGGCGTCGAACAGGTCGGTCTCGACGAAGGAGATGCCGGTGTAGAGGGGCCAGGCGTCTGAGACCAGCGGCCGGATCCGGGACCAGGCGCCGTCCGCGCCGATCAGGAGATCGGTGGTGATGGCCGAGCCGTCGGCGAACGTCACCTCATGGCGCCCGTCGCCCAGCGCCCGGGCACCGGTGACCTTCCGTCCCCAGTGGATCGTGCCGTCGGGCAGGGAGCCCAGCAGCAGGTCCCGCAGGTCGCCGCGGTCCACCTCCGGCCGGCCGCCGGTGCCGTCGTCCTCCTCGGCCACGTGCACCGTGCCGTCGGAGCCGAGCAGGCGCATCGCCTGACCGCCCTCGTGGACGATCTCGAGGAAGGCGTCGTGGAGGCCGGCGGCGTGCAGGGCCTTCTGCCCGTTGTTCTCGTGGATGTCGAGCATCCCGCCCTGCGTACGGGCCGCCGCCGACGCCTCCAGTTCGAAGACCGCCGACTCGATGCCGTTGACGTGCAGGACACGGGCGGCGGTCAGGCCGCCGAGACCTGCACCGATGATCGCGATCGGGAAATGGCTGGTGGTCATGGGGCCTCCGAAAGCAGCAGGGGAACACCTCGGTATGCCGAGTCATCACCGCCGACGCCGCAAGGCTCCCTGCCGGGGCGGCTGCGCGGCGAGAAGGCAGGGGATGCCTCGTTCACTCCATCCACGATAACGAACGCGTTCGTTGCGAACAAGTTCGCCTCGCCCCTCGGCAGGCCGCGAGGAGAACCGCCGTCCCCCTGCCGCGTCGGTCCCCAGGCGGGCCACCCCGCCCTGGGATCAGGCCACTACGCCCGGGACAGGCGTGCGCGTGATGCCGTTGACGAGGACGTCGAAGCTCCAGCGGATCCTGTCCGGCACCGAGCCGCCGATCAGGGAGGGCATGTGCGCGGTGATCGCCGGGTGCGTGGCGGCGTCCACGGCGTGCAGCGCACGCACCGTGGCGTTCCAGTCGCCCTCGGAGGCGGGATCGTGCTCACGCGTCGAGTGCTCGGCGGCGGTGGCTGTCGCGTCCTGGAGCAGTTTGTCCGCCCCCCAGGCGACCTGCTCGCGACCGGCCCCGCTCTGTGAGAGGAGATCGAGGATGCGCTCCACCAGGCGCAGGTAGTTCTCGCCGCTCGGGCGGGCGACGAGCGCGGCCCGCGCGAGCTGCGGGTGCTCGAACAGCACCCGGGTGTACGACGCCATGACGGCACGAAGCTGCTCGCGCCAGTCCTCACCGCCGTCCCGCCCGGTCAGGTCGACCTCGCCGAGCAGGGAGTCCAGAACGGCCGCGTGCAGCTCGGCCGTGTTGGCGATGTAGACGTACAGTGACGCCGGGCCGGTATCCAGCTCCTGCGCCAGGCGGCGCATCGTGACCTTTCCCAGCCCCTCCGCCCGCATGATCCGCACGGCGGTGTCCACGATCCAGCGCCGGGACAGGGCGGGTTTCGCCGGACGCTCCCGGCGGCTGATCGGCTCTCTTCTCGTAGTCATAGCCCGATCGTAACGAACACGTTCGCACTGCGGACCGCCCGGTCCACTTTCAGGCCGTTGGTCAGCGCGTCGAGGTCCTCAAAACCGGTGGGCACTCCGGTAAAGGCCTGGGACGTGCCGATGGCTTCGATCTCGTCGAGCGCGCCTTCCAGGACGTCGGCGAGGCTGTCCACGGTCGGCTGCCGGCCGGTGACGGCGAGGATCTCCATGCAGTCCGCGAGGCCGAGCGCCCCACCGTGTCCTCGCCGCACACCCGGCACCCGGACGGCTTGCGGTTCCATGGGGGTGCCATCGGGATGCAGCCCGACGGCGGCCGCAAGAACGGCGGGGAGATCGGCCTCGGGGACAGCGGCGCTCAGCTCCGCGAGGACGTCGGGAAAGTCGGCGTCATCGATGGCGCCCAGATGCTCCTGGCGCAGGCGGTGGATGACCTCCAGCAGCTCGGGCCTCATCAGCGCAGCGGAAGACGTCGGCCTGGAAAGTCCTCGGCGAAGCCCTGCTCGACTCCAGTGTTCCGGCAGCGCGTGCACCTCGGATCCTCGGTCACGGAGGGAGTGCAAGCCAGGACCGGGGCCGTCCGGCAGGAGGTCCGGGGCTGCTTGCGACAAGGCGCGGTCAACCTCCTCGGCCGCTCGCCAAATCAGGCCTGTTGGCCGATAGTTGGCTCCATCAGACGGCAGGGGGGCCGTGATGCAGTTCATTGAGGTGACCGCTCTGGCGGGGGTGCGCTCGGCGGTGACGGTGCTCCGCCGTCGCGGCGGCAGGCTGACCTTCGTGCTCTACCCGATGGTCCACATCGGGGAGCCCCAGTTCTACGCCGGGGTGCAGGAGCGGCTGCGCACGGCAGGCCTGGTCGTGGTCGAAGGGGTCGATGCTGCGCCCTCCGGCGCACGGGCGCTTTCCCTCAGCTACGAGCTGGCCGCCTCTCGCAGACTCGGCCTGGTCGAACAGCGGCTGGACTATCGCGCCCTCGGCGTTCCGGTCCTCCGCCCCGATCTGGACGCCGCCCGGGTCGCCAAGGGCTGGCGGCGGGTGCCTCGCGCGCTCCGGGTGTCCCTGATCGTCTTCAGTCCGCTCTACGGACTCTGGCTGCGCTTCCTCGGCAGCCGCCGCGCGCTGGCGCGCGGGCTTGCCGTTGACGACCTCTCGCTCGACGAGAAGCGCCTGCTCACTGCCGGAACCGGCGTTGAACGCCTCGAGGAACTGGTGCTGGACCAGCGGGACCAGCTGCTCCTCGAAGCTCTGTGGGAGCTTCACCGCCGCCCGCTCGACGGTCCGTTGGAGGTGGCAGTCGTCTACGGGGCGAGCCATATGCCCCCGGTCGTCCGCGGCCTGCTCCGCCTCGGCTACCGTCCGACCGACGGTGAGTGGCTGACCGTCTTCACCTTTCTCGACGAGCTCGACTGAGCGCTGTCCGCTGTCGCCGCCGGATCGCCGACCACGGCCACGACCGCCTACTTGTCCCGTCCGTGCGCCCGCGCCGCCGACGGACCGGGCTGCGCTGCGCTGCGAACGCTGCCCATGGACTCCTTCTCTGCCGCTGCCACCGCCGATGGGCGGGCCGGGACCCGGGAGCACGGTCCCGGGTCGGGGCGGGGGCGGGAGTGCGGTCCCCGTTCCGGTGGGTGACGCCCGGTGACGGGTGCGCTCCGTAGTGTCGTGGGTGTGACCTGGTGGTTCGTCCACCGTCACCGTCAACGCCCGTTTCCCGCGCCGCACCCGTGGCGCCGCTGTCCAAGGAGCCTGCCCATGGCCGATCGCCACTTCCGCCATCGTCTCGATCTCTCCGCTTCCACCGGCGACGGCGGGCCGGGGTTCGGGCCCGCCCGGTGGAGCGGGCCGGAGGCCGCGCTGGCGGACCTCGCACCCGCGGGCCTGTCCCGGCGGCGCTTGCTGACGGCGGGCGCGATGGCCGGGGCGACGCTTCTGGGCACCGGCCTGATGGGGGGCAAGGCCTCGGCCGCGTCCGCCCCGGCGATCTTCTACTCGCCGCACCAGGACGACGAGGCGCTGGGCCTGGCCGGATCGATCCTGGAGCACAAGGCGGCCGGACGGCCCGTGTACCTGGTGCTGGTGACACGGGGTGAGAACGACCAGCTGGCGGCCATCATGAACGAGTGGGCGTGGCAGAAGAACGATAAGACGGGGGAGATGGAGAAGGTGGACTGGCCGTGCAGGCTGCGCCCCTCGGGCCGGTGCGCGGCCCACGGCCTCCACGGGGTGGACTGGCCGACCGACGGTGCCAGCATGGTCGTGCCCGGCCGGACCACCGAGTTCATGGCCTCGGCGAAGGCCCTCGGCGTCGACAAGGTGATCAACTGGAAGATCCAGGACTCCGCGTACAACGGCGGCGACGCCTTCAAGAAGCTCACCAAGACGGTCAAGTCGAAGATCGCATCCCTCGCGGACCAGTACCCGGGCGCCTCGCACAAGTTCACCGCGGGCTGGCTGGAGGTCACCCGGACCCACAAGGCGATCACTGACGCGGCCGTGGAGCTGGCGTGGGACGGCGCGCTCACCGACGTGCGCTTCAACTTCGTCTACGCCTACGACTACCCGGAGAGCGACCGCCGCAGGGGCGCCGCCTACGTGCTGGACATCCCCGACGAGCACATGAAGAAGAAGCGCAACGCCATCTACTGCTACAACAAATGGAACCCGTCCGAGAACTTCTACGCGCTCGGCTACCACAGTGTCTCGGAGAAGATGGAGAGCGCGGCGGCCGACCGGCGCGAGTACGTCTTCGCCCTCCCCAAGAAGGACAAGTACAAGACCGGCAACATCGACAAGGAGAACAAGGACTTCACCGGCGAGCCGCAGTGGGACTGGTCCTGACGGACCGCCGGGCACGGACCGCCGGGCGGGACCGGCGCCCGGGCGGTTCGTTTCCTGACCACCGGGTCGGGGCGTTGAACGCTGCACCATGTTCTCGACGCAAAGCCCCCCGGCGCCCGTTCGCCCCCGGCACGCCGACCACCGCCGCCGGCGTGGCGCCGGCCGCGCTGCTGCCGGCCCCGGCCCGTGCCGTTCCGGTGGAGCCGGTGGCGTACGAGCTGCGCAACGCCCGTACCGGCACCTGCCTGCACCACACCCCCGGCACCGCCCAGGTGGTCGGGTTGTAGCCGGCGAGGTGCCAGTGGTCGGCGGCGTCGGGGCCGACGATCGTGGGCCAGCGCTCGCACAGGCCTCCGCCTGCGGTGCCGAGGGTCCAGCCGTGAGCGGCGGCAAGGCGAGGAAGTCGTCCGCGATCGGTTCGGGTCTACCGGCAGGCGGCGTGGTGGGCGAGGATGGACGGCTGACCGTGTCCCGTACGCGACCGAAAGGGCAGCATCATGGGTAAGCACGAAAAGGCACCGCCCGACCCCTCCAAGGGAACTCCACCCCCCGGAAACGGCGACGGGCAGGTCCCGCCACCTCCGCCGGGCACCGGCAAGCGGGGGCGGTAGCGCGGTGACGAGCGGCGAGGACCTGGCGGGGCGCCGGGCGCGCCTGGACGTGGCGATGGCGAACGAGCAGGCGTGGCCTGCCCGTTCGCCGTGGGTGCGGGAGGCCTGTGCGGCGGTGCCGCGCGACCGTTTCGCGCCGGACCGGTTGTGGCGGTGGGATGGTCGGGCGTACCGACCGGTGGACCGAGCGGTCGATCCCGGAGGCTGGGCCGACGAGCTGTTCACCACGATCCACGACGCGGCCATCACCCAGGTGCGCGGCAGCCTGCCGTCCTCGTCGCTCTCCGCGCCCGCGGTGGTGGCGGACATGCTGGACAGCCTGCGGCTGGAGCCCGGGCACCGGGTCTGGGACATCGGCACCGGGCAGGGGTGGACGGCGGCGCTGGCCGCGTGGCGGGCCGGTCCGGGCCGGGTGGTCTCCAGCGAGGTCGATGAGGGCCTGGCCGCGCTCGCCCGTCGGCGCCTGGCGGCCGCCGGCCTTGCGGTCGAGGTGGTGACCGGCAACGCGACCGGCGGCCCGGTGCCCGGGGGCGGGCAGGTCGACCGGATCCACGCCACCTGCGCGGTGCAAGCCGTTCCGTGGACATGGGTGGAGGCGGTGCGGCCGGGTGGCCGGATCGTCTACCCATGGGGCCTGCTGGGGCATGTGGCTCTGATCGTGGCCGACGACGGCAAGAGCGCGACCGGCTGGGTGCAGGGACTCGCGCAGTTCATGGCCGACCGCGCCGGCCCCACCCCGGTGCCCATCGGCCACGCCGCGTACACCGCGGTGCGCGGCGACGCCGAACCGGACTCGCAGCGGCTGCTGACGCGCGACCTGAGCCCGCTGGAGAGCGACTGGGACCTGCGGTTCGCACTGCGCGTGGCCGTGCCGGACGCGGTGCTGCTCACCGGCCGGGACGAGGACGGCGTCAACGCCTGGGTCCACGACGGCGCCCGGTCGTGGGCGGCGTTCACCGCCCGCGGTGACGGCACGGTGACGCTGTACCAGGGCGGGCCGCACCGTATCGGCGACGAGGTGACCACCGCCTGGTCCGAGTGGGAGGAGCTCGGCCGGCCGGACCGGTACGACTACGGGATCACCGTCACACCCGACTCCCAGTGGGCGTGGCAGGGCAGCCCGGACGGACCGCGCTGGCCGATCGCGCAGCCCGCACCGGCCAGGCACTGACCGACGGCGGCCCCCGCTCCACGGGCGGAGCCCGGCGCTGTCGGCCTGTCCACCAGGCCGAGACCAGGGCCGATGTCGAGCGCCACCGGCCCCGCGTCAGCTCCGACCAAGGCGTGGGTGGACGCCGGCTGCAGCGACATCCTCAGGTCAGAGCCCGGCAGCGGCGTTCGATGACGAGCGAAAGTCAGCCAGGAGCTGGTGCGCGTGCTGATCCGCTGGGCCGAAGTCGTGGACGTGACCCCACCCCTTCGGCTCACTGCGGGGTTGCACAGTGACGTCCCGATGCCCCCGCTCCGTCACGCGGGAGGCCGGTCCGGTACGGGGCGGCTCCCCGACGCGCGGGCGAACTCGGCCGGGCTCTGGCCGTAGTGGCGCTTGAACGCCCGGCTGAAATGGCTGCTGTCGGCGAACTGCCAGTACGCGGCGAGCTCGGAGATGCTCGGCCGACCGGTCGCCAACAGGAGCGCACTTCGGGCGTGTTCGAGCCTGCGGCGGCGGATGTATCCGGCGACGGTCTCCTCGGCACCGGCGAAGGCCCGGTGCAAGGTCCGGACCGAAACATTGAGTTCCCTGGCGAGCAGGGCGGGCGAGAGCTCCGGGTCGGCGAGCCGGGTGTCCGCGAGGTCCCTGGCGGCCTGCGCCAGGGCGGGAGCGTGGGCGGCCTCGGTGGCATCGGGTTGCTGTCGCAGCACGCCCCGGATCAGTTCGACCAGGGCCAGGTGGGCGGCCTGCGCGCCGTTCGGGGAGAGGTCGGGGGCGCTGCGCGCTACGAGCCGGACGTGGCCCAGGAGCAGCCGTGCCTCGGGCGCGGCCGAGGAGCCGGTGATCAGCCGGTCGCCGATCAGCGGACCGAGCGTGCGGGCGGGCAGGATGACCACCGTCGCCCTGGCGCGCCGGGCTGCTTCGAAGGTCGGTGGCCCGCTGCGCTGGAGTGCGAAGCCGCCTGCGGGGACGGTGAGTCGGCCGCTCTGCTGTCGGGTGAACTCCCAGGCGTTGCTCGTCACCGCGTGCAGCAGCAGCAGGTCGTCCCCCTGGTCGAGGGCACTGCCGTTGGTGCCGATCAGGGACTCGCTGCGGACGTCCGCGAGTACCGACTCGTGGGCCAGGACGGCGCGGGCGCTGATCCTGAAGTCCCCGGTGGCTCCGGGTGTGAAGGCGGGCGCGGGGTAGGGGCCGCCGATCTGGTCCTCCCAGCCGTGCCGGAACCGGTCGTAGCCTTGCCCGGGGGCGCTGGAGGCTCTGACGTCGACCGCGAAGGTCCTTCCGCCGGCCGAGCCGCTCGACCCCGACACCGCCATCTCGCCTCCCGTCTGGCGCTGAAGTCCCGTCGACGTGGCACTGGAGTTCAAGCGTACGGGGCCACGCCGTTCCTAGGGTGGGTGGTGCCGGACAGGACGGATTCCTGACGCGCGTCCCGCCGCGACGGCCGGATTCGCGAACGCTGCGCCGAGGAGGACGTGATGGGTTCAGAGGCCGGGCGGGTCGTGGTGGTGACCGGGGCCGGGTCGGGGATCGGCGCGGCGATCGCACACCGCTTCGCCGCCGAGGGCGCGAAGGTCGTCCTGGTCGGGCGCAGTCGGGACAAGCTCGACCGGACGGCGGCCGAGGCGCCCCCGGGCGCCGAGGTCCTGACGCGGACCGCCGACCTCACCGTGCCCGACCAGGTCGAGGCGCTGTTCGCCTCGGTCGCGGCGGAACTGGGACGGCTGGACGTCCTGGTCAACAACGCGGGTGCGCCCGCGTTCGGCGCCGTCGACACGGTGGCCCCCGAGGCTTGGCGGGCCGCGATGGCGCTCAACCTGGACGCGGTCTTCTACGCCAGCCGTGCCGCGCTCGGGCTGTTGCGGGCCGCGCGCGGCGCGATCGTCAACGTGGGCTCCACGGGCGGTCTGGGCGGCGACTACGGCATGGCCGCCTACAACGCGGCCAAGGGCGCGGTGGTCAACCTGACCCGCGCGATGGCGCTGGACCACGCCCCGGAGGTGCGCGTCAACGCGGTCCACCCGGGATTCACCCTGGGTACCGGCATCACGGGCGGCCTGAGCGCCCAGGCGCCGGTGGTCAAGGCCTTCGCGGAGCGCATCCCGCTGGGCCGGGTCGCTTCGCCCGCGGAGATCGCCTCGGTGGTCGCCTTCCTCGCCGGTCCGGACGCCCGCTACGTGACCGGCATTCAACTCCCGGTCGACGGCGGCCTCAGCGCCTCGAACGGACAGCCCCGCGTCGTCGTGTGAGCCGGCCGCACGGCTCGGACACCGGCCGCAGGCGCCGCGCGCGGTCGGGGCGGTGTCCGTTGCTCATGTGCCATGTGCTGATCGATCGGCCCCCCCCGACCGCGACAGGGTGGGGCCGACCACGAGTCCCGCCCGGTCGCACGGGCCTCGGCGGAGGAGCGTTCGAGCGGCCCAGCAGGCTCCCGGCGGTTGCGTGACGGGCCTCAGGCGGGCAGGTCGGCGAGCCAGTCGGTCAGGATCCGGTTGACCTCGGTGGGGCGTTCCTGCTGGATCCAGTGGCCGCAGCCGTCGAGCAGGTGACAGGAACGCAGGCCCGGCAGGGTGACCGGGAACGCCTCGATCGCGTCGGCCAGCCAGGTCGTGGAGGCGTCCAGGCTGCCACCGACGAACAGGGACGGCTGGGTGATGGGGGCGCCGGCGTGGGCGGCGAGGTCCGCCCAGTCGCGGTCCATGTTCCGGTAGCGGTTGAGCGCTCCGGTCAGGCCGGTGCGTTCGAACTCCCCGGCGTAGACGTCGAGGTCCCGCTGGTCGAGCCAGGCCGGTAGCGGGCCGGCGGGGAACCGGTCGCGCAGCGTTGCGCCGACGCCGACGAAGTGCGGATCGGGGGCTCCGGGTGCGGGCATGGTGTCGGCGGAGAAGGCGGCGTAGAAGCCTGCGAGCCAGCCGCGGACGTCGGGTTCGATGTCGTCCTCGGCGCGGCCCGGCTCCTGGAAGTAGGAGACCTAGAGCTCGTCGTCCCCGCCGAGACTGGCGAAGACGTCGCTGGGACGGGGGCCGCCGGGCGGGGTGTAGGGAACGCTCAGCAGGCCCACCGCGCGGAAGACCTCCGGGTGCAGCAGGGCCGAGTTGGCGGCGATGGCCGCGCCCCAGTCGTGGCCGATGATCACCGCCGACTCCTCGCCCAGCGCGTGCACCACCGCCACGTTGTCCGCGACCAGGTCGAGCATCCGGTAGGCGTCCGTGGCGGCCGGCCTGGATGAGCGGCCGTAGCCGCGGACGTCGACGGCGACCGCGCGGAATCCCGCGGCCGCGATCACCGGCAGCTGGTGGCGCCAGGAGTACCAGGATTCGGGGAACCCGTGGACCAGCAGCACCAGAGGCCCGGCGCCCTGCTCCGCGAGGTGGATCCGGCCGCCCGGCGACGCAACCACCCGGTGCGTGATCTCTACGGCCTGCTGCGACATGCGTCTCCTCCTGAACCATGGGACCGCTGTGCGATCAAGGTAGCGTCCACCGCATCGGGCGGCCGCTTGCCTCCGCCCATCCTGCAGAACCGGCGACGAAGCCACCAGACTTGTTGCCAGGTCAGCAAAAATCAGGCTCAGCCGATCCCGCCGCCTGCCCACTGGAGCAGGCCGCCTGCGGCGGGGAATACGGACGGTAACCTTGCCGTGGTGAACTTATTAAAGGAACACCTCACCGGTGCACTGGCCCGGCTGCGTCTGGTGACCAGACCCAGGGTGGCACTGGTGACACTGTCGATTCTGGGTACGGCACTCGTCGTGGTACCAGGAGCTTCCCCCGCCGCCGCGGCGCCGTTACGGCAGACGTCGATCATCACCAACAACATCCAGGGCGAGGGCGACGCGACGGCCAGCAAGTGGTCCTCGCAGGTCCAGGGCTACGCCAGGTCCGCCGAGATCGTCCTGATCCAGGAAGCCGGGCCCCAGGGCCCGAGCCACGCCACCCAACAGCCGGACGTCACCACCGCGGACGGTGACACCGTCCGGCACTCGGCCTGGCAACCGTTCAGCAGCCGGCTGCAGCCCAGCCCGTACCACGTCTTCTTCATCCAGACCGACGACAACGGCGGCCGGGGCCAAGGCGGCCGGGTGAACCTGGCGACCATCACCCATGACCAGCCCGACGAGGTACGCGTCGTCACCAACCCGATCGAGCGGGGCCGGGCCGCGCTGGGCGTCCGGTTCGGAGACGACTGGTACTTCAACGTGCACGGCCTGTCGGGCGGCGGCGGTGACTCCAACACCCTGCTGACGGCGATCCGCGACTCCGTCCGCTCCTGGGGCGCGCAGTACCGCTGGACGGCCGGCGGCGATTTCAACATCGACCCGCGGACGCTGCAACGCCGCGGCACCTTCCCGATCGGCGCCCGCGTCTACAACTCCAGACTTCCCACCCACCAGAGCGGAAACGAACTGGACTACTTCGTCAGTTCCGACGGGAACCCCGGCGACGCCACCGCGAGCCGTATGAACGGCGGCAGCAGCGACCACTACCCCGTGTGGTGGAACGGCATGCGCGCGGCGGCGGAACCGCCGGAGCTGAAGGTGATGCCGCTGGGCGACTCGACCTTCGGCACCACCGCGAAGATCGGCTACGGCGCCACCCTGGCCGGCTCGCTCTATGCCCTGATCTCGCTCGTCTCCAAGAAGCGGGACGTTCCGGTGGACTTCGTCGGCTCCGGCTCCACGGGGCAGAAGGGGGACCCGGCCTACGAGGGCGCTCCCGGCGAGCAGATCAGCGACATCGCCAAGCGGTCCACGACCGCCCTGCCGAAGTACCGGCCCAACATCGTGACGCTGCAGGCCGGCACGTACGACATGCGGGACGGCAAGCAGGACGGCGCCGCGCAGCGGCTGAAGGACCTGGTCGACCAGATCGAGAAGGACAACCCGGGCACGGTCGTGGCACTCGCCACCCTGGGTCCCGCGACCGACCCCGCCGTCCAGGCCCGGATCACCGCCTACAACGCCGAGATCCGCGAGATGGTCGGCGCCTGGCAGAGCGCGGGACGGCACGTCGTCCTGGCCGACACCGGCGCCCTGACCACCGAGGACCTGTCCGGTGACGGCCTGACGCCGAACGACTCCGGCAACAAGAAGATCGCCGAGGCGTTCCAGGACGCCATCCGCTGGGCCCTCGTCATGGACTGGGTCGCGGAACCACGAGCCGGCGACGGCGGCACCGACGAGTCCAGGGTGCCACTGAAGGTGATGGTGGTGGGCGATTCGATGAGCCAGGGCTACGAAGGCGACTGGACCTGGCGCTACCGCCTGTGGGAATGGTTCAAGAAGGAGCACATCGACGTCGACTTCGTCGGTCCGTACCAGGGAACCCGTCCTCAGGAATCCCCCAAGCCCCCGCCCGTGCCGCCGTTGCAGGGGGAAGCCCCGCCACCGGCTCAGAGCGCTCCCGTCACCTCGGGCGCGTATGCCCCCGGGGTCGCGAAGGACTTCGACTCCCACCACTTCTCGGTCTGGGGCCGGCAGGCGGCGCAGGACAAGACGCTGATCGCCGAGCAGGTGGCGAAGTACCAGCCCGACCTGCTCCTGGTCGGGCTCGGCTTCAACGACATGGGCTGGTTCGTCAGCGGCCCGGAAGGCACGCTGGACAGTATGCGGACGCTGGTCGACCAGGCCCGCGCCGCCAAACCGGACCTCAACTTCGCCCTGGCCAACGTTCCCCAGCGCACGTCCATCGGCGGCCGGGACGACCTGCCCGTCAACACCACCACGTACAACAGCATGCTCGCGGCCGCGATCCCGTCGTGGAGCAACGACAAGTCCCGCGTGGCCCTGGTCGACTGGGCCGGCAACTACAGCTGCGACACGCATGACTGCCCTGCCGGCTACGACGGGCTGCACCCCAACGCCCTGGGCGAGTACCAGATCGCCCAGGCCTTCGTGCGCACCTTGCACACCAGCTACGGTCTCGGCAGCCAGCTGATCGACATCCCCACCCACATCCCGGACCGGCCGACGCTCGCGCCGGACACGATCTGGATCGACTCCGGCCCGAGCGGCATCACCCTGGACTGGGAGCCGGTCTTCGGCGCCCACGGATACACCGTCCGGCACCGGATCAAGGGCTCCGGCACCTGGAACGAGACACCGGTCAAAGCGGCCCGCTTCGACACCACCTGGACCCTCGACGGCTGGGAGTGGGAATACCAGGTCCGTACCGACAACGGTGAGGACGGGAAGTCCGAGTGGTCCCACACGGTCGGTGGTGTCGCGAACCCGAAAACCGCCGCGGCCCCCAAGGGAATCGTCACCCGGGCCACTGCCACCGGCGTCGACGTGTCCTGGGACGCGGCGACCGGCCCGTACACCGACACGATCGACCGGTACGAGATCACCACCTGGGACAGGGACACCCCCGGAGCGTTCACCAACAGCACCGCGGTCAGGGGACATTCGGCGCACATCGACGGGTTGAAACCGGGCCACCACTACCTCGTCGCGGTGGCCACGTGGAATGCCGCCGGTGGCGGAATGCCGGGCGTCGCCCGGTCCGTCACCGTCGGTGCCGGGACACCACCAGCCCCCAGCGGTTTGGAGGTCACCTCCACCGACGCCACTACCGTCCAACTGTCATGGAACGGGTCCGTGTGGGCCGCCGGTTACCGCGTCTGGATCCGTAACGTCGACGACAGCAGCGGGTCCAAGCACGACGGCAGCGGGTTCAAGGCCGACGAGTACATCACCAACGAGACCAGCCGGGGCATCGCCTACCTCGTCCCCGGCGTCTGGAACTACGAATTCTGCGTCACCGCCATCAACGGCGAAGCGGAATCCGGCAAGTCCAACTGCGTGATCGCACCGAAGCCGTCGGCCACAGCCCGGACGCCGGCCCCGCTGGACGCGAAGAAGGACGCACCGCTCTCCGCCCTGCTCCGGGCACCGCGCGCACCGGCCGGGTTGGCCGGGCTGGCCGGGTAACAGGGGCCGCACTCCAGTGAGGAGGCGGTGGGTGAACGCCTCACCGCCTCCTCACTCAGGGTGGCACCCGTCCGAGACACCCTGGGACTTCGCGTCAGTACGGGCTGATCCGCTCTCCGTCCGCGTAGCGGTCGTAGCCGATCATGGAGCCGGTGTACTTGTTCTGCGAACCGAGAACCAACCACGTGTCGCAGTACCCCCTGGAAGCCGCCGCCGGTCTCCCGGGGCGTCGGCGCGGGCGGGTCGGGGTCAGAACCAGTCCGTGCAGGAGACGCCGCCGTAGCTGTCCACGACGTCGCAGGCCCGGGACTTGATGTCGGCGTCGTTCACCATGAGCGTGTAGTACGACCCGGAGGCGTCGGCCGGAACGTGCAGGGCATTGAAGTCGGAGGAGGAGTTCCAGATCGAGATGGTGTCGCCCACCCCGTTCATGCCGGACGTACGGCGGGCCCAGGTGGCCCGGCAGGAGGGGCTGTAGCGCAGCTCGACGCCGAACGACGAGGTCTGGATCGTCCGGGCGTCGTTGGCGCAGGTCGTGGTGGCGGGGTTGAGTCCGCTGCAGCTGTTGGCGTAGCAGCTCGTCGCGGCGAACGCGGGCGAGGCGCCGGCGCCCAGCAGCAGGCCGGTCACGGCTATGGCCATGGCGGCACCAGTGCTCGCGATACGGCGGGTCGTCAGGCGCATGGAGGGGCTCCTTCGGGGAAACGTCGTGCGGGATCCGCGACGCAGAGTGTCGCGCCCGGGGCCCGCCCGTGTCACCAGCCGGTGCGTCCCCGCCCGTCCCGGGACGCCCGCCTGCATCCCGGGGACGCCGCCGGGACGTGGGGGGCCGTCCCCGCACCAGGCCGGACGCCGTCCTGGCCGACAAGGCCTGCTCGTCCCGCGCCGTCCGCGACCACCTGCGCAGGCGCGGCATCCGCACGGTGATTCCCGTCCGTGCAGACCACGAGCCCACCGGTTACGCCGAGGGAGCCACGGAGGCAGACCGCCGGCCAGGAGGCCCTTCATCGGGCAGGTCCTGAACTTCGGTCGCTCCGGTCGCTCCGGTCGCTGTCCCGACCCGGAGACACGAGTGCGGCCCGTCGACGCACCGCCGGGCACGTGCGCGGCTCACGTCCTTGGCCTACGCCAGGGCTGGTCGCGTGGGCAGCGCGAGTACGGCGTGCCGGGTGCCCGGCTCGGTCAGGTAGACGGTCCACGAGGGTGTCGCCTCGGCGTGGGCCGGCGCGCCGGGGTGTTCGAAGACGAGGACGGTGAACAGCCCTGACGGCGTGTCGAGAACGCCTCCGTGGGACAGCCGCTTCCCGGGCTCGTCGAGAAGGGTCTCGGGAGGACGGATGACGGTGGGCTGCTCGCTCATCCTGCGACCGTAGGGGACGGGCCGGTGCGGCGGCCCGGGATTGTGGGGTGACACTGCGGGCCCGGCGGTGGTGACGGGCGACACGCCGGCTCATGACCCTCAGTGGGGCGCCGAGCAGGCATCAGCGAATCGCCCTCGGCGTGGAATTGCGCCGAGGGCGATCCGTGTGGCTAGAGCTGGGTGGCGCCGCCGTCGACGAACAGTTCCGCGCCGGTGGTGAAGGAGCTCTGGCCTCCGGCCAGGTAGAGGGCGGTGGCGGCGACTTCGTCGGGGTGGCCGGGGCGGCCGAGTGGGGTCGGTGCGGCGGGCTCGGCGGCCTGGCCGTCCTGCGGGAGGGCGGCCCGCAGTTCGTCGGCGCCGGGGGTTGTGACGGGGCCGGGGGCGAGGGCGTTGACCCGGATGCCGCGGCCGGCGAGTTCGGCGGCCCAGGTGCGGGCGAGGCTGCGGATCGCGGCCTTGGTGGCGGCGTAGATGCCCAGGCCCGGGACACCGCGCAGGGCCGCGCTGGAGGAGAGCAGGATCACCGAGGCGCCGACCGACAGCAGCGGAAGCGCCTTCTGTACGGTGAAGACCGTGCCCTTGAAGTTGATGGAGGTGGTGCGCTCGTACTCCTCCTCGGTGATCGCCCCGAGCGGGCCGAAGGCGCCGACACCGGCGTTGGCCACGACGATGTCGAGACGCCCGCTGCGCTCGGTGATCTCGGCGAAGAGCCGGTCGAGGTCGTCGAGTTGCGATACGTCGCTGCGGATGCCGATGGCGCGGCCGCCGATCTGTCCGACGGCGTCGGCCAGTTCGGCCTCTCGGCGGCCGGTGAGGTAGACGGTGGCCCCCTCGGCGGCGAACCGGCGGGCGATGGCCAGGCCGATGCCGGTGGAGGCCCCGGTCACGAGGGCGGTCTTGTCGTCCAGCTGTCCCATGGCATTCTCCGATGCTTGATGTAACTGTTCTGGTTACATTCAGGGGCGCGAAAAGCGCCCTGCTGCCGCGGTCCGGCAGGGCCCGCGGCGCAACTAGGTGGCTTTCAGTACGTCGCGCAGTACGTCCTCCAGCGTGGTTCTCGCCAGCTCCGCGCGGAGAGCGGTCTCGACCCCGTCGTAGACGACGCCCAGCACTGGTGCGATGCCGTGGCCCACGACGCACCCGGGGTCGGGCGTGGCGGGATGCAGGGCGAAGATCGGACCCGGCTCCACCGCCTCGTAGACGTCGAGCAGGGTGATCGCCGACAGGTCCCGCGAGAGCGTCCAGCCGGCGCCGGCGCCTCTTCGCGAGTCGGCCAGGCCGGCCTTGCGCAGCTGGGCCAGCAGGCGCCGGATCACCACGGGGTTGGTGTTGACGCTCGTCGCGATCTGTTCGGAGGTCGCGACCTCGTGGCCGCGGCGCTGATACAGCCCGATCCAGGTCAGGGCGTGCGCGGCGACGGTCAGCCTGCTGTTGGCACCCATGCCGTCCACCACCTCCCATCGCGTTGTAACAATAACAGTTATGACTGCCGTCGGCGAGCGCCCTGGCCGTACGTCAGGCTCCGCTCGCGGCGGCACGGCCGTACGCCGAGCCCCGCTGCACTCTTCGTCCCGGGCCCGGCGTGGGGTGACACGGCGGGCCCGGCGATGGTGACAGGCGAGACGCCGACTCATGACCATGATCATGAGCCACAGGATCACTGCCTGGGAGCCGTCGGTGCGGATCTCGTGGTCGCGGGCGAGGCGGCGTGAGCGCATGAGCCGGCCGAACGTCCGCTCCGCCACCCAGCCGCGTGGGATGACGGGGAACCCGGGCAGGTCGTCGGTCCGCTTGACGATCTCCACGACCAGGGCGAGCCGGGTTTCCGCCCAGGTGACGAGGTCGCCGGTGCAGCCGGCCCAGGGCCAGGCCGGCCAGGCGGGTCGTCTCCGCCTCCGCGCGCCGGTCGCGGCCGGCCGCCTGCCGGTCAGACGCCGCAACGGTGGTGGCCGGTGCCGAGGCCGACAGATGCGGGGCGGCCTCGGGCACGATCATCGGCGGCTTGGCGCTGTACGCGGGAATGGGGGTCGTGTGTCGACGACCTCGGGAGTCGCCTCGCGTCCAGTGGGCGTGATCAATGTCGATGAGTTCGGGCGTCACCTGCACCTCGGCGGACGTTGTCCGTGCCAGCGCCCCGCTGCCTCGCAGGAACCCGCTGCTGGATTCGGTCTGGGGTCAGCGGGCGAGGGAGACGGCGAAGGGCTTGAAGCCGTGCCGGCGCAGGATGTGGGGAACCACGAGGATCATGGCCTCGGCGGAGCGGGCTGTGGTGATGCCGCCGAGGTCCTCGATCCATGCGGGCTGCCAGCCCAGGTCGCGGAGCAGGCCGGTGACGGTCTTCTTCGCGTTCCGGTCCTCACCCGAGAGATAGGCGGTCGGTGGGGTGGCCAGGGTTTCCGGAGCGGTCATGACCATGAACAGCATGGTGTTGAGGGTCTTGACCACGCGGGTGTCGGGGAGGGCGGCCTGGAGTTGCTCGGCGAGGCTGCTGCCGGGGTAGCACAGGTCGCCGGGCAGGCCGTCATCGGCGTCGCGGGTGGCGTTGGAGACGTCGACGAGGAGTTTTCCGGCGAGTTCGGTGCGCAGGCCGGTCAGTCGGCCCAGGGAGGTGTCGCCGGGCGTCGCGTTGATCACGATGTCCGCCGTGCGGGCGGTGGTGCGCTGGTCGGCGAAGGCGGTCTGCGGGGCGATGCCGGCGGCAAGGGCTGCGGTCTCCTCCGGGTTCCGGACACCGAGGGTGACACGGTGTCCGGCTGCGGAGAGCTTGGCGGCGAGGTTGGCGCCGACGCGGCCGGCGCCCAGGATGCCGATGCTGGTCATGAGGTGATGCTCCTTGCGGTGTGTGGTGGGTGGAGCGGGGGTGTCCGGTCAGGCGATCGGCGCCAGGACCTTGAGAGCGGCGGTGTGGATGCCGGGGGCGGCGGCCAGGAAGTCGCGGCTGCCCGTGTTCCAGGGCTCGCCCGCCAGGTCGGTGACGGTGCCTCCGGCCTCGGAGACCAGCAGCGCACCGGCGACCAGACCGGAGCGAACGTCGGAGAACTGCCAGAAGGCGTCCGTGCGTCCGGCCGCGACGTGGATGAGCTGCATCGTGGCGGGAACGGACACGCGCACGACCAGGCCGTTGATGAGCATGGCGGTGACCGAGTCACCGATCCGCCGGAAGGTACGCTCGTCCTCGCCGGGCCTGGCCTGGCCGGTGCCGACGAGCGCGGCGCGCAGGTCGGTCTTGGCGGACACCTTCAGGGGCCGGTCGTTGAGGCGGGCACCGCCGCCGGCCACAGCGGTGTAGGTGTCGCCGGTCAATGGCAGGTGGACGACGGTGAGCACCGGCCGGTTGTCGCGGACCAGGGTGGCGGTCACGGCCCAGTCGTCCAGGCCGTGAACGTGGTTGATGTTGCCCTCGGCGGGGTCGACGACCCACCACTCCCCCGGCGCAAGCGCACCGCCGGCCAGTTCGTCCTCGGCCCACTGCGATCCCCGCCGGGCCCGCAGCAGCGGCTCCCGCAGCACGTCCAGCACCGCGTCGTCGTTGGCGTGGATCTCGGCGACGACCTCGTCCAGACTCACGCCCCGGGCGTGCGGGGTGTGGCGGCCGAGCAGGGTGCGGCCCGCGGTCTTCACCGCGGCGGTCACCTCGGCCAGGAGCGGCGTGTCGGCGGCGAAAGGCATGGCTGTGCTCATGGCGGGCTCCCTCGATTCGATGGGTGCGGGCGGCTTGCTCGACGCCCGCCTGCACTTCGAAGGTATGTGCCCCGCTCATTAACAACAAGTGCATGCTATTCAGTTGTAGAGTTACCGCCGTGCAATTGGATCTGAACCTGCTCACGGCCCTGGACGCGCTGCTGGAAGAGGGCAGCGTCGCCGGCGCCGCAGCACGCCTCCACGTCACCGCGCCGGCGATGAGCCGCTCCCTGGGCCGTATCCGCAAGGCCACCGGTGACCAGATCCTGGTCCGCACCGGCCGCAGCATGGTTCCCACCACCCGCGCGCTGGCCATGCGCGGCCAGGTCCACGCCCTCGTACAGCAGGCCCACCACCTTCTGTCCTCGCAGCAAGAACTCGACCTGGCAGCTCTGGACCGGGTGTTCACCGTGCGCTGGCACGACGCCCTGACCGCCGCCTGCGGCACCGCCCTGATCACCGCCGTCCACCACCAGGCCCCCGCCGTCCGGCTGCGCCTGTGGGCCGAGCCCGGGACGGACGACGCCGAGCTGCGCCGAGGTGAGGTTGACCTCGAATCGAGCTCCAGCGCTCCGACGCTCCCGGACATCCGCCACCGCCTCGTCGGCAGCGATCGGCTGGTCGTCGCTGTCCGACCAGGCCACCCCCTCGCTCAAGGCCCACTGAGCATCGAGCGCTACGCGGCCGCCGAACACCTCACCGTCTCGCGACGCGGAAGCCTGCGCGACCCGATCGACGACGCCCTGACCACCCGCGGCCTGGAACGACGCGTCGTCGCCGCCGGGCCCACCGCCGCCTTCGCGCTGCAACTCGCCCGCGACACCGACCTGGTCGTCACCCTCCCCGACGCGGTCACCCGCGCAGCCCGGGACCAACTCGGCCTCGCCACACTGCCGCCGCCACTCCCGCTGCCCGAGGTCCCGCTGTACCTGCTGTGGCACCAGCGCTACGACGACGACCGCGCCCACACCTGGCTGCGAGATCTGGCCACCGAAACCGTCCAAGCACTCTTTGAACTGCCGACCGTCCCTCAACAGCCCGTCACCAACCGGACCGGGCAGTGACGGATACGCCGGGGGCAGGCCCGCGGCAGCCGACTCCCCCGCTCTCGTGAACATCACTGAGAGCGTCCGCCGGTAGGCGTGGTGGGCGGTAGCAGCGGAGGGGGAAACGGAAGCGCTCCGGCAAACTCACCAGAGCCATCAAGCCGCCGGTGGGTTTCCTTGATGGGCCATCAAGGAAACCCACCGGCGGCTTGATAGCCATTCCAGCAGGTCAGAGAGGTGCCGAGCGGGCCGACGAGGCCATGAACCATCCCCCATGCCAGCAGGACGTCCTCTCAAGGGGGATCACGTCGGCCCCTCACCCGTCGACCGCGCCCGCCCCGGCTCCAAAGGGACCGAGGTCGAGTACGCGTACTCATGCGGTACCGGGTGGTCGACCCGTTGCGCCTTGCGGTCTCTGCCATGTCCTCATCCTGCGGCACCAGCGACACGGCTTCGGAGAACAGGGCCGAGACGACAGCGAGCGGTAGAAGCCCGCGCGGTCCAGCCGACACCTCCGTGAACTATTCAGTATTTTACCAGAATGGTGATGGAAAGTCATATCGACGGAGACAATGGAGAATTGCCCACTTGTTCGCTACATTGGCAGCCATGACTGCGCGCGCTGAATTGATCGTCGATTCCGGTGAATTGCGGCTGTGGACCGAACGGTTCGGAGCCTCGGACGACCCAGCAGTCCTGATGGTGATGGGTACCGCCGCACCGGGCATCGGATGGCCGGACGAGCTGGTGGATGTGCTGGTCGCCGGTGGTCGACAGGTCATCCGCTACGACCACCGGGACACCGGGCGGTCCAGTTGCGTGGACTTCACCACCCACCCCTACGCCCTGGCGGACCTGGCGGCCGACGCGACGGCGGTGCTCGACGGCCACGGGGTAGCCGCCGCGCACATCGTGGGAGCGTCCCTGGGCGGCGCGATCGGCCAGTGGCTGGCCGTGCACCGTCCTGAACGCGTACTGACGCTGACCGCGGTGATGACCGGCCCGATGGGCCACAGTGCGGGCCCGGCTTGGGCGCGCGCCCTGGCCGGCCAGGCAGCCGACCCCAGCGACCTGCCGCCACCCACGGCACGCTTCCTGACTCACCTCGCACACCGCGCCGCCCTCCCGCAGGGGACTCGCGACGAGTACGTCACGGCGAACCTGGAGACGTGGCGTGTGCTCAACGGCGACGTCCTTCCGTTCGACGAGCCAGCCGCTCGCCACTTCGTGCACGCCTCCTTCGACCGGACCAGTGACCACACTGCGGCCCTCAACCATGACCTGGCCGGACGTCACATGACCGAGGACCGCCTGGCCCCGCTGTCCTCGATCAAGGCCCCGACACTGGTCATTCACGGAACCGAGGACCCCCTGCGCCCGCTCCCGCACGGCCGCGCCCTCGCCGAGGAAGTCCCTCACTCCCGATTCCAGCCGATTCCGGGAATGGGGCACTCATTGTTCTCGCCTGGACTTCCTCGGCAGATCGGAGAAATCATTCGCGAGCACATCGCATAGAGAATTGGAACGTCGAGCGGAACGTCCGTCGACAAAGCCATCGGGGTCCGCCGGCCACTGAGCCGCTGCTTCCCTGGGACCTCGCCCAGGATGTCGCCGGAGGGGGCGGTCGGAGGCGTCACCCTCTGGCTTCGGCCGCAACCCAGTTCTGCCAGACGTGGATGGTGTGAGGCACCTCGGGGCGATCGAGGAGCCAGAGAACATAGCCGGCATGCCGGCGCGCCCATGGGTTGTCAGACCGGGCGGCGGTTTCCAGCCTGCCGCGCAGATCCTCACTGTCGACGGCTCGGGCAACGCGCAGGTACTCGCGGTCCTTGCAGCGGTAGGCCCTCTGAACGACGATCTCGACGAGGTCGATGAGCTTCGTCCTGACCGTCTCGCCGTGGTCAGCGACCGCCACGTCCCGTAGGAGGCTCTGTTTCGTGCCCCACTTCTTGGCATGCCGGGTCCACTCCTGCGGATACCTCGCCTCCCACTCCAGGAAGAGGAGCGCGTAGGGCAGACCCTGCCATGTCCTGATGTCCCCGGACGGGCGGTTCCACAACGCGTCGGGCAGCGAATGCCTCCCGGCTTCGACGTACCTCTCATGTGCCTCGAGGAGGGCCGGATCCTGCCACTGCTCCTGTCCTCCGAGCGGCAGCGTCAAGCGCCACACCTCATTGAACCGACCGAGAGCATCCCGCACGTTCCCCTGGACCCCGGCAAGACGGACCAGCGCCGCAGCCCGTTCGGCGGGATCGTCGGCTATCAGCCCGAACGCCCAGCCCAGCCGGGCGTCCCACGTATGAGCTTCATCAACGACCGCACCCGCATCCGCTTCCTTCGTCACGCAGGAGATCATCCAGCAGCCACTGCACCGAGGTACATCGACTCTCGCCTTCATCCAGAGCACCGATCGCTCGGGCAGTGCGGGAGCAGTTCAGGGATCCCGAAGTTGCGTCAGTAGGCAGTCGATCCCCCTGCGGCCCGCCGCAGCGCTCGGGTTCGCACGCCCCGCCCAGGCCCGGACCGGTGAGCGGGCAAAAGCCCGGCACTCACGCGGGTCAGGAGCAGTCGTGGGTGTCGGCGGGGTCGTTGTTGATCACGATCGAGCAGTGGTCACCGCCGCCGCTACCGGCTTCGATGTACCCGTCGTTGGTGCCGACGTTGATCGTGTTGTCGCTGCCGGTGCCGCCGTTGATGCTGGAGTGGTCGCCGAGCGCGGTGCCGTTCTGGTCGACGGTGACGCTGTTCCGGTCGCCGGAGAAGGCGATGGTGCCGCCGGAGTTGCCGACGCCGGCGGGGCCGACGAGCAGATCACGGTTGGCCTTCTGGGCCGTGGTGGCGCTGCGGGAGGCGTCGGCGAGTGCTGCGAGGAGGGACCCGCCGTTGCCGCCGGTACTCACTTCCTCCCAGTGGCCGGTGAGCGGGCCGTAGATCATGCCTCCTTGGTTGCCGTTGCCACCGTGCCCCCAGTAGTTCTGGTCGAGCGTGTCGCTGTCGCCGCCGTCTCCGCCCCGGACGCCGACTCTGGCCGAGCCGTTGATGCTGCCGTCGTTGCCGTTGCCGCCATGGCCGGCAGGCCCGCCGCCGAAGAGGCTGCCGCCGCGGCCGCCGGCGCCGCCGGTTCCGCCGGTGGCGGTGGCCCGGGCACCGGTGATCGTGCCGGTGCTGCTGTTGCCGTCGCCGCCGGTGCCGCCCGTGCCGCCGCCGAAGGCGCTGTCGCCACCCGCGCCGCCGTTGCCGCCGGTGGCGGTTGCGGTGGGGGCGTTGATGGTGCCGGTGTTGCCGATGCCGCCGTTGCCGCCGGTGGTCGTGCCGCTGGTGCTGCCCGTGCCGCCGTTGCCGCCGGTGGCCCTCGCGGTCGTGGCGGTGAGCGTGCCCGTGTTACCGATGCCGCCCGTACCGCCGGTGGTGTCGGTGGCGGTTCCGCCGGTGGCCGTGGCGGTGGCGGCGTTGATGGTGCCGGTGTTGCCGGTCCCGCCGGTGCTGCCGCCCCCGCCCTGGGCGGTGACCGTGGTGGTGGCGGCGGTGAGGGTGCCGGTGTTGCCGGCTCCGCCCGCCGCACCGTCCCCGCCGTTCCCGCCGGTGGCGGCGAAGGTGGTGGCAGTGGCGGTGATGGTGTCGCCGCTGCCGGCGCCTCCGGCCACACCGGCGCCGCCGTTCCCGCCGGTGGCGGCGACCGGGCCGGCCGCGTCGATCGCACCCTTCTGGATGCCGACGCCGCCGGCCCCGCCGCTTCCGGCGCTCCCGTTCTTGCCGAACGCGTAGCTGAAACCGCCGCTCCCACCGCTCCCGCCCGCCCCGCCGGTGGCGGTGATGGCGCCGGCCTTCGCGGTCAGGCCGACGTCCTGACTCCCGGTCCCCCCGGTCCCGCTGGAGCCGCCGTTCCCGCCGGCACCGCCGGTCCCGTTCATGGTGTTGGCGGAGCCGTCCCCGCCGCTGCCGCCGCTCCCCCCGTTCCCGGCGTCGCTGGCGTTGCCGGCGGTGGCCGTGATGGTGGCGCCGGTGACGGTGCCGGTGTTCCCGCCGGCTCCGCCGTTTCCGCTGGCGCCGCCCGCACCGCCGCTGCCGCCGTCGCCGCCCCGGTTGGAGCTGGAGAACCCGCCGTTGCCGCCGGCACCGCCGTTGCCTCCCGCACCGCCGCTGCCGCCGGTGAGGGTGACGGCGGAGGTGGGGGCGTTGATCACGCAGTTGTAGGAGCCGTGCCCGCCGTTGCCGCCTGCTTGGCCGGCTCCGCCGTCTCCTCCGTTCCCGCCGTTGGCGGTCCCGTAGGCGTTGCTGCCCGGCGCGCCGTCGCTGCCCGCGGCACCGGTCCCGCCGTTCCCGCCGGTGACGGCCAGGGTGCTGCCGGCGCCGGTGTTCATGGTGATGCCGGTGGCGGCACAGCCGTTCCCGCCGGTGCTCCGGGACCCGGATCCCGCGCCTGCGGTGACGGCGACGTGGGCGGCCTCGCCGGTGGAGGTGGGCTTCTGGGTCGTGCCGTCCGTGGGGCCGTTGACAGTGATGCCGCCGAGGTTGCCGGCACCGCCGGGAACGTCGGCCGCTCCGGTCCCGCCCGTGACGTTGATGCTCACCATGCCGGTGCCGGTATAGCTCACCGAGCCGTTCACACCGATGCCGGCACCGCCCTGTGTGCTGTTGGTGATGTTGACCTGGGTGGGGGTGGCGCCGTCACCGACCGCCAGCGCCGCGTTCAGACCCTGCGTGCACGTCCACACCGTGCCGGTGGGGGTGCTGCCGTCGGGCAGCGGCGTGGGGAAGACGGTGTTGGTGGCAGACGTGCAGCCGACCGGGGCGGCCATCGCAGGCGCCCCTGCCGAGATGGTCATTCCGGCACTGAGCAAGGCGGCAGTGGCCAACGCCACCATCCGGGCAGGGGGACGGGACACGGACATCGACACTCCTGGACGGCACTCGGGAATGGAAGGCCCGGAAGTCATATCCACCGCACACCGCCAGATCGCCCCTGCCGGCGACAATCCGCCGGTTCAGATCACTGATCCCGCTTCCCCGCTGCTCCGTTCGGCACCACGCCCGCACTCGGCAGCCGCAGCCCGTGAACCCCGCCCCACCACCACACCTCCTCTTCCCATCGGAGCCGCCTGCCCCGACCGCCCTCGCATCCCACCGGCCCGCCCCGTACTGCCGGGACCGCACCGGGGTGGGGACGGGCCAGGGGTTCGACGCCCCCTCGTAGCCGGCCGGAGCCGACGGGTTGTCCGGGGTGTCTGCGGTGGGTTCGGTGCCAGTCCAGCCCTGGTCGGCGTCGACGGCGGCGAGGGGGCGACGGAGGTCACCAGTGCCCCCCGCCCTTGCAGTGGACCTCAGCCGCTCACCACACATCGGGCAGGACCGCCCCGATCACCAGCCACCCGGCCGGAGTACGGCCCATCGGGGGACGCGGCTGGCACCTGAAGTCATGGGCCGAACTCGCCCGCAGCGGCGTCCGCCTTCCACCGGCGCTGCTGCTCCAGCCAGTGCACGAAACCGGGCCGAGAGCCACGCAAGTCGATGCTGATCGGATAGGGCTCGAACTCGTCGAGTAGCAACCGCCGGAGAAACTCGACCATGCCGCACGGGAAGAGGGTGAAGTCATCACGTGTGTGGCGACCGCAGACAAGCACGGGCCAACGGTCGGGGTCGGGGTCGGTGGTCAACCAGCACAAGATGTCCGCACCCGAAGTGACCCCCCACGCGAGGATGTGCTCCGGGTCGATGTCGAGACCTTCCTGACCGCCCACCATCTCCCAGGTGTAGCGGGCGTTCTCGGTCTCCTCCTCCAACGTCCCAGGGTCCCACCGGATGTACTCCTTGGGCAGGGGCATCAGGACAACGACCTCGTTGAACGTGCCCGCACCGTACACAGACATGAAGGCCATGTAGTCCTGCGGAAAACGCGTGCCCCAGCACGCCTCGGCCTCTGGCCAGTCGATCTCCTCATCGGCGCCGAGATCCGCCGGCATGACCTCCACCAGCGCTGCGATACCCCTCGGATCTTCCACTGCAGTCCCCTCTCCAGCTCGCGGCGAGCCTACGCGGTTGCGCCGACAGGCAGCATCGATCCAACGTCAAGGCCGACGACGACATCCGGGCCGCGCTCGTGTCCAGTCCGTGGCCATCGCAACCGCGCGCGCCGGAGGTCACGGGCGTCGACGGATGTGGTACACGCCCTCCCGGTAGCAGCCCCGCAACACCTCCGGGGCTACGGCCGTGCTCCGATCGCAGCGGAGCCGGCCCCAGCCGACAGGCGGACCACGTTCGGGGACGCCCGCACGGCGTCCCCGAACCCCCGCCGGCCAGAAAGGCCGTCACGTCACGGCCTGGTCCGCCTCGGCCTGCGCCGTACGGTCACCCCGGCTCGCTCCGGACGACGGGGAGCGGGAGCCGGCCGGAGTGACGGGGACGGGGCTCAGCGACCGGGTAACGGCCGGATGACGGGATTTCCAAGGGCGGCAAAAATCTTTACCGGGAAAGAGTGTGCTTTTCGGACATTCCTTATCCGATCAACCACATCTGAGAAGGCGTCACGCCGACGGCAATTGCGGACCGCTCCACCGGTCGAGTAGATGTTCCCGTCGGCATGCCCGTCCTGGCAGATCCGTCCCGGCATGCCCGTCACGACCCCAGGGGGACCTTCCACATGCGCAACTCGCGCAGACGCGCGCTCTACGCGCCCTTCACCATCGCCGCCGTCGTCCTCGGGGCGACCGCCGTCCCGGCGCACGCGGACGACCTGAAGCTCACCTTCGCCGGAGTCTCGAACTCCACCGTCCAGATCCCGACCAAGCCTGCGCAGCCAGATCGGGGTAGCCAGAACCTGCACATAGAGATCGGCCGGATCGGCTCGGGCACCGCGCACGACGCGAAGGTCGTGTTCGACACCACCGACCTGGCCGGCGTTGCGGACCTGACCGTTCCCGGTTGCGCGACCGCGGGCAAGACCATCACGTGCGACGAGCACGAGCTGAACTTCGACCGGATCAACCTCGTGCACAACCCGTGGCTCAGTTCCGTACAGGGGGCGACCCCGGGCAGCCACGGAGTGCTGCACCTGAAGCTGACGGCGTCCAACGCGCAGAGCGCGAGCCGGGACATCCGGGTCGACGTCGGCGGACCCGACTTCAAGGCCAAGCCGCTCGCCGACCAGAACGACGTCAAGCCCGGCACCGTGCTGACGCCGTCGGTGGAGTTCGCCAACGTCGGTGACCTGCCGGCCGGCAAGGTCGTGGTGGCCCTCGACGCCATCTCCGGCATCGACTTCAAGCAGCGCCCGTCGAACTGCGAGTTCGCGTCCGAGCCGGACGGCAGCTGGGGCGACAAGACCTGGCCCGGTGACTCCGTCGCGATCTGCACCGTGGACACCACGGTCGCGCCCGGTCAGGTGGTCGCCCTGGACCCGCTGCAGCTCGGCATCACCGACAGCGCCTGGTACACCTTCGCGGACATCACGGTGTTCCCGGCCGAGGACGCCCAGTTCTCCGAGATCCCGGACTGGCGCAAGCGGCTGACCTTCCAGCGCGGCACCGGCCCGGCCCTGACCGTGAAGCCGGCCACCGACCCCGGCCTGCTGAGCGCTCCCCGCACGAGCTACGACAACCGCGTCGAGCAGAACGTGCTGGCCACGAACACCGCCGATTTCTCTGCGCTGGGCTCCTGGAAGCCCAACGGCGACAAGCAGGGCACGCTGTCGGTCGGCTTCCGCAACAGCGGCCCGGCCTCGATCTTCTACCGCAGCGGCGACGCGGTCGTGACCGTCCAGGCCGCGATCCCCGCCGGCGTCACCGTGACCAAGGTCCCGGACGGCTGCCGACCCAAGACCTGGGAGAACGGCAAGCAGGTCGCCCACCCGGACAAGTACCTGTGCGAGTCACCGATCTGGGTGGCGAGCGGGCTGGAGAAGGTGTTCCCGTTCGGGCTGTCGGTCGATGCCGGCACCACGCCGCCGACCGTCCAGGTGACGCTCCAGAACCAGGAGAGCCTGTACGGCACCGGCGCCACGATCGCCAAGCTGTCCTTCGAACCGGACCCGTCGCACGAGTCGGTCTCGGTCCAGCTGGGCGCCCAGGCGAGCGGCTCGATCCCTGGCCCCGTCCCGACCTCGGAGCCCTCGCAGGGCCCGACGCCGAGCAGCCGCCCGACCTCCGCCCCGCCGATCTCGCGGCCGACCGCCACGCCCTCGACGCCGGGCCAGGCCCCGAGCACGACGGCCTCGGCCGTGAGCACCGCCTCCCCCAGCGCCCGCGCGCTGAGCGGCGACCTCGCCCACACCGGTAGCGACGGCACGCTCCTGATCGCGGGCACCGGCGCGGCGGCCATCGCCGTCGGCGGCGCGCTGTTCGTGGTCGCACGCCGCCGCAAGGCCGCGACCCACCGCTGAGACCCGACGAGGGCGGGGACCAGTACCGGTCCCCGCCCTCGTGCGCGTTCGGCGCCGCCCGGAGCAGCTTCACCGGCGGCCCGAAGGGTCACCGCACGTGCCCTCCCAGCAGCGCGCTGCGCCGGACGGGACCGCACGGGAAATGATCCGGACCCGCCCTCCGACGCCTCAGTGCCCTCGTCCCCTGAACGGCCTCGGCCGTCACTCGGAGGGGCCACGGCGCGACCCACCCCGGCTGTTCGCGGTGAGGCGGGCGGCGTCGAGCATGGCCAGCTCGGGGCGCAGCCGGAACGCCTCCTTGGCGGCGGCCAGGGCTTCGTCCCACCGGCGTACCGCCTCAAGTCTCAGGGAGAGTCCGTACAGGCCGTTGGCGAGGTTGGGGATGTGGGTGTCGGGGTGGGTGTCGGCCAGCACGCGGTAGATCGCGACGGCCTCCTCGACCGCTGCGACGGCCTCCTGCTGCCGACCCCTCTTCTCCAGCCTGAGGGAGAGTGAGATCAGGCTGCTCGCGAGCTCGCCCAGGTGGGCGCCCGGTTCGCGGGATTCGAGGGTGCGGCGCAGGGCGAGGGACTCCTCGACGGCGGCCAGGGCCTGTTCCTCCCGGCCGAGGGCGGCCAGCCGCGTGCTGAGGGTGGCCAGCACGGTCGCGAGGTCGCGCAGGTGGGATTCGGGGTAGGCGTCGGCCAGGCGACGGCAGATGTGGACGTACTCCTCGGTCGCGGCCAGGGCCTCCTCCCGCCGGTCCAGCGCCGTGTACAGCGAGGCGACGGTGCTCAGGCTCGCCGAGAGTTCGAGCAGGCGGGCGCCCGGGTGGAGGTCGGCCAGGCCGCGCTGGATGTGCAAGGCCTCCTCGGCCGCCGCCAGCGCCTCCTCCCGTCGGCCCAGATCCTCCAAGGGCCAGGCCAGACGGGCCAGGCTTTCGGCGAGAAGCGGCAGGTGGGCGTCGGGGCGGGCCTTCGCCGCGCTGCGACTGATGCGCACCACGCGTTCGGCCACGGACAGGGCATTGGTCAGCCAGCCCATCTCCGCGCCCTTGAAGGCCAGCTCGTTCAAGGTCGCGACGAGACCGGGGGAGTACGCGGCGTAGGTCTCGGTGTCGATGTCGACCAGGCTCTGGTGGAGAAGCGCGGCATCCACGAGGACCTCCATCGCCTCCTGCTTGCGGCCCAGGTCCCACAGCCGGTCGGCGTGGACGCTCAGGCTCCGGGCGAGCTGACGGACATCGGAGTCGGTCCCGGGCTCCGCCCCGGCCTCGGTACGGCGTCGAAGGCGCACCGCTTCCTCGGACGCGGCCAGGGCCTCCTCCCGCCGCCCGAGGTCACCCAGCCGGTCGGCGAGGTTGTTCAGGCTCTCGACCAGGTCGGGTGCGTGGCCCTCAGGATGGGCGTCAGCCAGGGCGCGGGAGAGGGCGACGGCTTCCGTGATGGCGGCCAGGGCGTCCTCCCGCCGCCCGAGGTCACCCAGCCGGTTGGCGAGGTTGTTCAGGCCGGCGATCAGGGGTACGGGGTCCAGCGAGGTGTCGGCCAGGGAACGCGCGAGCGTGACGGCCTCCTCGGCGGGGAGCAGAGCCTCCTCCCGCAGGTCCAGACCGGCCAGCCGCGAGGAGAGGATCTGCAAGGCCCGGAAGAGATCGGACATCGGGCCGAGGGTGCGGTCGGGAAGCTCGCGCCGGCGCTCGACCACGTGCCAGGCCAGCTCACAGGCCCAGACGGCCAGGCGCTGGCTGCGCGGGACGAGGTCGTTGAGCTGCTGGAGGGTGTCCAACGAGGTTCCGGGATCACCCGTGATCTGATGCAAGCCGTCGACCAGGGGGTCGAAGTGCTCGACAGTCGTGGCAGCGGCCAGCACGGTCGGCGCGAGGACGGTGCGGTGCCGGACGCACAGCGCGGTCAACTCCGTGTCGAGCCGCCCCTGGAAGACGGGGTGCGCGGCCGCACGGCTGTAGAGGGTCAGCAACCGGGTCGCCTGTGCCTCGGTGACGCCGGGAACGAGGCGGTGGGCGAGCAGGGGATCGGCTTCCAGGCGGCGGCCGATCAGACGCTCCGCCAGCCGGTCGGGTTCCAGGCCGCCCCACGGGCCCGATGATCCGGTCACCGGATAGAGAGCGGCGATCCAGGCCAGCACGGCATCGCGGCGATCCCGCGGCTGGTCGGCCAGTGCCGTCACCTTGCGCAGCAGTTCGTCGGCTTGCTCGTGAGTGGCGGCTCCGACGAGCAGCGCGGCGGTCAGGGCGGCATCGAGCGTGCCCGTGCTCAGGGTCGCCCCGAGGCCGCGGGTGGCGGCGCTCTGCTCCCAGTAGCGGCGCTCGTGCAGCAGCAGGCGGTCCTCGACGCCGGCTGCGGCCGCAGGTCCGGCCCCGCCCCGGGCCGGGCCGGCTTCGGCGGCGTCCAGCAGGTCGGCGAGGGCGGTCATGTGCAAGGTCAGCGCGTTGTCCAGCCCCGCACGGTCCCCCTCGGGAGGGGTGAGGGCCGCGGCGAGCGCCGGCCAGTCGTGCCCCCGCCATCCGCGCACGTCGGGCAGTGCGCCGGCGAATGCTTCCGCCGCTCGCCGGTACGACTCCCGGCGCGCGGCCGCATCGGTCACCAACGCCGACAGCGCGACCACCGGCGTGCCGTCCAGTAACTCCTCGGCGGCCCGGCTGACGGCCTGCGCACTGGTCCACCAGTCCCCGGCCACCCGCGCCAGCAGCAGGATCTTGAAGGGAGTGGCCCCACCGTGCTCGGCGGCGGCCTCCAGCAGCGCCGCGAGCTGCGCGGTGCGCGTCTCGGCGTAGTCCAGCACCACCAGCAACGGCTTGGCGGCCCTGTGGACCGAACGCAGCTCGGCAGGAGTGGCGCCGGGGCGCGGCCACAGCACCGCCCACCCGTCCGGAGCCAGTACGGCGGCCAACTGGTGGGCCACCCGGGTCTTGCCCTGCCCCGCCGCCCCGTGCAGCAGCCAGCTCCCGAACCCCTCCCGCCGGCACCAGCCGGCCAGTCGGCTCAGCAGTTCCTCGCGGCCGTGGAATCCCACGACCTGCAGACCCGCCTGCAGCAGCGCCGCCGCAGATCCCAGACCGCCGTTCGCCACCACCGGATCGGGCTCGGCCAACTCCTGGAACTCCACCGCCTCCAGGGCCATGGCACCGGCGCCGTGCTCGTCCATCACGGCCCGGAAGCCCGCGTCGTGGTGCAGCACGTACGCCGGTACCACCGCCAGGGCGGCGTGCGCCGAGTGGCCCGCATCGGCTGCGACCACCCCGGTCAGCAGCCGACCGCAGAACATCGCGGCCCCCGACAGCCCGCCCCACGGCGACGACCCGTCGACCGGCCACACCGGTGGATGCTGGACGAGGTTCATCACATGCCGGTTTCCGACGTAGCCGCTGCCGGGGTTCACCGTCCCGGCCAGTTGCGCGGCCTCCACCGCCGTTCCCGGCCGCTGGACCGCATCCGGCACCCCCCACGTCTCGCAGGCCTGCCCGGGGTGCTCGGTCACCAGGCGCCCCCAGCGGACCCCCGACCCCGTCGGCGGGCGCCACCTGTCGTCGTCGACGAGTACCAGCGCCGCATCGTCACGCCCACCGGGCGTACCGCACCACACCACCACCGCGCCGTACACGGTGTCGCCACCAGGACGGAACACCTGCACCAGCGCGCCGTGCCGGGCAACCACGTGCGCCGAGGTCAACACCAGCCGCGGACCGACGAGATACCCCGACCCCGGCCCACCCGGCCCTCCTACCGCGACCAGACGGTCCCGCCTCACCGCGTCCCCCTCCTCCTGGCCCTTCCCGCCGACACCCGTTCAGTCCCGGATCCGCCCGCTCACGTCGCCGGGGCCCGCGGCTCGGGCTGCCGTCCCGCTGACCAGCAGATCACCGCCGTGCGGATTCCTGGGGGTCAGGGTGAACGACACCCGGTGCGTCCGGCCCCGGGACAGCCCAGCCTCCGCTTCCGCGGCCACCGCCCACACCCGGAAGCCCGCCTTCGCCTTCGCATCCGCGCGCAGCTCGACCTCGAACTCCATCTCCACCGGCCCCACTACGAACGCGATCTCGTGCCCCGCGGCGCGCGCCGCGGCCTCCAGCAGCTCATCGCGTACCGCCGCCACCGCGTCCGCCAACCCGATCTCCACGACCCCACCTGTCTGTCGACTGCGTGTGCCCCAGAGGCCGAGCGTAGAAGCAAAGCCCCGTCCCACGCAGGCGATCACGAATGGTTGACCGACCCCGGCGGGACGGAGCCCGGCCGACGAAGAGGGCGGGTGCGGGCCGCGCCTGGTCCGGGTCGCTGATGGTCCGAACGCAATGCTGCTGCACGTGCCGACCCGTCAGCATGTCGGTGGGGTTCATCGGGACGTGGTTGCCTGGTGCCGACGGCGGTGGCCGCCGGGGCGCGGGTGCACCGCAGAGGGGGCCTCAGCCGTTGACGCCCAGCTGGGTCAGCAGGGTCTGGTTGTCCTCGATGTGCCAGTCCTCGACGATCTTGTCAGTGCCGACGTGCTGGATGTCGATGGCGTTGAAGTCCACGTTCTGGCCCTTGCCCTGGACGCCGTTGAACGTGCCGGTGAAGTGGCCGCGGAAGACCAGCCGGGCGGTGATCTTGTCGCCGGTGACCAGCAGGTCGGACAGCTCGCAGGTCAGGTCCGGCACGGCGGCGCGGAAGTTCCTCGAGGCGAGGAGCGGGCCGGCGGGGCCCTGCGGTCGGCCCGCGGGCAGGGTGTTGTCCTTGAACTGCGGGCTGACGGCGGCGTCGAGGTACTTCCGCTGCCCGGTGTTCCAGAAGCTGTACAACTGCTGGGCCAGGTGGACCTCCTGGGCCGCCCGCTTCTCGCCGATCGAGCGGTCGACGGTGATCGCCTGGGGCTGGACCAGGTCCGGCGCGCGGTCGATCAGGCGCTGCGGCCAGGCGTGCGAGGACGGGTGGCGGGTGTCGTCGTGGGCGTACGCGGCCACGGCAGCGCCACCGGCCAGGCAGGCGGCACCGGCGGCGACGGCGACGGTACGGATCAGGGTGCGCGAACGCATGGAGGTACTCCTTGGTTGAGCCGGTCACGCACCGGACTTCGGGCGTGCCGGGGCTGCCGACCGGTCCGTTCGACCGGTCGGCAGCGGTAGCTGATGGTGCGCCGGGTTCGCGTGGTCCGGACGACTGGAGCCGGACCAGTGGCGGGGCGCCGGTCAGGCGAGGCGGCCGCCGCCGTCGACGTGCAACACGGTGCCGGTCACGTAGGGGCTGTCGATCGCGTAGCGCACGGCCTTGACCAGGTCTTCCGGGCTGCCCACCCGGCGGGCCGGGTTGCGCTCGGCGACCCCGCGCAGGAACGCCTCCTTGTCCGCGCCGAGGCCGTCCCAGGAGCCGGTGTCCACGATGCCTGGGGAGACTGCGTTCACCCGGACCGGGGCGATCTCCACCGCGAGCGCCTGGACCAGGAAGGCCAGCGCGCCGTTGGTGGTGGCCATCACCGTCCGCGCCGGGGCCGGGCGCCAGGCGGCCACGCCGGAGAAGAAGGTGAACGAGCCGCTCTCGGACACCTGGCCGGCCAGGTGCTTGGCCAGCAGCAGCGGGCCGATCACCTTGGCCGAGAACGCCCGCTGCACGTCGGCCAGTTCGAGGTCCTTCAACGGGCCGTTGGCCGGCATCGCGGCGGTCGAGACCAGGTGGTCGAACCGGCCGACCGCAGTGGCGAAGTCGGCGATCGAACGCTCGTCGGCGAGGTCGAGCGTGAGCACCTCGGACGGCCCGGACAGCTCACCGGCCGTCCACTCCAGCTTGCGCGAGTCCGGACCGGCCAGCACGACGGCGGCGCCGGCCGCCGAGACCGCCTTGGCGAGCGCGCGCCCGGTGCGCGAACCGGCGCCCACCACAACAAGCCGCTGTCCCTGGAGGGACGTGCCTTCGGACATGGGAGAACTCCTTCGAGTCGTCGGGGATCGGCCGTCCGCTGTTCCCCGCGGCGGCCACACCACGACCCTCTCCCACCCTTCAGCGATGAGTCCAAGGCTTGTTCTCTACCGCAGCCATAAAATCTGCTCATGGCAATCCCGACGCTCCGGCAGCTCGAATACCTGGTCACCGTGGTCGACACAGGCTCCTTCACACGCGCCGCCGAACAGCTGCACGTCACCCAGCCCGCGCTGTCCCACCAGATCCGGGCCCTGGAGAACACAGTCGGCGGCCCGCTGCTCGAACGCCTGCCGCGCTCGGTGCGGCTCACCCCGATGGGCCGCGCGGTACTGCCGCACGCCCGCGCCGCGCTCGCCGAAGCCACCCGCCTGGGCACGGTGGCCCGGCGCACCGCCGGCCTGGAGGAGGGCGAACTGGAGGTCGCCGCCACCTACTCGATCAGCCTGGGCATCCTGCCGCCCGTCCTGCGGATCTGGCACCGCCGCCACCCCGGCGTGCGGATCCGGCTGCGCGAGTACCCGCACGCGGACCGGCTCCAGGCCGCCATGGCCGCCGGCCACGCCGACCTGGCCGTCGGACCCGCGCCCACCGCCTGGGAGGGACCGATCCGCGAACTGGGCGTCGAGGAGTTCGCGATCGTCCTGCCGGCCGACGACCCACTGGCCGACAGCCCCACCGGCACGGTCGCGCTCACCGACCTCGCAGACCGCACCTGGGTGCACTACGCCCCCGGCAACGGCCTCGGCGAGCTGCTCGACCACGTCTGCGCCCTGGCGGGCTTCCACCCGCGGACGGCGATCCGGGCCGAGCAGACGACCGCCGCACCCCTGCTCGCCGCCGCCGGACTCGGGCCGGCCCTGGCGCCCGCCAACATCATCCCGCCCCACTTCGACGGCGTCCTGCTCCGCCCCGACCCCCCGATCCGCCGCACCCTCACCGCCTATACCCGCACCCGCCCCGACCCTCTCACCGTGGCCTTCGCGGACCTCCTCGCCCACCAGGCCCGCGTCAACCCGACCGGATTCCCGGCGGCCCCGCGGATCGGCGCGGACCGGTCAGCGGATTCGCCCGCCCCGCAGCCACCATCCGGCGGATGACGGGCCGGGCGCAGCAGACCCAGGTACCGCGTCTGTCCACCAGCCCGCATTATTCGAGCCGAGCGTTTTGCGCGGGCGGGCACTGAGTTCGACGACGGAGGCCAGGTGTTCGGGGCAACAGCGGGCACCTCAGCCGGCACCCACCCAGTCGTTCGTCATGACCACTACCCTGACGCAGCGCCTGCCCCGTGTCCTGGCCTTCTGCGGATGCGCCCGGCCGGCCAGGCGAAACCAGGGCGCAAGGATCAGCCGCGCACCTCGTCCGTCCCGGTCAGCTGCTCGATGAGGGCCCGACCGGCTCGCTGCAGCGCCTCGTCGTTCTCGATGCCTTGGAAGAGGCCGCCGCTGCGCCGGGCGAGGGCAAGTTCGGCGCGGACCCGGGGCAGGGCGGGGGCGGCGGCGGGTCCCAGTCGCCGCAGGCAGTCGAGGACATGAGCGTCTGCCGGGTCGTCCTCCTGCCATCCCTCCAGGAGCACGGGCAGGACGGCCCCGGCCTCGGCCGGGCCGCCGATGGCGTAGATCGCGGCGGCCGCGTGCGTGCGGATCCAGACCGGGCCGGCCTTGAGCAGCCGTCGCAGGCGGGGCAGTGCGGCGGCCGCCGGCGCCCCGATCCGGCCGAGGACATCGGCGACGTCGGCGGTGTCGCGGCCGCTGACGGCGTCGAGCAGGGCGGTCAGGCGCAGCACGGCGTCGGCCGGATCGCTCTCGATCTCCCAGAGGGTCTTCACCGCCGCGATGCGCAGGTCCAGGTCCTCGGCGTCGGCGAGAACTCGGACCGTCTCCAGCGCGGATGTGGCGGCGCCTCCGAAGGAGCCCAGCGCACGTAGGGCCACCGCGGCTGTGCGCCAGTGCCCCTGCTCGACGGCGGTGCCCAGGGCCGTGGTGAGCGCGGGGACGGCGGCCGGGTCGCCGAGCTGGTTGATGGCGGCGATCAGCGCGGTGGCGGATCCCCAGGGCGAGGAGAAGTCCGCGTGGGCCAGGCGCCGGATCAGCCTGGGTGCGAGTTCCTCGGCGGCCTGCGGGAGGTGGCGGGCGGCCTGCACGGCGCGCCAGTCGTCGACGCCGGTGTCGAGCGCGGTCAGCAGGCTGGGCAGGGCCCGCTCGTCGCCGAGGCCGGCCAGCGTCGTGACGGCCTGCTGGTGGGCCCGGCGCAGCAGCGGGTGGCGTGCGGCCCAGACGTGCGGGCCGTGGGTGGTGCGGTGCGCGGCGACGAGGGCGGCGAGGGCTTCGCGTGCGGGTTCGGCGAGAGCGGCGGGGAGTTTGCCGAGGGTTTCGGCGGCTTCGGCGGCGGTGTAGGGGTCGTTGGGGCGCAGGTGGTCGGCGAGCAGGAGGACGAGGTGGGTGTGGTTGCCGCGCCAGGAGCGGATCAGGTCCCAGGTCATGGCGATGGCGTCGTGGCGGGTGCCTGCGTCGGGGCTGCGGAGCTGGGCGGTGAGCAGCGCGGTGCGTTCCGGCACGCGCGCGTCCAGCACCTGGTGGAGGGTGGTCAGCAGTTCGGTGGTGGGGGTGTGGACGCGGCCGTGGCGGTCGAGGTCGGCGAAGGCGGCGGCGATCTGCGGAGGGACGTGCTGGCCGGGGTCCGTTTCGGCGTCAGTGTCGGTGTCGGCGCAGCCGCACTGTCCGCAGTCCGCAGTCCGGACCTGGTCCTCGGGCTCCGGTTCCGGCTCGGGGGTGATCAGTTGGAGCAGGCCGGTTGCCGTCGGGACGAGGTCGGCGTCGATCGACTCCGGTGCGCCGGCGGCCTGGTGGACGAGGGCGGCGAGCCGGATGTCGGCGTCCAGAGCGGGGTCGGCCGCCAGGGTGGTGAGCCAGGTCGTCACCGGGCCGAGCGCGGCCGGAAGTCGCTGGGCCAGTGCCGCGGCCGCCTCGATGACCAGCAGCCGCTCGACGGTCCCGTCTTCGGCTGCCAGGCGCTCGCGCAGCAGGGTGAATGCCCGGTCGGCGTCGTCGAGGAACAGTCCCAGGGCCGGGAGGGCGGCCTGCCGCACTTGCGGGTCCGGGTCCGCAGCGTGCCGGACGAAGTCCTCGAAGCGCTCACGCAGTTGGGGAACGACCTCCGCGTAGGGCCTCGACGCGTGGCCGGACGGACTGTAGTAGACGGCCTCGGGGTCGCAGTCCAGCGCGGCCCTGCCGATGCTGAGCACGAGGCGGATGACGGCCGCGCGGTCGGGCGTGCGGAGATCGTCGGCGAGCGTGAGCAGGAACGGCAGGCTCGCCGCCGTGCACGAGTAGACGTCGCCCTGGTGGTGGGCGGCACCGTAGAAGCTGCTGAAGGCCGCATTCCGGACGTCGGAGTCGGGCGAGGCCATCTGCTCCAGCCACCGCGGGACTTCGTCAGCCGGCCCGTAGGCGTGGCCCATCGATGCCCAGTCGACGCGGTCAAGGCCCTCAAGATCGTTCGTCATGGGCTGCACGGTGGCACGGGGCACTGACAGCGCAGCCCAGCCGGTTGCACAGCCGCTTGTGCGAGAGGGCGTGCGGCTTCCCGGGGGCACCCGCTGCGGCGGAGCGCCCGTTACTACTCCGTATCCGCTGGTCGGGCCTTCGCGTCGGGAGGAGCATGACGACCAGACCGTGCCTGCTGGATGGTCCAGGCCGCCACGACAGCGAGCCCTGTCCGTCCGTCACATGTGATCAGCACGCCAATCGCCCGGGCTGATGCGGAGTTCCGCGCGGCTGCCCCCGCCGCGGGGTTCGCCGGCACAGTCGGCCGGTGGCACCACACGACACCATCAACGTGGCTCACCTGAACCAGGCCTTCCGGGGCCGGCCCGTGATGACCGCCGCGTTCGGGCCCGCGACGCTGACGCCGCCGGCCGTGGAGGTCCACCTGCGTGTCATACGGCCGGGCTCGTCTCCTCCGGCGTGGCCGCCAGCCGTTCGCCGCGCGTGGGGGCCGCCGGGCCGGGGACGGCAGCGATCGGAGCCTTCACCAGGCGCCAGCGCCGGACCTCCGGGTGCATCCAGGGCACGGTCATCAGCTCGCGGGGCGCGCCGGGCATCCTCCGGCGAGCGCCCCCCGGAGCCGTGGGGGGCGAGGGCAGGGCTGCCACCACGCCATTGTTCGATAGTTTGTTCTACTGATCAATCGCCAGCAGCCTGCCCTCCTCGTCACCGGGTCCCGGCCGCCGACGGGGTGACCTGCACCGACGCCTTCCCGTGCAGCACCCTTCCCGCCGCAACCTCCTGCTCGAGCCTCCGGGTGAACACGTCGAGACGCTCCGCAGGCTCAAGTTCGATCAGGCCCGGCGGCCAGGTGCCCGGCGGCACGATGACCACCACCACGGCGCCCCGGTCCTCCGCTGCCGCCAGCCAGCCGGGCGACGCCTCGACCCGCGAGCCCGGCTCCCACACATCGCGACCCCCGACCAGCTCCAACCGCTCCACGCGGCCACCTCCGACCCCGACGGCCGCGCTCGTCCCCGGCGGCTCGCCCGCAGCGAGCACGAACCCGCTGTCGACGGCAGCCTCCACCAACGCGGCGTAGAGGTCCTCACCGACCTCCACGATCAACTCCGCGAACGGAGGCCCCTGCACGGACTCGTGCACCGCCAGCGCCCACACCACCGGCGCCCGGTCCCGGCCGTTGTCCCTCTCGTCAGCCATGACCGATCAACGAGCCACAGGTGCCGACCGTGCGGACCTCACACGATCGGCCCCCCGCCGAGACCGGCCACGGCGATGCTGGTGCTGGCCTTCCCGGTGCTCTCCGCGGTGATGAAGAGACGGTTGGACTTGGCGCCGTTTCAGGAGATGTGGACCAGCAGTGCAGCAGCTCCGGTGCGACCGGCCGGAAGCCGGGCGGAGCCGGCGGCCCGTCAGGAGGCCCTGTCCGCGGTGTCCTCTCCCAAGCCGCGGCGGATCGCGATCTCCACGGGTGAGTACGCGCGGTCGGCCCGTTCCAGTTCGAACGGCGCGGCCGGCATCAGCGGCGGCTGGGCCATGAAGCGCGGCCGCACCCCGTGGTGCGGCTGCGCCGCGTGCACCAGGAACGGATGACACAGGAAGACGTCACCCGGCGAACCGGTCGCGAGAGCGGTCGGCCGGTGGTCGGACGCCGCCACCAGATCGGGTGCGAGGGTCAGCCCGCTCGCCCCGTCCTCGCCGTACTTCTCCAGCACCTTCGGCACGTCGAGGTGTGAGCCGACCCGGATCCGGGTCGGGGCGTCCTCCTCCCCGACCTCGCTGAACAGGAACAACATCAGCAGCGCCCGGTCCCGGGAGCGCAGGTTCGTGAAGTACCAGCTCTCACCCTCCGGCAGGTAGCTCCCCTCGATGTGCCAGCCCGCGTCGTCCGGCTCCTCCTCGTGCGGGAAGCGCAGCGGGAACGTGCCCAGCGAGTAGCGCGGCTCCCAGCGCCCCGCACCGACGAGCAGGTCGTACGCGCGGTGCAGGGAGGGGGAGTTGGGTGCGGCGGCGAACGGTCCCTGTGCCATGCCGCCCACCCAGTGCACGGGCTGCGTCCACGTCGACGGGTCGTCCGGGGCGCAGCCCGTCTCCCGCCACAGCAGCCGCTCGCAGTCCGCGGCCACGCGCGGCGCGACGGCGCCCTCCAACTTCACGAAGCCGTCGCGGAGGAAGCGGGAAACCAAGGTCGTGTCATCCATGCCCCCATCGTGCGGCGGCACCGGCCCCGGTCGCCAGACAATTTCCGCACCGCATTTGTCGGGTGAGCTTCGTGGAAACATCGGCGCCGCCATGGTCGCCGCGTGAGTGGGAGGCGCGGCGCGCAGGAGTTCGCGGTGGTGGCCGGTCCACCCCGGTTCAGCCGCGTGGCGGTGCGCTCCAGGCGGGTGAGGGCGGCCCCGTCTCTGTGGCGCGGGCCCGGGTGGACGGTGTCGGCGAGGGCGGCGAGCGCCTCGGCGAACGACCGGGGGTGCCAGACGTGGTGGGGCCGTCCGTCGGTGAGGCCGGCGCAGTTGCGGACCGTTACCGCTCCCCCGCCGGGACTGCCCGGAGACCGTGGGCGGCAGGCCGAGTGAGGCCAGAGTGTGCGGGGGGCTGGTCCGGCCGGACCACCCGGTGGCCGGCGGCCGTCGCCGGCGTGGTCTACTGGCGCGACGTCAGCCGCGCCACATCGAGGGAACCAGCAATGCCCGACCCGCTCCGGGGACTCGACGAGATCGACTGGGCCGCGCTCCGGCACGCCTACGGCAGCGCCGCTGACGTGCCCGCACTGCTGCACGACCTGACCGCGGCCGACTCCGGGACGCGCGCGTGCGCGCTCGACGCGCTGCACGGCGGGGTGCACCACCAGGGCGACATCCACGACTCCACACTGGCCTGCCTGCCGTTCCTGTGCGCGATCGCGGCCGATCCCGCGGTCGAGGACCGCGGCGGAGTGCTCGGACTGATCTGGAGCATCGGCGAGAGCGCCGAGGCCGCCGTCGAGCAGAGCGACGAGGAGATGCCCGACCCGTTGGCCGTGGTCGCCCAGGCGAAGGCGGCGGACGACTGGTGGGAGGAGGTCGGCCACGCCTACGGCATCCTCGCGCAACGGGCGCTCGCCGAGCTGCTGCCCCCGCTCACCGCCCTGCTCACCGACCCGGACCCGGACGTCCGGGCCACCGCCACCCACCTGTTGGCGAGCCGTCACCCGCAGCCCGCGGCGCTGCTCCAGGTGCTGCTGGGACGGGTCGACGCGGAGAGGGACGGGGCCGTACGGCACGCGCTCGCGGGGGCCCTGGGCACGCTCGCCGCCCGGTCGGCCGGAACCGACGCGGCAGTGACCGGGACCGACACGCCGCCGGACGGAACCGACGCGGCGCCGACCGGAACCGACGCGGCGCCGGACGGCCGGATCGGCCGGGCCCTGCTGGTGCTCGCCGAGCCCGGCGCCGACCCGGGCACCGAGCTCACCGCGCTCGCCGCACTGGCCCGGCAGCTGCCCGAACTGCTGCCCGCCGACACCGCCGAGCGAGCCCTGTCCGCCCTGGACCGCGCCCACCACCGGCCGACCACGCCCGCGCCCGCGCCCCAGCCCGCCGCCACCCCCAGCACCCTGCTCTCCCACCTGCGCGACCTGCGGGCCGAAAGCTTCGCCGAGGGCGCCGACGAGCGCACCGCCGACGCCCTCGACCTGCTGCACGCCTCACTCGGCGACCGGGTGGAGATCCGCCACGAGCTGGTGCTGCACGGCCTGCGGCACGGCGAACCGAACGGCCCGTACGCGGCCGTGGAGCGGGCCGCCACCCTGCACACCGGCTGGCGGACCTCGCCGGAACGCGCCGCGGCCACCGCCGAACTGCTGGGCGCGCTGCTGGACGACCCCGACGAGCGGCTCGCCGCCCTCGCCGTCCGCACGCTGCGCCAGGCGCGGCTGCCGTGCGGCCCCGAACTGCTGGACGCGATCGCCGGGCGCTGTGCCGACGGTCGCTACACCACAGGGTGGGGCTGGGAGCGCAACCTGCCCGGCGAGTGCATCCAACTCCTCGCCCGCAGGGGCGACGGGCGCGCCGCCGAAGCCCTGGCGCCGCTGCTCCCCGGGCGGGCGGTGCCGGAGGACCTGCCGCTGCTGTGCGAGCGGCTGCGCTCGCGCGCGCACTCCGCTCAGCTGATGCTGGCGCTGATCAGCCGGGCCCGGGCCACCGTGGAGCTGGTGGACAGCATCGAGGAGACCGGCCGGGTGCACCACGAGGGCCTGCGCGAACTCGGCCGCCTGATGGGCGCGATGGCCGCCACCGGCCGCCCCGAGGCGAACGAGATGCTCGCCGCCCTGCTCACCGCACTGCTCGAGCAGGCCCGCGAACACGGCGACGGAGCGCTGCACCCCGATCTGCGGGTCGCCCTCGACCGGCCGGACGGGCTGGGCCCCGAGCCCGGGGCGGCCGTGCCGGTGCTGCGCGAGCTGCTGGCCGACCCCGAGGAGCGGACCCGGCTGCTCGCCGCCCGGGCGCTCTTCCACGGCGGCCATGACCCGGCCGAGTTGCTGCCCGTGCTGGCCAAGGGCCTCGCGGACGAGGTCCCCTGGTGGCACAGGCACGACGCGCTCGGACTGCTCGCCGAGATGGGCCCGGCCGCCGCGCCGCTCGGCGGGCAGGTGCGCGCGGCCCTCGACCGGGCAGTCCAGGCGTCCGACCCCGATCCGCTGCTGCTCCGGCTGCTCCTCGCCGCCAGGGCGGCCACGCCGGTCACCCCGGCGGACGACCGGCTGCTGGTCGAGCTGTGGAACCGGGAACGGGCCACCCGGCCGCTGATCGCCGAGGCGCTGATACGCGAAGGCGGACGGGTGCCGGAAGGATTCGCCGCCCTACTGCGCGCCGAGCTGGTCCACCCCCGGCGGCACGGCCACGACGGCGGCGAACAGACCTCGGTCTCGTTCCGCTTCGACGTGGAGCCCGACGACACGCTGCTCGCGCACTGCCGAGAGCTGCTCGGCCGCTGACACCCCACGGTCCGCCCGGTACACCGGTTCCCGAAGAACCGGTTCCCGCGGAGCCGGCGGCCTGACCCGCGGGGAGCCGCCGCCGGTGCACTGTCCGGTCGACCGGCTCATCGTGCTCTGACCGCATTGGTTCGCCGGGTTGGTGATGGTGTCGTCCCCATGTCCTGGGATCCGCGGTGCCGGTTGGGTACAGCTCGCCCGGAGGGAAGGGACAGGCAGGGAAGGCACTGATCCCGGGCCCCCTGCAGGGGCCGGTACGGTTGGCCGGTGATCACCAATCCGAAGCTCCAGCTGACCATCGACTGTGCCGAGCCGGAGCGACTCGCGGCGTTCTGGGCCGCAGCGCTGGGCTACGAAGTCGAGCCGGCACCGGCGCCCTTCGCCAGTTGGCGTGGGTACTGGTTGGACCAGGGCTTGTCAGAGGAGGAACTGGGCACGGGTGACTGCAGTGACTCCGTCGTCGATCCGCAGGGCGTAGGACCGCGGATCTGGTTCCAGCAGGTGCCCGAGCCCAAGGCCACCAAGAACCGGCTCCACCTCGACCTCGGCGTGAGCGGTGGGCGCGGAGTCCCGTTCGCGACCCGTAAGGAGCGCGTCCTTGCCAAGGTGGCGCGACTGGAGAGCGCTGGTGCCTCCCGGCTGCGCGTCGAGGAGTCGGAGGAATCGGGCTCCTGCTTCGTCGTGATGCAGGATCCGGAGGGCAACGAGTTCTGCGTTCACTGAGCTCAGCGCCGCCGGTCCCGTTCGGAGCGCGTTGTGGCATCGACTCTGCTCGGCCCTTCCCTCCAGAAGAGCTGATCGAGTCCGTCAGCGACACCCTCAAGGGCCAACTCGGACTCGAACAGCACCGAGGACGCACCATCGAAGGCACCGCCGTCCGGGTCAGCCAGCGGATCCTCGCGCTGAACTGGGCGATCTGGCACAACTGCACCACCGGCCAGCCCGTCACCGGGTCACCCGGTCAGCGCCTACGAGCACGACCGACCCAGACCGGAACTACTCGTCTACAGAAGGTGTCCGCATTGCGGGCGGAAGCGACGCCGCGCTGCCACGGGCCGAGACCGACAAACGGCCGTCACCGGGGGTTCGAGAGCCGTTCGCATCACCGTCCCGGAGGGCTGTGGTGTCCCGGCCGATCAGGAGCGCCGGTCACTGAACCGGAAAGCTGCGGCGCGACGTCCGGCTTCACGGTCCACGGCGAGGCGGGGACTTGCGATCGTGGGCGGGGGATGTGTCGGGTATCTGCCGATACCGCCCCTGACCTGCGAAAACTCGCTGGCAGCCGGTGCCACGCATCCCCTAGGGTCGACGTACCCGTCCCGGTCAGGGGCAGTGGCCTACCGGTGCGTTCGGTCGAGCGCGCGCCGATTCCAGGAGTTGACGATTCGATGGTGTGTCTGGCGTGCGGCACGCGTCCGGCGGGAACGGACAGCGGCCGCTGCTTCGGCTGCGCGGAGGCGGCCCCCGGCTGGGCCGCCGCGCTGAACCCGGCGAACGGCCTCGCCACGGCGGTGTCCGTCCTGCTCGGACTGAACGCCGCGATGGCGGCGGTGCTGGTCACGATTGACGTCTGGTCGAACGTGCTCACAGGCCGGCTGCTGGACGGGGCCGATGACGTCGGGGCCGAGGACTTCGCGCCCCTGAAAGCGGTGGCGAACGCCCTCAACGGGGTGCTCCCGCCGGTAGCGCTGGCGACCGTGGTGGTCTTCATCATCTGGTTCCACCGCACCCGCAAGAACGCCGACCTGCTCGCACCCAACGGGCACCGCATGGGACGCGGCTGGACCATCGGCGCCTGGTTCACCCCGATCGCCCAGCTCTGGATCCCCTGGCAGCTGATGGCGGACTGCTGGCGGGCCAGTGCGCCGCTGGACCCCGAAGGAAGGCGCCGCCCGCCGTCGGAGGCAGTCCTTGCCGTGTGGTGGTCGACCTTCGTCGGCTCCCTCGTCCTCGGTCGGGTCGCCGCCACGATGACCCGCCACGTCGGCCAGATGGATTCCATCGACCTCGAAAACCTGCGGACCGGCGTCTGGGTGGAGGCCGGCGGGGCGGCCCTGCGGCTCGTGGCGGCGATCGCCGCGATTCTCGTGGTCCGCCGCCTGACCTCGATGCAGCGGACACGCCGGGCCGACATCAACCTGATCGCCGCCCGGGCCGCCCAGGAGGCCCGCGTCAAGGCCGTCGTCTCCCCCACGGGTTGAGAGCATTCCGACCGACACGATCACCAAAGTTCGCCGCCGACCGTGCCACGCGGGGTGCTGGACAGGGTCCCGTACCTGACGCCGTAGGTATGCCGAGCCGGCCCGGGCGTCCCGCGGTTGACGCTCCGTTCGGCTGCCGTTCGGGCTGTTTCCCTGGCGGCGATCACTAGCTTCGCCGCCCGCCGACACGGCCGGAAGGCCTTCCGGATGTCGCCAATCGGCCTGACCAGATTCGGACATGTCATCATGAGCATGACAGAAATGGCGCTCGCGGGCACGGTGTAGGGGGTGGTGCCGGGGGTCGTGCAGTGGACGGGGGGCGATTGATGAAACCGCCGCAGGTCGGCGCCCGCCGGTGATGGCCCGTGAGTGTGCGTCTCGGGTCCGACGGGCGCCTGTCCGCAGGCTATCGGGACGCGGTCGGCGGGCCGGGGATTTGTACCCGCCGCAGGACAATCGCGTTACCCGTGGTGGTAGCACTCAGATCTGCCGGTCCGGGTCGGAGAAGGTCAAACCGCCAGCGGCGAGCGGACGTCGGGCCGGAGCAGGAACGGCCATGCTCTCGCCGGGCGGCTGGCGGAAGTCGGTCTGCTCGACCGGCAGCAGCCGGCGCCCGCCGGGCTGGGTCGGCTGGGGCGCGTCGGCGGAAGGGTCGGAGAAGGCAGGCAGCGAGAGGCTGCGGCGGTCAGTCATGATCACCAGTGTCGCAGCCCGGACGGGAGTCGGGTAGGCCGGACCGCTCTCACCGGTGGTAGTGCTCTGGCCCTACCCGTAGGACCGAAGGGGAAGGGCCTGGGCGGGGGTGCCCAGGCCGTCTCCTTCATGTTCCGGCCGACCGCGTCAGGCCCCCCGGTCGCCATGACGGCGCCGGTGCGCTCATTCTGCTCGGAGCTAGCGTAAAAGATGACTTCCCTCTGGGTCCGAGCGGTCCTCGATGGCGGAGAGCTGCTCCTAACCCTCCTCCGTGGCATCGTCCCAACTCTGCAGGGAGACACCGACTGCCGTCGTCATCCGGAGAACCTCACAGCCCATGAGCCGTACGGCATCGAAGAGGCGCTGTCGGACCCGTTCGCTGTCCTCGGGCGGGAAGCTGATACGGATCTGGTGAGGGCGGGACATGTCGTAGGTGAGCAACCAGTCGGTGTCGACGGTCGCGAAATGGTCCTGCCCGCTCTCGCCGTTCTCCGTCCGCCACGAGCCACGGTCCGTCGTAGGGGTCAGGGCATCCCGGAGCACGCGCAGGCGCTCGGGATGAGCCAGGTGGCCTTCGGTCAAGCGCAGGCACCGGTGGACACGGGGCCGGAAGGCGTTGAACCACGGTGCAAGGTCCGGTTCCATGTCCGCGAGCAGCCGGGAGGTGACGTGTCCGCCGGCCCAGCCTTCGAGGAACGTGGTCACGCCCATGGCGAAGGTCTCGTACTGACCGTCCCGGCTCCAGACCACAACGGGCCAGTCCCGTGGGTCTCCGACGGTGAGCCAGCACAGCCGGTCGGCGTCCATGGTGGTTCCCCAGACCAACAGCCCACCCGGAGACGGGTGCAGCGGGTACGGGTACCGTTCGCGGTCCCTCTCGGGCGCCCCCGACGGTCGTCCGCTCTGCCATTCGACGCCGTTGTACTGACTGGCGCCGAACGGTGTCCGCAGGTAGAGGAAGTCGCAGAACTCCCCCCACCCGTAGGTATGGACCAGCCACTTGTAGTCCTCGGGCAGCCGCACACCGAGCGCGCTCTCGGGGACGGTCCAGTCCCCGCTGGCATCCATGGGTGTGGCCGGCGGCGCAACGAGGCGCGTCAGGCTGTGGCTCCCCATCAGGTCACCCGCCGCACGAGGGCCTTGGCCACAGGCTCGCCAGTACGCCTCGCATACGTCATCCGCTCCCGCACCTCGCGAAGCGAGCGGGGCCGGTACCCAGGGCCGCCACAGCAGCCCTTGTGGAAACCCACGCCTGCGTTCACCAGGACGGAGAGAGTCCGCCAGGCCGCGGTGTCCCGTCGCCGGGGCGCGGCGAAAGCCGAGCCCACGTGGGTCAGCGGCTCCGAGCAGCGCGGGCAGATCCGCTGCCGTTCCCTGTCGTAGGGCTGCTTGTACGAGGCCCGGCAGGGCAGGCAGATGTACGAGGTCTTCGCGTGGGCCATGTCACCAGCCTAGACATCACCCGGTGACGAATTCGACGGGTATTTCAGGGGCCGTGAACGGGCGTAACGGGTCGCATGTGTTGCAACAATTCGACGTGTCCTGTCATGTGGTCGACGCGCAGTTCAGGCGTGCTGCCGCCCGCCGGGCCATGCCCCGCTCGGGGTTGCTGACCCGTGCCGCGTAACCCCGCCTGTCGGCCACCGCTGAGCCGTCTGTGCCGGACTATCCTCGGCCGTGGGCGAGCGCCGCCGCGGTTTCGATCAGGCTCCGCTGGCCCGGCGTGGCCGCGCGTCCACGGGTGTGGTCGGCGAATCGGCCGAGGTCGGTCCGGATGGTGGCGGAGTCCAGGGTCCGGATCGTGGGCAGCAGTGCTTCGACGAGGTGGCAGGCCCGATCGAGCCGGTCGATGCCGGCCAGGGCGCTGGCCTGGCGGATCTCGAAGCGGGTGCGGGAGTTGGTGTCCGGGGGGAGCTCGGGCCGGTGCCGGAGTTCGTCGGCGAAGAGATCGGCGGCCTGTTCGAACTGGCGGAGGCCGATCAGGCAGGAAGCCTCGATGAGGAGCGGGCTTCCGTTCTCGATGCGCGGACCCCAGCGGACTCCGGGCCGGTCGGCCTCGCGGGCGTAGTCGCGTGAGCGCTGCAGTGCGTCCCGGCAGGCGCCGTGGTCGCCGAGGTAGGCGTGTCCCTGGGCTTCGCGGCGGGCGGCGTGGGCACGGATCAGTGGTGTGGCCGCGGGATGGACCGCTGCTCGACCGGCCAGGAGGACCGCGGTGGGGTCGCCGCGGTGCTCGGCGATCGAGGCCTTTCGGACCAGGGCGTAGGCGGCGATCGTCTCGTCCCCGCCGTTGGCGCCCCAACGGACCGCGAGATCGGTCCAGCGCAGGGCCTCGGCGGGGTTCCCGGCCTCCTGTGCCATCCAGCCGGTGTATTCGGCGAACCGCGAGGCCAGCAGCCAGACTTCCTGGCGGCTGCGCGCCTCGGCCCGGGGAGCGGCCTCGGTCAGGACCCGCGTGGTGGACCGCAGCGCGGCGTCCACGAATCGGGGGCCGGTGGACCTGCCGATGTCCCTGAGCTGCTCCAGGATCCGCCCGTATCCGACGACGAGCGGCTCCACCTCGACCTCGACCAGGCTCCGGTCCGCCGTACCGCGGCGCGCGGTCTCGGTGAGCCTGATCAGCCCGCCGTCGGCGCCGAGCGCCGCATCGCAGGCGGCTGCCACGGAGGACGTCGGGTTGCGGCGCCCGCTCTCGAGGTTGCTGATCTGCCCTTCGGAGACGCCCGCGCGCCGCGCGAGCTGGCGCACCGTCAACCCGCGCCGTGCACGGAGCCGCGCCAGCTCGACACCGAAGTCGCCCATACGGACGAGGGTAGGAAGACCCGTGGGCGTTGCGCAATCGGATGCTATTCAGTTTGATCTGAAAACGCGTCAAGAGCACTGCCCTGTCGGTACCGTACGTGCGGATCTGGTCGTCAAGGTGCACTGGAGAGGGGCCGACCGTGCCGCATGTCTTCCTCAGCTTCCGCAAGCTGGATTCCCGGTGGATGCGGGACCGTGTCTACCAGGCCCTGGCCGACCGGTTCGGGGCCGGCGAGGTCTTCAAGTCGGGTGAGTCGATCCCGCCAGGGGCCGACTTCGCCCGGATCCTGGACCGGCAGGCCGCCGAGTGCGAGCTGATGCTCGTGCTCATCGGGCCGGCCTGGCTCGACCTCCGGGACGGGCACGGGAAGCGGCTGCTCGACCGGGACGACGACTGGGTCCGGCGGGAGATCGCGACCGCAATGGGAGCAGGGAACCGCGTCGTTCCGCTGCTCCTGGGCGACGGGACGATGCTGCCCGAGGCTGCGGCCCTGCCCCGGGAGATCGCCGATCTGGGGCGGCTCCAGTTCATTCGCGTTCCGGAGACCCACCTGGACGACGAGCTCGGCAGCCTGTGTGACGCCGTGGCGACCCTGCTGCCATCACTCGGGCACGGCGAGGTGCCGCCGACGGCGGCCGCGGAGCCCGCTGCTCAACCGCCGGTGAGCATGACGGCGCACGTCTCCGGTGGCGGCAGCGTCTACCAGGCGGCCCGCGATCAGACGATCACGTTGACTCAGGAGTAGCGCCGTGGAGACGCTCGAAGCGGATGATCCCCGCCAGGTCGGTCCGTACCAACTGGCAGGAAAGATACGTACGTTCAGTGCGGGTGAGGTCTTCGCGGCGCGCTCGGCCGACGGGCGGAGCCTCGAGGTGACGGTGGTGCGGCCGGAGGTGGCCGCGGCGCCGGGGTTCCGGGAGCGGTTCCGAGCCGGCGTGGCGGCGGCCCGGGCAGTGCCCGGGCCGTTCGTGATGCCGGTCGTGGACGCCGACCCCGAAGCACCGTCTCCCTGGACGGCGACCGCGGTCGTTCGCGGACTGCCGCTCCGGCAGGCGGTGGAACGTTTCGGCAGGCTGCCGGAGTCGACGCTGAGGGGAATCGCGCTCGGCCTGGGCAGGGCGCTCTCCCGGATCCACGCCGCACGGCTGGTCCATGGCGGCGTGCGACCGGACTCCGTGCTGCTCGCGGGGGACGGGCCTTACCTCGCGGCCTTCGACCCCACTGGGTCCGTCGATGCCGACGGATCGCCGATGGGCGACCTCCTCGACCTGGGCGCGACGATGCTGTTCACGGCGTCGGGAGGCGAGTGGTGGTGGGACAGTCTGTCCGAGGACGCACAACTCCGGATCGCGGAGCTCGAAACGGTGATGGGCGGGCTGCCGCCGTCGCTGCGTGAGGTGATCGGCGGCTGCTTCTACCCCGACCCCTCGACCCGGCCCACCGCCCAACAGCTCGTCGACTACCTCGACCGGCAGGGCCTGCCCGCGCCCGCCGAGGGTTGGCTGCCGCCGGCGCTGAGCGCCGAGATCGCGGCACTCGACGCGGCCGCCCCGTCGGTCAGCCGCCGGAAGCTGCTGCTCGGGTTGGTCGGCGGCGTGCTCATGATCGGAGGCGGGACCGCGGCCGCGGTCCTCTCCTCCAACGGCTCGTCGCCGACGCCCTCCCTCAAGCCCGCGCCGCCGTCGCCGTCCTCGTCTGCGACGGCGTCGGCGTCGGCGTCGGCGTCCTCGACGGGCGGTCCGACCCAGATCACCTTGGACGCGCCCGACGCGACCAAGGAGTGGCAGGTCAACGGGCAAAGCGCCCCGACCTGCCTCGAGGCGTCGGACAAGGTGGTCATGGTCATGACGGACAAGACGACGGCTTTCGTGGACGCCTCGACGGGCAAGCCGATGCTCCCCGCGCTGAACACCACCAGCGGGTTCGGGGGGGACAACATGACGTCGCGGACCACGTACGCGGGCGGCGTCTTCTACTACCTCTGCGACGTGCCGGGCTCGCCCAACATGATCGCCGCGGTCGACGGCACCACCGGGAGCGTGAAGTGGGCGACCCGGATGGCCGGGACCAACTCCAACGGGGACTTCCGAGCCGCACGGTACGTGGCGGTCAACGGGACTACCGTGTTCGTCTGCGGCAGCGTGGTCAACTCGGCCTCCGTGAACCTGGATACGACGACGGGATACATCCGGGCGTTCGACGCCGCCACCGGCAACGGGCTGTGGACCGTCGAGGGCACGGACATCAACAACGTGCTGGTCCCGCAGTCCGGCTCCGCCCTCCTCGCGGCGTCGAGCACCCCAGGCGGGAAGGCTGGCCAGGTCGAGATGATCGACTCCGGGAATCAGGGTGCCCGCGGCTGGAAGCTTCCCTCCTTTGGCGGGTACTACTTCACCACGGGCTGGCCGATGACGTGCTTCGCCGCCGGGCTGTTCTGCTTCGTCGGCGGCTCCGGCAGCGTGGTCATCGCAGTCGACGCGGCAACCGGTCAGGAGAAGTGGCGTCAGGAGTTCGACGCGAAGAACGGGGACCAGGTCGAGCTCGGCGACCTCTTCGCGAGCCCGGACGGCCAGACGGTCTACGTGCCGGTCGGCCGTGACCTGGCGTCCCTCAACTCCGCCGACGGGACAGTCAAGTGGGTGGCCACGGTCACCGGGGCCGGCGCCATGGGCGGAGGCAACCTGTTCGAGGCCGGCCTCGGGGTGGTCGGCCGGAGTGCGCGCTGCTCGGCTGACACCGTGTTCGTCACCGACGCGGCGCAGACCCTTTGGGCCATCGACGCGGCCACCGGCAAGGCCCGATGGAAGTACAGGGACCCCGGGCAGCCGGACACCGGGTTCAAGTGGACGGTCGGCGGCGATCGCGTGTTCATCGCCTCGAACCTGACGTTGACCGCGATCTCGGCCCACGGCCAGTAGCAGACTTGAGGAGGGGACACATGTCGACAGGCTCAGAACTGGCCGGGGGCCTCGCATCGGCCGCCGCGAGCCGTCTGATCGACCTTCTGGCGACGGACGGATGGGCCGCGGTCAAGGCGTCGGTCCTGGCGTTGTGGCGCCACGCGCATCCCGAGCGCTTGGAAGCCGACCTCGCCGAGGCCCGCAGCGAGTTGATGCAGTCCGGCGGCGACAGCGAGATCGAGCGGCTGCTGGTCGCCGAGTGGCAGGCGCGTCTCGCCAGGCTCCTCGCCGCGCGACCGGAGATCGCCGAGGAGCTCCGTGCGCTGCTCCTCGACGCGTCCGCCGGGACCGGACTGACGGGGCAGCAACCGATGGGCTCGACGACATTGACGGCGCACGTCTCCGACGGTGGAAGCGCCTACCAGGCAGGTCGGGACATGCACATCACCGAGGGCGGGACAGCGTGACCGAGGCGGACGAGGGCGCGGCACCGAGCGGGCCTCCCCCCTGGCAGCCGATCAAGCTGGAGGGCACGGCGACCGGCGGTGGCAGCGTCTACCAGGCGGTCGGGGGCATCACCATCATCCGCAAGCCCGAGGGGCCGAACCGGACGAAGCCCGGCCAGGCGTCCCGCGACATGCGGTGCCCGTACCCGGGGTTGATGCCGTTCTCGGCGGAGTACCGGGACTGGTTCTACGGTCGCGACACGATGATCCACACGGTCATCGAGCGGATGGACGCTCGGCTGCGCGAGCGCGGGCCGCTGGTGCTGATCGGCCCGTCCGGGGCGGGTAAGTCCTCGCTCCTCGCCGCCGGGATGCTGCCGGCCGTGCGCGACGGTCGGCTACCGGTGAAGGGATCGAGCGGGTGGCCGCAGCTGACGCTGACTCCGACGGCGTCCCCGGCCGAGGCGCTGGCCGCCGCTGCCGGGCTCGAATCCGAGGAGGCCCGGACCCGGGCCGAGTCCTGGCGCACTGATGTCCCGCAGTGCGTCGCGGACCTCCGCACACTGACCGGCGCCGGGGAGGGTGACGCACCCGGCCTGGTCGTGGTGGTCGACCAGTTCGAGGAGCTCTTCACGGCTTGCGGTGACGAGGCCGAGCGGCAGTGGCTCGTCGAGGTGCTCGACCGGTTGGCCACGGGCGGCGCAGCCGTCGTGCTGAGCCTGCGGGCGGACTTCTATGCCGCGTGCACGCCCTACCCGGAGCTGCGCACGGCACTGCAGGCCGGCGCCGTGGTGCTCGGCCCGATGAGCGAGCAGGACCTCAAGGATGCGATCCGCCTTCCTGCCGAGGATGTGGGGCTGGAGGTCGAGGACGGTCTGGTCGAGCTGCTGCTGGCCGACCTCGGGACGGTCGGGGCCCCGGCGGGTGCGGGCTTCGGAGGAAGGCTGCCGCTGCTGGCACACGCGTTGCGGGGAACCTGGCAGCAACGCAGCGGCCACCGGCTGACCGTGGACGGATACCGGGTCACCGGCGGGATCCAGCGGGCGCTCGCCAATTCCGCGGATCGGCTGTTCAACACGCTGCCCTGGCCGGGCCGCGAGATGGCACGGTGGGTGTTCCTGCGGCTCGTGACCGTGGGGCGCGACGCGGACGACACCCGCCGCCGGGTCCGCTACGACGATCTGCTCGGACATGCGCCGGATCCGGAGTCCGCCAGGACGGTCGTGGACGAGTTCACCCGCGGCCGACTCCTGACCCGCGATCAGGACGCGGTGACGATCACTCACGAGGTACTGATCCGGGCCTGGCCGAAGCTGCGGGAATGGATCGAGCAGGACCGGGACGGCAACTTGGTCCGGCAGGACCTGGAGGAGGCCGCCGCCGCCTGGGCCCAGTCCGGCCGGGAGTCGGGCGGGTTGTACCGCGGCAACCGCCTGGAGACCGCCCAGGCCTGGGCGGAGCGGCACGCACCGGACCTCAGTGCCGCGGCCGGCGAGTTCCTGGCCACCGCCCGGCGCCATCAGCGACGTGGGCTGCGGCTGCGGCGAGGCGCGGTCGCGGTCATCACGGCCCTGGCCGTTACCGCCTCCGCAGCCGCGGCGTTCGCGTTGTGGCAGAACGCCAATTCCGTCAGGGACCGCAACAAGGCCATCGTCGCCGCCGTCTCCTCGGCCTCCCTGCAGCAGGCGCCCACCGACCCCTCGCTCTCCGCCCAACTCGCCTTGACCGCTTACCGGTTGAACCCCGACCCGCAGGCCGCGTCCCGGCTGATCACCACCGAGAACATACCCATGGCCATTCGCCTGGCGGGCCCCGCCGGCTCGGTCGGCGCCGTGGCCTACAGCCCCGACGGGCACACCCTGGCCGCCGGATACGTCCAGCAGAACACCGTCCGACTCTGGGACGTCTCCGATCCCGGCCACCCGGTCCCACTGGGCAGGGCGCTGCCCGAGGACGCGGCCGTCAACACGATCGACTCCCTCGCGTTCAGCCCGGACGGGCGGACGCTCGCCGTCGGCGGCAAGTCCGACCACATCGGCGACAACGGCGGCGGCGGCTTCGTCGACCTCTGGAGCCTGACCAGCCCCAGCCACCCGGTCCTGCTGAGCAGGCTGACGGGAGTAGGCGCGGATGACTTCGACTTCATCAGCCCCGTCGCATCGCTGGCGTTCAGTCCGGACGGCCGCACTCTGGCCGCCGGACGCACCACCGGGCTCGTGAGCGTGTGGGACGTCACCCGGCCCGCCAGCGCCACCGCGGACGGAGCGGCGTTCGACTCCTGCCCGGACCTGCTCTACCTCCATTCACTGGCATTCAGCCCCGACAGCCGCACCGTCGCGGCCGCCTGCGAAGACGGCACCGGTGGCGACACCGGCAAAGGCGTCATCGGTTTGTGGAACGCGACCGACCCGAGCCACCTGACGAGCCGAGGCCAGCCGCTCGATGTCGGCAGCGGCCCCGCATCGGTGGCGTTCAGCCCCGACGGCCACACACTCGCCGCGGGGGCCAACGACAGCGACGTCCACCTGTGGAACCTCACCGACCTGGACCACCCGGCCCCGATCGGGAAACCCTTGAAAGGGCCCGCCGACCCGGTGCAGTCGGTCGCGTTCAGCCCGGACGGCCACACGCTGGCCGCCGGCAGTGCCGATGACACCGTCGACCTCTGGAACGTCACCGACGTGCGAGTGATCAGCCCGCTGGGTCGAGCGCTGAACGGCCACGGCAACGTGGTCGCCGCGGTGGCCTTCAGCCCGGACAGCCACACCCTGGCGGCGGGCGACACCGACGGCCACGTGGACCTCTGGAACCTGCCGCCGACTCAACTGGCAGGCGGCGGAGGAAATGTCGCATCAGTGGCGTTCAGCCCGGACGGCCGCACGCTGGCGGCCGGGAACCAGAACGACACGGTCAGCCTGTGGAACACCAGTAACCCCAACCACCCCGCCCCGAGGGGTGCCCCGCTGACCGGGCCCACTCAACCGGTCGACGCGGTGGCGTTCAGCCCCGACGGCCGCACCCTGGCCGGCGGCGACAGCGGCGGCGCGGTCACCTTGTGGAACGTGGCCGACCCGGACCACCCCGTTCCGCTCGGACCAGAGCTCACCGGGGCAGGCGGACTGATCTTCTCCCTCGCCTTCAGTCGCGACGGCCACACCCTGGCCGTGGCCGGAGACAATCGCGTGTCCGGCGGCATCGCCCTCTGGGACGTCAGCGACCCCGCACACCCCGAGCAGCGAAGCCTCATCCGGGAGGACCACACCAGGTCCGTCCAGTCCATCGCGTTCAGCCCCGACGGACACGCTCTCGCGACCGGTGGGGACAGGAGCACCGGCGAAGTCGGAGTGTGGAGCACGACCAGCCAGTACGCGCCCGTCCGGATCGGCGAACCGGTGAAACAGCCTGGTGACTCCGCCGCCTGGGTCGCCTTCAGCCCGGACGGCAAGACCCTGGCTACGGGGGACAGCAACGGCCGGATCACCCTGTGGGACAGCACCGATCTCAATCACCTCAGGCCCAGGGGCCCGGCCTGGACCATCCCCGGCGACAGCCTCTGGGCGATCGCCTTCAGCCCCGACGGCAGGACCCTGGCCGCGGCGGGCCACACCAACGTGGGCAGCATCTCCCTTTGGAACGTCGCCGACCCGGACCACCCGAGGGAGATCGGCGACCCGCTGACCGTCGCCACCGGACCTGTGTCTGTGCTGGCGTTCAGTCCGGATGGCCACACCCTCGCCGCCACCACCGACGACGGCGTGGCCACCCTCTGGGACCTGGATGTCGAGGCCGCGATCGGCAACGTCTGCGCGAGCAGCGGCGACGCCCTGAACCGCGAGAACTGGGGGACCTACGTTCCGGTGCTCGGGTACAGATCGCCTTGCCACTAGGCAGTGCAACGGCAGGCGCCAGGTCACGGGCCGACCGCTCTGGCGGACTAGCAGGTCGTTGGCCAGGCTGAACGGAGGGGAGCCACCGCAGATCAGGTCTCCGGTGGTGGAGCGGAGCGGCCCGCTCGCATGACCGGGCGCTAACGATGTGCCTGGTGGGATTGGTGGGATTGGTGGGCACCGGGCGGTGGCTGAACCCCTGGGTGCGCTGTCCGCAACTCACCGGCAAGGCGACTGATGCGCTGTCACCTTGCTCGAGGCTGGGGGAATACGACACGGCAGGAATACTGACTCTCCGCCAGTCCAGAGAGCGAGCCGTCGCGGCTCGCCTTGGCGGGCCGGTTCGGCGCTCGCGCGGGTCGGCCAGGCCGGGTTCCGGCTCGGACAATCGGCGTAGTGGCTTCACGTCCACGACCACAGACCCCTCGTCGGTGACCAGGAGACGGTCCGGATGTGCTTGCGCAAAGCCCCGTCCACCTCGGACTTCCGCAGGAACGACATGGAGACCGGGCGGCCCGCCGGCGACAGCCGGAGGGTCGCCCCGAGCGCGTCCCCGTCGCCCGCCCCGGGCGGCACCCGCATGCTCGTCCCCACGACCGTTCCCGTAACGCTCGTAGCGGGAAGCCCTTGTTCCGTGACACCCGCCCGCGCGCCCTCCGGGGTCGTCAGCTCCGCCTGCGCGCAGGTGTCTCCGGGTTGCGGCGGTTCCGAACTGGCCCCGATCTCGTGGGAGGCTCAGAAGTCTGCGGTGTCGAGTCGGACGTTCAGCGGCGGCGGGAGCTGCAGCGGCGTACCGAAGGGGTGGGGGCCTTCGATCCGGGTGTAGCCGAGCTGGCCCGGCTGGGAGAGGAGGGTGCAGGTGCGCTCCTGCCGGTCGACCAGGAGATACACCGGTGCACCGAACTGCGAGTAGCGCCGCCGCTTGGAGGTTCGGTCGGTGTCGCCGTTCGAGGGCGAGGTCACCTCGACGACGAGCACGGTCTGGTCGGGCAGGAGCGCCCCCTCGGTCTTCGCGAGCTCGGCGGGTACGACGGCGAGGTCCGGCACGTAGTAGTTCTCCGTGCCGGGCAGGTCCAGGTTTCCGGATCCCGCCCGCAGGCCGAGCTCGCGCATCCGGGGCCCGATCTGTTCCCGGATCAGGTCGACGGCGGTCTCGTGGGCCCAGGACGGTGACACGGGGGTGATGACTCCCTCGACGATCTCCACGCGGTCACCCGCGATGTGCTGAATCGCGTACTTCAGTGCCTGCTCCGGGTTCGGCACCTGGCTGTAGTCACCCGGGCTCGCATGCGCCGTGCTCACCTGCTGCTCTCCTGTCCGGATCTCGGTCCTCGGAACGGACCAGTGACAGTTGCTTGGTCCGGCTGCGGTCCGGCTGTCACGGCCGGAGCGATGAACCGGCCCCGGCGCCGGCGGTACGAGCAGAAGCCAGGGCACTTAGTAACGTTACTAGGCGCCCCCGGCGACGTCCCTCGGCCGGCGAGCAGGATGCAGCCCCCGGCCCTCACGACTGTGCAGCGGGAGGCTTCACTCGGGGCGGCTGGTGGGTCTTGAACGGTGGTCAGGCCTATGAGCGGTCCTGAGTCCGGGAACGCGCATCGCCCCGGGCCCGGAGTGGGCGCGGGGCGATGAGGTGACCGATTCACGGGTGGCCCGCGATGAGGTCCGCGGCTTCGCCGCTCCCGAACGAGTGATTCCCGGGCCGCCTCCTTCGAAGGTGGACCTTTGGAGCTCAGTCCTGGCCACTGGCCCGGCATTCGTTGGTGAGCTCAGAGAATTGTTCTCAGGGCGGTTGCGGCGGCGACCAGATCGTCGAGTCGGTGGAACTCCCGCTGGTCCTCTTCGGTTTCCGAAGAGGACCAGAGAAGGTAGGAGCCATCGTCCTTCTGCCGGATCAGCAGCTCGCCCGGCTGTTCACGGTAGGAGTCCTTCACCAGCCGGAGCGTCCACATCGAGAAGAACGGGAACATCTGCGCGAGCAGCGGCTCGGCACGGAGAGAGGTGAGCAGCTCCCGGTACTGCGCGAGTGTCGGGTCGCCGATCTGCAGGTCCCACATCACGGCCACCTGGTTGCCTTCGTCGTATCCCTGGCTCAGCCTGGTGTACGTCATGAAGGGGAAGCCCTGGGAAAGCTCGGCGAGGGAAGCGCCGTGCTTCCACGCCATGAGTACCCCGGTGGTCTCGGTGATGTCCGCGGTGATGCCGTCGGCCCAGCGGGAGAACCATCCGCGGTTGCTGTACAGCGAAATGTCAAATCCGCGTTCTGTGGGCCGGAGGTTGACCTTCATCTGCCCGCGCGGCGAGTCGAACTCCGCGACCGTCGGTGCCCAATCGGGCTCGGGGGCACGCAGTTCGTCGCCGAGGCTGAGGCCGTGCTCGGCCGCGGTCGCGAGGATCGCAGCTGTGAGGCCCCCGTGTCGGGCGAGCTCCGGATAGTGCTCGGAGAAGTCCGGCGGGAGGCCGTCGGTCACGTCGTTCATGGAAGAGTTCGTCCTTTTCGCCCTGCTCGTAAACGAAATGCCCGTCCGGCGGGGCGGCCTGCCGGAGGGCGGCCGCCCCACCGGAGAGGTGGTCAGTCAGCCCACTCGAAGATCCAGGCCTTCTGCCATTTGGCTTCCTGCCATTTCGGTTCCGGGACGGAGATCGATTTCCCGTTCTTGTCGTAGAACTTGAACTTACTCCACGGCACCCTCTCGCCGATCACGGCCCGGGCGATCCATGACATCTCCTCCTGGGTGGCGGTGGCCTTCGCCGCCGCGCCCCCGAGGCCGATCGTGGCCATCTGCTCGAAGCTGTCGCCGTCGAATTCCTTCATGTTGACGTGGATCTCGGTCTGGGGGTCGTCGATGGCCTTCTTGACGTATCCGCGCCAGGTGTCCTTGTACTCCGGCTTCATGTAGTGGGTGAACCCGAGCTTCTCGGCCCACGCTGCCGTGTCGGTGAACTGGTAGCCGAGGGCGACCGCCTTGGTGCAGTTGTGGACGAGGACCGGGGTGTCGCCCGCCAGCACGTAGTACGTGTGCAGGTCGGCGACGGTGAGGTTGTAGGCGGCCTGCAGTCCCTCCCACTGCCGGGTCGCACTGATGCTCTCCTGCTGCCCGGAGGGGTTCAGCAGGGAGTCCCCGGGCCGCAGGCGCGAGGCGTCGGCCCAGGCTCGCTCGGAGGCGTTCCAGAAGCGGTGACCGCTGGTGGCGGTCAGCGACCCGCCGCCGGCCAGGGTCACTTCGGTGAACTGGCGGTCGTCGGGTGTGTAGATGGTGGCATCGACCCGGCGTGGCACTGTCCGGGATGCGGTCGGGTCGGTGGCGAGGACGGTGTCGCCGATGCGGACCGCTTCGATGGGGCGGGTGGAGCCGTCCGCCATGAGGACGGGGGTGCCGGCCGGGAAGCTGTTCGGGCAGACCGCGGGGGTCCGGGTGACCAGCTTCCTGATGAACTCGACAGCCGTCTCGCCCCAGCTGCCGAACTTCTTGGTCCACTGGACGAACTTGGCCATCATCGCGCCGTTGCCCGCGATGGGGATCGCGCCGAGGCAGGAGATGACCGCCTGTTCCTTCTGGCCCTCGATGGCGTAGTAGGCGCAGTTGATCAGGTCAGCGATATCGGCGAGGCCGGGGGCGATGACGCCGCCGGCGCCGCCGATGACGTCGAGGGTGAGGTGGATGCTCTCGGAGATCAGGTGGTAGATGAAGCTGGCGTTGTCCTTCTCCTCCTGCCCCTTCTTGATCTCCGCCTCGATCGCCGAGACCTGGGCGTCCTTCTCCTTGGCCTTCTGCTCGTCGGCGGCCTTCTGGTCGGCGGCTTCCTGCTTGCGCAGCCGGTCCGCTTCAGCACGTGCCGCTTCCAGGGCCTCGCGCTTGGCCTTCTCCTCTGCTTCGTGCCTGGCCTCGTAGGTGCCGAACGCGTCGTCGGCAGCGGCTTGGGCGGCCTTGGCGTCCTTGCCCGCAGCGTCAGCCGACGCCCGCGCCGCCGCAGCGGAGGCGTATGCATCGGATGCGGAGCGGCGAGCCGCGCCCGCTGACAGCTCGGCCCGCCTGGCCGAGTAGGTAGCCAGGGCTGCGTCGTGCCGGGCCGAGCCTGCGGCAGCGTTGGCGCTCTTGGCGGATTGGGCGGCCTTGGTGGCGCTGGTCTGGGCGGCGTCGGCCGCAGCCTGGGCCTTGGAGACCTGGTCGGCGGCGGTGTTGGCGGACTGCTGGGCGTTGCCCGCGTAGCCCGCGGCCTCGTTGGCGGCGCCGCGGGCGAGGGCAGCGACGCGCTGGGCCTCGGCGGCGTTCTTCTGTGCGGTGGCGGCGGCTGCGGTGGCCTGGGCGATGAGGCCGGTGACGTCCGCGACGTGGACGGCGGTCAGCCGGTCCTTCTGCTGGGCGGTGTACTGGCCTTCGGCTACGAAGGCACGCAGCTTGACGACGGGGCCTTCGAGTGCGATCCGCGCGGCGGCCTTGAGTTCGGGCTCGGTGTCGGCGGCGTCCGCCAGCCGTGTCGCGGTGAGCCGGTCGTCGGCTGCCTGGGCGTCGGTGACGCCCTTGGCGAGGAAGTCCCGCAGCGCCTCGGGGGTGTTGGTGCGCAGCGCGGTGTCGCCGGCGGCCTTGACGGCGGGCCCGGCCTTGTCGAGGAGGCGGGTGATCGTCAGCCGGTTGTTCGGCGCCGCGGCCTCGTACTGACCGCTGTTCAGGAACGCACCGACCTTCGCCGCATCCCCTTGGAGGGCGGTGTAGGCGGCGGCCCGGACGGCGGGGTTCTTGTCGTCCTTGTAGATCTGGGTGGCGCGCTCGCGCGCGTCGTGCTCCTCGGCGGCCTGGCGCCCGGTCTTGAGGTAGGAGAAGACGGCGAGGTCGCCACCGGTCAGGGCGGCTTCGGCGGCTGTTTCTCCCCAGGTTCCGGAGATCTTGCGGGAGAGGAGGGCGAGTTTGCGGCCGTCGGTGGCGACCTGCTGGGGAGTGGTGCCGGGCTGGTTGACGGCCTGGGCCAGGCGGTCGGCCTCGCTGCGGGCCTTCTGGACCTCCTGTCGGGCCTGCTCGGTTTCGGCCTGCTTGTCCGCCTCGTCCGCGCTGGCCTTGCGGGCGGTCTCGACGGCGGCTGCGGTGCGGTTGGTCAGGTCTTCGGTCTCGGTACGGCGGGCCAGGTCCTGTACGGCGTTGGCCTTGTCGACCGCGGTCTGCGCGTCGGTCGCGAAGCCGGAGGCCGCGTTGGCGTGGTCGGTCGACTCCTTGGCGGCGTTGGAGCTCTGCCCGGCGTGGTCGGCGGCGTCCCTGGCGGCCTGGGCTGCCGAGGAGGCGTGCGCGGCTGCGGATTCCAGCAGGGTCTTCGCCGCCTCAGCCTGGCCGGCGGCTTCCTCGGCCAGCTTCTGCGACGCCGTCGCGGCGCGCCCGGCCTCGGCGGCCTGACGGCGCGTCGCCGCTGCCGCGCGCTTGGCCTTGGCGGACTGCCCACCCGCACTGTCGGCATACGCGCCGGCCTGGTCTGCCGAACCCGCCGCGGCGTCCGCGTTGCCCCTGGCACTGAGCGTGGCTCCGGCGGCTTCCTTGCTGCTCGCGGCGGCTTCTTTCGCCTTCACCAGGGTCGCCTGCGCATCCGCGGCGATCTTTGCCGCCGCGTCAGCAGCATCGGCTGCGACCCGCGCCTCGTGCGCCTTGCCCGCATCACCCGCGGCAGCGGCAGCCGCCGTTCGGGCGTTGGCTGCGGCCCGCTGAGCGCCGGCGGC
>NZ_MECK01000444.1 GCF_014596465.1 Streptomyces sp. CBMA123 | reverse complement strand
GCCCGGCCACCTCCCCCACGAACACCGCATCGCTCGGCGGCCCGTACGGCGTCTCCACCCGCACCTCCACCACCTCCTCCAGCAACGCGTACAACCCCGAACCACCGATCACACCCAGCTCGGCCCGGGGGCCCTCCGGCATGTCCTGACGCAGCGTCATCTCAAGCACCTCTCCTCGGGAGTTCGATCCCGACCAATGTAGGAGCGGACGGGGACGGCCTCGGCGAAGCGCGTCCTTACGATTCCCGAACGCCACCGCCCCGGCGGCCTCCGCCCCGACGAGCGCCACCGCGCCGGGCACCGCGTGGACGGGCGCGGCGGAGCCTGACCGCGAGGGCGACGGCGGAGCCGCCGAACAGCACGGCGGTGATCGCGAGCCAGCGGCCGAGGTAGACCTCCTCCGACAGACCGGTGGCACCCGGATAGGGCACGGAGAGGCCGAGGATCAGCGGGAACCAGACGAGCAGCAGCAGGCCCGACAGGAACGCCGGTACGCGCAGGTGGTTGATCCAGGCCACGCCCGGCGGCCGTTCCGCGCGGTGGCGCAGCACCGACCGGGCCGAGAGGTCCGCGAGCGAGTAGAGCGGCAGCAGGATCAGGTCGTGGACGACGGCCGCGCCGACGAACCAGAGCGCCACCGCGAGCGGCCGTACGGCCACCAGGCGTTCGACCGCGTAGCCCGTCAGGGCGAGGGAGGCGAGGAGCGCCAGCAGGTGCAGCGGCCCGGCGCCGTACCAGCGGGCGAGACCACCGGGCTCCGGGTCGGCGGCATCCGCGGCATCGGTCGCATCGTTCGTGTCGCTCATGTCGGTCAGGTCCTGAAGGTGAGCCGGCCCACCCACTTGGTGTTGTTCACACCGGGGTTGGCCGGGACGATGATCCGGGCGGGGTAGCCGTGGTCGATCGAGAGCTCGGCGCCGTTGACGTGCAGGGCGAGCAGCGAGCGCGGGTCGCGGATCTGGTTGCCGCGCAGCACCACCGAGCTGTAGGGGCCGGGTGGTTGGACGGAGTCCACCAGCACGTTCGCGGCGTCGGGCAGGCCGGCCAGCGCGGCGAGGTCGGCCAGTCGCAGTCCGCTCCACTGCTGGTCCTCGGTGGACCAGCCCTCCACGCAGGCGATCGGCAGCCGGGCCGAGGACTGCGGCAGGGCGAGCAGTTGTTCCCGGGTGAACACCCGTACCGGCCCGGCGCCGTACAGTTCCAGCCGCCAGTCCGGCCCCACGCTCGCGGCCGAGATGCCCACGGCGGCGGCCGTCTTGTTGATCTGGAAGCCGTTCGGCCCGGACTCCGGGTCGCGGTTGTGCGGCGCCAGCAGTGCGGTGCCGCGCAGCCGGCCGCCGATGCTCTGCCCCGCGGTGACCAGCAGCAGCGCCAGGGAGCCCGCGCCGACCAGCGCGAGCGCCCCGCGCCGGGCGATCGTCGGCAGGGCGGGTTCGGGCGCCACCAGGCCGTCGGCGTCCGGCGGTTCGGGCCGGGTGCCGGCCCGGCCGGTGCGCAGTTCCACGAGCAGCGAGCGGGACCGCAGGGCGCGGAGCATCCTGCCGAACCTGAGGCCGACGTGGACGGCGAAGGCGGCGATGAACACCCATGCCCCGTAGAAGTGCAGGGTGTAGAAGGACCCCGGGAAGACGTAGTGGAGCTGGATGTTGAGGATCCCGGTCGCGAACTCGAAGACGGCCCCGCCGACCAGCATCAGCAGCGACAGCCGCTCCAGCGCGTGGGCCGCGCTGCGGGCCGGCGGCCACTCGAACAGCTTGGGGATCACCGACCACAGTTTGGCCAGCAGCACCGGGACCAGGACGACGCCGAGCGTCACGTGCACGCCCTGGGTGAGCCGGTAGAGCCAGGCCGGGCTGGTGGGCCAGTCGAACAGGTAGAAGCCCAGCACGCCCTTGTCCGGCGTCTGGTCGTTGAGCGGGCCGAGGTCGGGGTTGTAGGCGGCGTACGACAGGGCGCCGGTGACGAAGAGGACGGGGATTCCGACCAGCAGCACCAGCCCGAACACCGAGGTCAGCCAGGGCCCCCGGAGCGGGCTGCGCCAGAACCGGGGCCGGAACGGACCGGGCGGCGCGGGCAGCCGGCCGATCCCCGCCGCCAGCCCCCTCGCGGACCCCGCCGCCCTCGC
>NZ_MECK01000443.1 GCF_014596465.1 Streptomyces sp. CBMA123 | reverse complement strand
ACGGCGGCGTGGTGGCGTTCGGCGCTCTCCTGGCCGGGGGGTTCGGCGGCGCGGCCGGGCAGCAGGGAGAACAGTCCGCGGCCGCGGCCCGGGGCCGGCTCGGGGGCGGCGGGCGGTTCGATCACCGGCGGCGCGGGCCGGACCGGGCCGGGGGCGGCGAGCTGGAGGTGGCCGTTGCCGTCGGGCAGGGCGGTGCGGGCGGCCCCGCCGAGTGGTTCGAGGACTTGCAGGGTGGATTCGCCGATCCGCAGCAGCGCGCCGTTCTCCAGCGGGACGGCGGCCTCGGGCGGCAGCGGCGGGACGATCCGGCCGTCCAGGGTGGTGCCGTTGGTGGAGCCGAGGTCGCGGACGGCGATCCGGCCGTCGTCGCCGAGGTGCAGGGCGAGGTGCAGCCGGGAGACGTCCGGGTCGTCGAGCGGGACGTCGGCCTCGCCGGAGCGGCCGATCCGGATCTCCCGGCCGTGCAGCCGGTGCACGCCGCCGGCGTCGGGGCCGCCGACCACCCGCAGTTCGGCGGCGGCGGGGGTGTCGTCGGGGTCGTCGGCGGTCGGGTCGGGCTCGTTGAGGCTGAGCACGGCGCCGTCGAGCAGCGGGGGGTGGCCGAGCAGGGTGTGCTCGTCCACCCGGTGTGTCCCGGCGTACAGGTGTACATGGGTGGCGGCCCGCGGTCCGCGCACGCCGACGGCGCCCGCGAGCGCGCCCGCGATGGCGCCGAGCGCGGTGCCGACGGGTGCGGTGACCAGCACGTCCACGTAGGGGATGGCGGAGCCGGCGGCGGTCGGGCCGCTGCGCGGTCGGAGGACGGTCAGCCGGATCTGCATCTCGCCCGCGGGTCCCTTCTGCTGGTGTGATGCCTGGTACCGCTGCCCGGTGTCGTCGCGGACGCGCGGGGCGGTCTCGGCGACCCTTTGGGCCACACGAGTGGCGAGTGTCCATCCTGCCATCCGGCGTGGACGGTCCGCGCACCGTACCGGATTTGACGATCTTGCGATCATCGCCATGGTGGAGGCGACGGAGGGTCAGGTCAACCGCCGCTCCGGCGGGCCCGCGGCGGGCCCCGGTGCGCGCCTCCGGGCAGTCCCCTAGGGGATGTCCCCCAACCCCGCTCGGATGGCCTGCCGGTCACCTCAAAAACCCGTACGGACACCGTTAGAGTGGCCGGAACACGGGCCCGGCAGGCTCACCGCACACCTGCGGGGGAGCGCCCCGCGCGGGCGGCACGGCGAGGAGTGCGACAGGTGCGGCCAGTCGGCAGCAAGTATCTGCTTGAGGAGACCCTGGGGCGGGGTGCCACCGGGACGGTCTGGCGCGGCCTGGTCCGCCAGGACGTCCAGGTGCCGGGCAGCGAGCCCGGGCAGCAGGTGGCGATCAAGGTGCTGCGCGAGGAACTGGCGGCCGACCCGGACGTCGTGATGCGCTTCCTGCGCGAGCGTTCGCTGCTGCTGCGGCTGAGCCACCCGAACATCGTCCGGGTCCGCGACCTGGTCGTCGAGGGCGAGCTGCTGGCGCTGGTGATGGACCTGGTGGAGGGCCCCGACCTGGCCCGCTACCTGCGCGCCAACGGCCCGTTCAGCCCGATCGCCGGCTCCCTGCTGATGGCCCAGGTCGCGGACGCGCTGGCGGCCAGCCACGCGGACGGGATCGTCCACCGCGACCTCAAGCCGGCCAACGTGCTGCTCGCCTCCACCGTGGTCCAGGGCACCGAGCAGATGCACCCGATGCTGACCGACTTCGGCATCGCCCGGCTGGCCGACTCCCCGGGCGTCACCCGCACCCACGAGTTCGTCGGCACCCCCGCGTACGTCGCGCCGGAGTCCGCCGAGGGCCGCCCGCAGACCTCCGCGGTGGACGTCTACGGCGCCGGGATCATGCTGTACGAGCTGGTCACCGGCCGCCAGCCGTTCCAGGGCGACAGCGCCCTGGCCGTGCTCCAGGCCCACCTGGCGCAGGAGCCGCAGCGGCCCAGCACCATGCCCGAGCCGCTCTGGACGGTGATCGAGCGCTGCCTGCGCAAGGACCCGGCGCACCGGCCGAGCGCCACCGTGCTCGCCCGCGCGCTGCGGGTGGTCGCGGCCGGCGTCGGGGTGCACGCCTCCCCGGCGGCGGTGGACGAGGCGCTCGCGGTCGGCGCCCTGCTGCTGCCGG
>NZ_MECK01000442.1 GCF_014596465.1 Streptomyces sp. CBMA123 | reverse complement strand
GTACCGGCGCCGGCTCCGGCTCCGACCGCGCCCACCGGCTCGGCGACGAGGGCGAGCGCGGTGGGCGCCGGGTCGTCCGTCGTCCGGGCGGAGTTCGGGCCGGGCGCGAACGGGCCGACCGCGAACGGGCCGGACGCGGACGAGGACCTCGCCGCGCGCAGCGGGTCGCACGGCGGGAGCGGCTCGTCCGGATCCAAGGGCTCCGGGTCCAAGAGCTCCGGGTCCAAGAACTCCGGCTCCAAGGGCTCGTCCGGATCGACCGGCGGCGGCACCACGCACCACCACATCGACCACTACGGCATGACGGGCGGAGCCGCCGGCCGCGGCCACTGCGCCGGCGGGAGCAAGCCGGTGGGTGAGGACGTGGCGTCGCCGTTCGGCGACGATCCGAGCCCGGCCGCCCCGTCGCACTCCCCCGCCCCGGCCCAGGTGCCGGTCGCGACACCGGCCAAGCCGGCGCCCACGCCCACCGGCAAGCCGGCGAAGTAGGCGGGTCAGTCCAGGACCGGGTCCAGTCCCAGGGCCCGGTCCTGCTCCGCCTCCGCCGTCTGGCGCATCAGGCGGAACCACATGAAGACCACGAAGCCCGCGAAGACGAACCACTCCAGGGTGTAGCCCAGGTTCTGGAACGCCCGCAGGGTGAGCCCGTCGCCGCCCTGCGGCTGCACGGTCGGTACGGCGGTCAGCCCGGCGGGCACCTGGTCGGCGGCCACCCAGCCGTCGTACCAGCCGTCGTACGCGAGCACGTTCAGCAGCGCGGCCCGGTTGATCATGCCGAGCTGTCCGGCGGGCAGGCCGCCCGCGACCGCGCCGTTGCTGCCGACCGACTCGTTGGCCTGCAGCCGCCCGGTCACCGTGACCGGCCCGGTGGGCGCGGCCTCGGCGGTGGGGGCGGCGCCGGACGGGTCGCCGGCCGCCCAGCCCCGCACCACGGCGACGGCGTGTCCGTCGGCGGTGCGCAGCGGGGTGAGCACGTAGTAGCCCTGCTTGCCGTCCAGCACCCGGTTGGGGACGAGGAGTTGGTGTTCGGTGTCGTAGCTCCCGGTCACCGTGACGGGCTTGCCGACGGTCTCCGTGCTCACCTGCGGGGTGGCCGGGCCGAGCAGCGCGTCGATCGGCCGGACTTCACTCGAAGCGGTGAGCGACTGCTTGGTCTCCTGGTGGGTGGAGACGCGGTCCTCGAACCGGCCGAGCTGCCAGGAGCCCAGCCAGACGCAGACCGCCACGGCCGCCACGGCCAGGGCGGTGCCGCCCAGCCAGCGCGGAGTCAGGAGGAACCGGTACACACCCCCCACGGTAACCACTCCTCACACCGGGCCGGACCACAGGGTCCGCCGCAGCGGGCCCCTCAGCCCGTCGCGGGCGTCCCGGTGGGCTGGCCGGCGGAGCCGCCCGCCGGCTGCACCCCGCCCCGGTAGAGCGTCCCCCCGCACACGACCGGCAGCGAGGCCGTGGCGGCCACCGGGCTGCCGGGGGCCGGGGTGTGGGCGATGGTGGCGGTGGCCGGGCCGCCGGTGGGCCCGCCGGTCGGGGTGACCGTCGGGCTGGGCGTCGAGGTGGGCCCGGAGGTGGGCGAGGAGCTGGCGGGCGGGTTGGCGCTGGGCGCCGCCGAGACACCGCCGGCCGGGGCGTCGCCCGAGGAGCCGAGCGGGGCCTTGGTGGTCAGGGAGGCCTGGTTGACGCCGTTGGTCGGCGCGGTGGTGGCGCCGCCGGTGGTGCCGCAGCCCTGGTCCGGGATCCACGCGAACGGCACCCGGTACCCGGCCTGGGGGGCGAGCACCGGCGGGTCGGCGTCCATCGCGGGCAGACTGCCCGCCGGGTCGCCGGCCGTGTGGTCGGCGGTGCGGACCCGGCTGCGGTCGGTGCCGGTGACCCCGGTGACGGCCACCGCGCCGGGCCCACCGAGGCGGCAGCTGTGCCCGGAGACGTTGTACACGGTGAAGGAGCCGTAGATCCGGCCCTGAGCGTCCGCCGGGCCGAGCTGCGAGGTGCCCTGGCCGAGGTCCGTCCGTCCGCACAGCGGGACGATCCCGCCGTCCGCGGTGCCGGTGGCCCCGGTGGGGGTGGCGGTGCCGGGGCGGGTGGCGTCCGCGCCGGGGCTGGGTGAGGCGGTGCCGGAGCCCGTCGCGGGGCCGCTGCCCGGGCCGCCGGTGCCCG
>NZ_MECK01000441.1 GCF_014596465.1 Streptomyces sp. CBMA123 | reverse complement strand
GCGCGACCTCGCCCCCGTCCACCAGCACCGCCCGGTGCCGGAACCGCGAGCGCCCCGCCAACGACAGCCCCACGTCCACCGGCGAGCCCCCGACCCCGGCGAGCCGCTCCAGCTGCGCGCTCAGCGCCGCCTCCGACTTCGCCGAGACCACCCACGGCACCACACCCGGCGCGACCGAGGGATCCGCCCCGGAAGCATCCTCCTCGATCGCCTCCTCGACGATCACGTGCGCGTTCGTCCCGCTGATCCCGAAGGCGGAGACGCCCGCGCGGTGCGGTCGGTCCACCTCCGGCCAGGCCCGGGCCTCGGTGAGCAGCTCGACGGCCCCCGCCGACCAGTCCACCTCGGCGGACGGCGCGTCGACGTGCAGCGTCCTCGGCAGCACGCCGTGCCGCAGCGCCATCACCGTCTTGATCACGCCGGCCGCGCCGGCCGCCGCCTGGGTGTGGCCGATGTTGGACTTCAACGAGCCGAGCAGCAGCGGCTGTTCCCGCTCCTGCCCATAGGTCGCGAGGAGCGCCTGGGCCTCGATCGGGTCACCCAGAGGCGTCCCCGTGCCGTGGCCCTCGACGGCGTCGACCTCGCCGGCCGACAGCCCGGCGGCGGCCAGCGCCTGGCGGATGACGCGCTGCTGGGACGGACCGTTGGGCGCCGTCAGACCGTTCGACGCGCCGTCCTGGTTGACGGCGCTGCCGCGCAGGACGGCCAGCACCGGATGCCCGTTGCGGCGGGCGTCCGAGAGCCGCTCCAGCACCAGGACGCCCGCGCCCTCGGCCCAGCCCGTCCCGTCCGCCGCGTCCGCGAACGCCTTGCAGCGCCCGTCCGGCGCGAGCCCGCCCTGCCGGGAGAACCCGGCGAAGCTCATCGGCGTCGACAGCACGGTGACGCCGCCCGCGAGGGCCAGCGTGCACTCACCGGCCCGCAGCGCCTGCGACGCCAGGTGCATCGCCACCAGCGAGGACGAGCACGCGGTGTCGACGGTGACGGCCGGGCCCTCCAGGCCGAAGGTGTACGACACCCGGCCGGACAGCACGCTCGCCGTCAGGCCGGTGGTCGCGTGGCCCTCCATGTCCTCGTCCGAGTTCATCACCACGCCGACGTAGTCGACGCCCGCGGTGCCGACGAACACGCCGGTGCGGGTGCCGCGCAGGCCCGCCGGGTCGATGCCCGCCCGCTCGAACGCCTCCCAGGACGTCTCCAGCAGGAGCCGCTGCTGCGGGTCCATCGCGAGGGCCTCGCGCGGCGAGATCCCGAAGAAGCCCGCGTCGAACTCACCGGCCGCGACGAACCCGCCCTCGATCGAGGCGCTGCTGCCGCTGCCCTCGCCGAGCAGCGCCGCCATGTCCCACCCGCGGTCGGCGGGGAACCCGGTGATGCCGTCCCGCCCGTCCGCGACCAGCCGCCAGAGCTCCTCGGGGGTGGTCACCCCGCCCGGCAGGCGGCACGCCATGGCGACGATGGCGATCGGCTCGTGCCGGCCTGACTCGGCCTCCAGCAGTCGTTGGCGTGTCTGGTGCAGGTCGGCCGTGACCCACTTGAGGTAGTCAACGAGCTTGCTGTCGTTCGACATGGGGGGTGGTGCCTTCCTGTGTTGAGGCGGGTCTCTCGGCGTTTCTCGGCGCTTCTCGGCGGGTCCTCAGCGGTCCTCAGCGGTCGCTCAGACGGCCGAGCTCGTTGTCGATGAAGGCGAGGACCTCGTCCGCGCTCGCCGCTTCGAGCCGCTCCGCAATGGCGTCCTCGGCATTCTGCGCGTCCTGGTTTCGCAATTTCTCCAGCATTCGGCGCAGCCGGAGGGAGACCGCGTTGCGGGTCGCCTCGTCGGTGTCCGGGTCCGCCAGGGCCGTGTCCAGACGGTCGAGTTGGCCGAACAGCGCGGCGCCGTCCGCGGCGTCCTGCTCGTCCAGGAGCACGCCGAGCAGGTGTGCGCCGAGGACGGCGGACGTCGGGTGGTCGAAGACCAGGGTCGCGGGCAGGCGCAGGCCGGTGACGGCGGTCAGGCGGTTGCGCAGTTCGAGTGCCGTGAGGGAGTCCACGCCGAGGTCGTGGAAGTCCCGGTCAGCGGCGACGGCCTGCGGCGAGGCGTGGCCGAGGACGGCGGCGGCCTCGGCGCGGACGAGGTCCACGACGTGGCGCAGCCGGTCGGCCTCGCGCAGCTCGGTCAGGCGG
>NZ_MECK01000440.1 GCF_014596465.1 Streptomyces sp. CBMA123 | reverse complement strand
AAGGCCCCCGTCGTGGCGGCCCCGGTCGTCGAGGCGCCCGTCGTGGAGGCCCCCGCCACCGGTCCGGAGACCGAGGCCGAGTGGGAGGAGGACGGCCGTCCGTCGCGCCGTCGCCGTCGGGGCGGCCGCCGCCGTCGCCGGGGCGAGGCCGAGGAGTTCGAGGCCGCCGAGACCGAGCAGCCCGTCGTCGAGGAGCCGGCCCACGCCGTCGAGGAGGAGGACGACGAGGACGACGACCTGGCCGCCGGCCTGTCCTCGTCCCGTCGCCGTCGCCGCCGTCGCCGCCGCACCGGTGAGGCCGACGCCGTCGAGACCGCCGAGACCACCGAGGACGGCGTCCGCACGGTGGTGAAGGTGCGCGAGCCGCGCCGCCGCTCCACCGAGCCGTCCTTCGACCCGGACGAGGTGCAGTCCATCAAGGGCTCGACCCGTCTGGAGGCGAAGAAGCAGCGTCGCCGCGAGGGCCGCGAGCTGGGCCGCCGCCGGGTGCCGATCATCACCGAGGCCGAGTTCCTGGCCCGCCGGGAGTCGGTCGAGCGCGTCATGGTGGTGCGCCAGAACGGCCAGCGCACCCAGATCGGCGTCCTCGAGGACGGCGTGCTGGTCGAGCACTACGTCAACAAGGAGCAGGCCACCTCGTACGTCGGCAACGTCTACCTGGGCAAGGTCCAGAACGTGCTGCCGTCGATGGAGGCCGCCTTCGTCGACATCGGCAAGGGCCGCAACGCGGTGCTGTACGCCGGTGAGGTCAACTTCGGCGCGCTGGGCCACGGCGGCCCGCGCCGGATCGAGTCGGTGCTGAAGTCCGGCCAGTCCGTGCTGGTGCAGGTCTCCAAGGACCCGATCGGCCACAAGGGCGCCCGCCTGACCAGCCAGATCTCGCTGCCCGGCCGCTACCTGGTGTACGTGCCCGAGGGCTCGATGACCGGCATCTCGCGCAAGCTGCCCGAGAACGAGCGCGCCCGGCTGAAGCAGATCCTGAAGAAGATCGTCCCGGACGACGCGGGCGTCATCGTGCGCACCGCCGCCGAGGGCGCCTCCGAGGAGGAGCTGACCCGCGACGTCCAGCGCCTCCAGCAGCAGTGGGAGGACATCCAGAAGAAGGCGGCCACCGGCAACGCCCCGGCGCTGCTGTACGGCGAGCCGGACATGACCGTCCGGGTCGTCCGCGACATCTTCAACGAGGACTTCACCAAGGTCATCGTCTCCGGCGACGAGGCGTGGAAGACCATCCACGAGTACGTCTCCAACGTGGCCCCGGACCTCGCCGAGCGACTCCAGCGGTGGACCTCCGAGGTGGACGTGTTCGCCACCTACCGGATCGACGAGCAGCTGATGAAGGCGCTGGACCGCAAGGTCTGGCTGCCCAGCGGCGGTTCGCTGGTGATCGACCGCACCGAGGCGATGGTCGTCATCGACGTCAACACCGGGAAGTTCGTCGGCCAGGGCGGCAACCTGGAGGAGACGGTCACCCGGAACAACATCGAGGCGGCCGAGGAGATCGTGCGCCAGCTGCGGCTGCGCGACCTCGGCGGCATCATCGTGATCGACTTCATCGACATGGTCCTGGAGTCCAACCGCGACCTGGTGCTGCGCCGCCTGCTGGAGTGCCTGGGCCGGGACCGGACCAAGCACCAGGTGGCCGAGGTCACCTCGCTGGGCCTGGTCCAGATGACCCGCAAGCGGGTCGGCCAGGGCCTGCTGGAGTCCTTCTCCGAGCCCTGCGTGCACTGCAACGGCCGCGGTGTGATCGTCCACATGGAGCAGCCGAGCGTCCACGTCCACGCCCCGGCGGCGGCCGCCGTCGAGGCCGGCCCGGGCAGCGGCAAGCGCCGTCGCCGGGGCAAGGGCGGCGTGGGCCACGAGGAGCCGCAGGCCGTCGAGGCCGGGTCGTCGGTGGCCGAGGCCGTCGCCGAGGCGGACCTGGAGCCCGCCGAGCCGGTGCGCGAGGAGATCGAGGGTCAGTTGGCCCTGGAGGTCCCGGGCGTCGAGGTGACGGACGTCGAGGTGGCGGACGTCGAGGCCGCTCCGGCGCAGGCCGTGGAGGCACCGGTGGCCGAGGCCCCCGCCCCCGCCGCCCTGGCCTGAACCACCCGACGAGAACCGCCGCTCCCCTCGACAGCCAGTACGGGCGGCACTCCCGGAACTCCGGCCCGGATTCAGCGCTGGGCGAGCGCCGCGGCCAGGAACATCGCGAC
>NZ_MECK01000439.1 GCF_014596465.1 Streptomyces sp. CBMA123 | reverse complement strand
TTGGGACCGTTGGCAGTCTGAAAATCACCCGTCACGCCCCTCTCCGCAGCCACCCCCTGCGCCGCCCCCTTCCGCAGCGCGTCCCTCTCGCCTGGTGGGGAGGGGGTGGGTGGGTGGGGGAGGTGGGGGAGGTGGGGGGAGGGGTGCGGGGTGCGGGGGTGGGTGGGTGCGGGTCGAGGGTGAGGGGTGGTGTGGGCGCGCGGGCTTTCGCCCTGCGCGTCCGTGCTGGGGTAGAGGGGTGAGGGGGGTGTGCGGCTCGGGGGAGACGGGCGGTGGGGTGGGAGAGTGAGCGGCATGGACGACGAGCTGGTGCGGGCGTGGCGGGTGGCCGAGCGGGAGTCGGGGGTGGTGCTGTTGGACGGGTTCCATCCGTTGAAGCACGCGCTGCGGTTCGGGGGTGAGGTGCGGCGGGTGCTGACGGCGGACCGGGGGGCGTTGCTGGCGTTGGCGGGTGAGTTGGCGCCGGATGTGGTCGCGGCGCTGGAGGCGTTGGCGGTGGAGGTGGCGGAGGAGCGGCTGCGGGCCCTGGCGCCCCGGCTGCACCCGACCGGGGTGGTCGCGCTGGCGGTGCGGCCGTCGGTGGCGGCCAACCGGGCGGTGTTGGCGGAGCGGCCGCGCCGGGCGCCGGTGGTGGTGCTGGAGAACCCGCGGAACCTGGGGAACGTCGGGGCGGTGATCCGGCTGGCGGCCGGGTTCGGGGCGACCGGGGTGGTGACCACGGGCGAGCTGGATCCCTGGCACCCGACGGTGCTGCGCGGCAGTGCGGGGCTGCACTTCGCCACCGCGGTGGAGCGGGTGGGTCTGCCGGAGCTGCCCGCCGGGCCGCTGTACGTGCTGGACCCGGAGGGGGTGGACATCCGGGACCTGCCGTTCCCGGACGACGCGCTGCTCGCCTTCGGGACGGAGCGGCACGGGGTGTCCGCGGAGCTCAAGGCGCGGGCCGACCGGTTGGTGGCGGTGCCGATGCAGCCGGGGGTGTCCAGTTTCAACCTGGCGACGAGTGTCGCGATGGGGCTGTTCCACTGGATGTCGGGGCGGCGCTGAGGCGCGGCACCGGGGTGGTGCCGCGCCGTGCGGGGCGTCAGGAGAAGAGCGTGCGCCAGGTGTCCGGGCCCGGGTGGCCGTCGGCCTCGCCGCCGCGCCGGCCCTGGGCCTGTTGGAAGGCCTGGACGGCGCGTCGGTCGCTCTCCGTCCAGCGCGGGCCGGGGCCGACGCTGTACGAGCCGCCGTAGCCCTTGCGGACCAGCTGTTCGCCGAGTCGGCGGACGTGGTCGTTGCTCTGGCCGGGGCCGAAGTACCGGGCGCCGGGGAAGGCGGGGGCGCCGGTGGGCGGTGGGGGCGGCAGCGGGGTGCCGGCGTCGATGTCGCGGCCCTTGTCGTTGACCAGGAAGTCCCAGGTGTCCTTGCCCGGAAGGCCGTCGGCCTCGCCGCCGCGCCAGCCCTGGGCGAGTTGGAAGGCCTGGGTGGCCTTGCGGTCGGCCTCGCCCCACCGGGGCCCGGGGCCCTCGGAGTAGAAGCGGGCGCCGCCGCGCCGCACCAGCATCCGGCCGAGCTCGGTGACGTACCCGTTGTTCGCGCCGGGGCCGAACTTGTCCGCGCCCGGGAAGGCGTCGGCGGAGGTGCCGTCGTTGCTGCCGCCGGAGAGGCCGGTGTAGCGGTAGGGGACGTAGGAGCCGGAGTTGTTCCAGTAGGCGTACGGGGTGGCGCGTTTCTTGGCGCCGGGGGAGGTCTGCTCGTAGGCGACGTACGTGGTGCGGGTGGAGTCCGTCCAGCCGCCGAAGATCGTCACGTGCGAACCGGCCTGGGGGTTGGCCGGGTTGTTGTAGATCAGCACGTCGCCGGGCTGGAGGTCGTTCCGGTTGATCCGTTCGGCGAAGTTCGGCAGGGTCCAGGTGGTCTGGCTGCTGCCGAGCTCCCAGGCCATCGAGACGAAGCCGGAGCAGTCCTGGCGGTAGCCGTCCGACCAGTAGCGGCCCATGCCGTACGGCACGGCCTGGTCGACCCAGCCCTGGGCGCGCTGGATGATCCGGGCCCGGGTGGGGGGCTGGGCGGCGAGTCGCGGGGCGGCGTAGGCACGGGCGCCGGGGGCGTCGCCGTAGAGGGCGTTGACCTCGCCCTGGGGGGTCCGCGGGGGCTGGCTGGTGCTGCTGCCGCCCGGGGTGGGGCTGGGCGCGGGGGCCGCGGCGGCGGTGCCGCCGGCCACCGC
>NZ_MECK01000438.1 GCF_014596465.1 Streptomyces sp. CBMA123 | reverse complement strand
CCGGCCGGGCGGCCGGGCGCCTGGTGCGGCCGGGCGCTGGTGCGGACGGCCGCGCCCAGCATCGAGCCGAGCAGCAGGGTCAGGCCGACCACGACGGTGGTGACCACCGCGCCGCGCCGCAGCACCCGGCGGCGCAGGGCGCCCGGCGCGCCCGCGCCGATCCGGCGCCAGGCCTCCAGGTTGAGCCGCCCGTCGAGCGAGGCGAAGGGCGCCCCGGCGATGAGCAGCGGGCTCCAGGCCGCGAGGAAGATCAGGTCGGGGGTGTCGTACACGGGGACGGAGCGCCAGCTGACGGTGAACAACAGCGCGGCGGAGAGCAGCATCGCCGCCCCGGCGGCGAGCCGCTGCCACAGGCCGAGGACGGTCAGCACGCCGACCACGATCTCGGTGAACGACACCACCAGGCCGGAGCCCACCGGGTGGGCCATCGCGAAGGCCAGCAGCGGCTCGGCGACCTTCCACGGGTGCAGCGAGGAGAGCCAGCGCATCATCGAGCCGCGCTCGCCGCCGTCGAAGTACACCGGGTCGCAGAGCTTGCTGAACCCGGCGTAGACGGAGAGCGAGCCGAGCACCGCGCGCAGCGGCAGCAGGACCAGGCCGAGGTCGACCCGGCGGCCGGGGTACCAGGGCTGCTTGCCGTCGGCGGCAGCGGTGGCGGAGACCTCGGGCAGTTCGCCGCTCGGGGTCCAGCCGTGCGGTTCGCCGACCGGGCCGACGCCGGCGTCGGTGGCGGTGCCGCTGCCCTCGCGCGGCTGGCGGGGGACGCTCCGGGCGCCGGCGTAGGCGGGCAGCGCCTGGGTGTCCGTCTCGTCCGGGTCGACGCCCGCCGGGGCGCCGTTGATCCGTACCGCCTCCAGCAGCCGGGTGGCCGCGAGGTCCCCGGGGGCCGCCTGGCCGGTCCAGGTGACGGCGGTGACCCGGCCCTTGCGGCGCGGTGCGCCGCCGGCGGTCCCGGCCTGGGCGCCGGCCAGCGCCGGGACGGCGGAGGCCGGTACGACGACCTGCGGGGTGACCAGCGGACGGCGGATCAGGCCCTGGTTGGCGTACGGGTCGCCGAAGGCGGCGCCGGTGGACAGCAGTCCGGCCGGGGCCTCGATCAGCGGCGCCACCTGGGTGCCGAGCCGGAGCCGGAAGCTCGCCTGGGTGTTGCTGAGGCGCGCGGGGTCCGACGGCACCTTGACGGTGTCGAGCCCGGGGCCCGCGTCCATCCCGGTGCTGCCGCCGCCGAACAGGGGGCGCCGAGGTGTTCTGGTGTCCACGTCCACGCCCGTCTAACCGGGTGACGGCCGCTTAGGACACTCTCTCGGGTGGATGTCCGGCGCATACTTGAAGTGATCATGAGAAAAGCGATCGGACCCGGTCGGGCCCGATCGCTTTTCACTCGGATCGCGGAGAATTCAGAAGATCTCCTGCGGGCGCGGCGTCCGATGTGCTGGACGGTACGCCCGCCGTGCTCAGCGCTTGGCGCGCAGTCGGGCGGCCTCGTAGAGCACGATGCCCGCCGCGACACCGGCGTTCAGCGACTCGGTCAGACCGCTCATCGGGATCCGCACCCGCATGTCACAGGTCTCCGAGACCAGTCGGGACAGGCCCTTGCCCTCGCTGCCCGCGACGATCACGACCGGGCCGGTCAGCAGCTCCAGGTCGCCCAGCTCGGCCTCGCCGTCGGCGGCCAGGCCGACCACCATCAGGCCGGCCTTCTGGTAGGCCTCCAGGGTGCGGGTCATGTTGGTGGCACGGGCGACGGGCAGCCGGGCCGCGGCGCCGGAGGAGGTCTTCCAGGCACCGGCGGTCATGCCGGCCGCGCGACGCTCGGGGATGACCACGCCGTGCGCGCCGAAGGCGGCGGCGGAACGGACCACGGCGCCCAGGTTGCGCGAGTCGGTGACGCCGTCGAGCGCGATGATCAGCGCGTCCTGGCCGGCGTCGGAGGCCTCCGCCAGCAGGTCCTCGGGGTGGGCGTACTCGTACGGCGGGACCTGCAGCACCAGGCCCTGGTGGTTCATCCCGCCGGTCATCTGGTCCAGCTGCGGGCGCGGGGCCTCCATCAGCGGGATGCCGCGCTCGTTGGCGGCCTGGAAGGCGTCGCGGACCCGGTCGTCGGTGTCGATGAACTGCTGGACGTACAGCGCGTTGGCCGGGACGTCGCCCTGCAGTGCCTCGACCACCGAGTTGCGGCCGAAGACCAGCTCGGCGCGGCCCGCGCCGCCGCGGCCGCCGCGGCCGCCGGCCCCGGCCCGGCGCAT
>NZ_MECK01000437.1 GCF_014596465.1 Streptomyces sp. CBMA123 | reverse complement strand
AGGCCGGGGATGTCAACATATCTGGCGTTGACTTTTGGCACGCTGTTGAGTTCTCAAGGAACGGACACTTCCTTCGAGCCGCCTTCCAGCGGGCCCTCCGGGCGCTTCGTTCTTTCGTGTTCCCAGCTTATCAGATGTTTTCCGCTCCGTTTCCGGGGCTTCGTTCATCCAACTCGCCGGTGTCTTCCGGGGCTTGACGCCCTGTCCGACGTTTCAAACTCTAGCCGATCCCCGCTCCGAAAAGCGAATCCAGCCGCAATCCGATAAAAGGCGCACGCCGAATAAGCACCGAGCCGCCACGCGAAAAAACGCGAACGCGACCCGGCACGAGCCGGGAAGTGGTGTTTCAAGGGATTGGCTACCTCGGGACCGTCCGCGCTGACGCGTGTCCGGTGCTCCCTGCCAGGCAGCTCGAAGAACACTAGACCTCTGGGGTGGCCGAGTCAAGCACGGCAAGCGAATTCTCGGTGCCCTCGTCGGCCTCGTCCGCCGGCAGCTGGAAGGCCAGCACGGCGACGTCGTCGTCGTGCTCCGAGGTGACGCCCATCGCCCGGAGCAGTCGGGCGCAGATCACCTCGGGGGCGCCGATCGCGCCGGTGAGGGTGCGGGCCAGCAGGTCGAGGCCCTGGTCGATGTCCTCGTCGCGGCGTTCGACCAGGCCGTCCGTATAGAGGACACCAATCGTGCCGGGGAGCAGGCGCAGGGTGTGGGACACGTGCAGGCCGCCGCCGGTGCCGAGCGGGGGGCCGTTCTGCTCCTCGCTGCGCAGGATGGTGCCGTCGGGGCAGCGCAGCAGCATGGGGAGGTGGCCGGCCGAGGCGTAGGAGAGGGTGCGGTGCTGGGGGTCCCAGACGGCGTAGGTGCAGGTGGCGATCTGGTTGGCGTCGATCTCCATGGCGAGGCCGTCGAGCAGGCACATCACCTCGTGCGGGGGCAGGTCGAGGCGGGCGTAGGCGCGGACGGCGGTGCGCAGCTGGCCCATCACGGCGGCGGCCCGCAGGCCCCGGCCCATGACGTCGCCGATGACGAGTGCCGTGCGTCCGCCGTCGATGGCGATGACGTCGTACCAGTCGCCGCCGACCGCGGCCTCGGCTCCGCCCGGCTGGTAGGTGGCGGCGACCCGCAGGTCGGCGGGTTGGTCGAGTTTCTGCGGGAGCAGGCTGCGCTGGAGGGTGACGGCGGCCTCGCGCTGGCGGCGTTCGGCCTCGCGCAGGCGGGCGGCGGCGAGGACCTGGTCGGTGACCTCGGCGGCGAAGATCAGGACTCCGGCGGGCGGGCCCTCGGTGGGGGTGTCGCCGGTGTCGCCGGGGCCGAGCGGCACGCAGGAGACGTTGTAGTAGCGGTTGCCGGTGAGGCCGAGGATGCAGCGGGCCTTGACGCTGCGGGGCCGGCCGCCGCGGATGACCTGGTCCATCAGGGGCAGGACGCCCATGGTGCCGAGTTCGGGGAGCGCCTCGCCCGCGGGCAGGCCGGTGGGGCGTTCGCCGAAGAGTTCGCGGTAGGCGCGGTTGGCGTAGCCGAGCTGGTGGAGCGGGCCGTAGGTGACGGCGACCGGGGCGGGGATGCGGTTGAGGACCTCGCGCAGGTTCTGGGGTTTGTGCAGGTCGAGGAGTTCGGGGGTGTGGGCGGGGCCGGTGGGGTCGCGGGGGCTGGGGACGACGACGCCGTCGGTGGAGGGCGTGCCCTCGTCGGTGCCGGCCCCGTTGGGTGGGGCGGCACGCCAGGGGACTCCGGTGAGCCGGGCGCTCCAGCGGATGAGGTTCAAACGACGGCCGCTTCCTCGTTTTCCAGGCATATCATCACTTTTTGTGTGCACGTCAGCACACGGGGTAATGACCAGTTCGGGCTGATCCTGTCAGGCGGAGGCCCGGTTCCGGAAGTCGCCCGCCCGGCGTGGCCGTCGGATCGGCGTTCCGGCGCGCGTTCCGGATCGCGTTCGGGCCCTCATTCCGGCCCTCGTTCCGATCGGCCTCCGGAACGACCACCGGGCCGGCCGTCGAGCCGCCCGTCGAGCCGCCCGTCGGACCGGCCGTCGGCCCCGGGCGGCGGGGCCGTTCACCGGGGAGCCTCCGGCCCGGCGCCGGGCGGCCGTCCGGGCCCTGGGTCGAACCCGCCCTCGAAGACCGAACGCGGGTGCTCCATCGCCCCCAGCGAGACCACCTCGCGGGAGAACACCCCGCCCAGCACCCAGTCCACCAGCACCCGCACCCGGCGCTCCGCGCTCGGCAGCCGCCGCAGGTGCCGGGCCCGGTGCAGCCACCACGCCCGCCGCCCGGTGAGC
>NZ_MECK01000436.1 GCF_014596465.1 Streptomyces sp. CBMA123 | reverse complement strand
CGTCGAGGACCGGCGCCAGGTCGCCTCCTGGGACCGCGATCTGACCGCGCTGCTGGGGGAGTTGGAGCGCTCCCGGCGCACCGCCCGCGAGGTGCCGCTGCCGGCCGCGCTGTCCGCCACCCAGCTGATGCGGCTGGCCGCCGATCCGGACGGCTTCGCCCACGACCTGGCCCGCCCGATGCCGCGCCCCCCGCAGCCCGCGGCCCGGCGCGGCACCCGCTTCCACGCCTGGGTGCAGTCCCGGATCGAGCCGCTGCTGCTGATCGAGCCCGGCGCGCTGCCCGGCGCCGACGACGACGGCATCGAGGACGAGCAGGACCTGGAGCGGCTCAAGGAGGCGTTCCTGCGCACCCCGTATGCCCGGCGCCGGCCGTACCGGGTGGAGGCGCCGTTCCAACTGGTGCTGGCGGGGCGGGTGGTGCGCGGCCGGATCGACGCGGTCTACCGGGACGGTGACGGGGTGTCGGAATCCGGTGGTGCGTCACGCTACGAAGTGGTGGACTGGAAGACCCACCGGGAGGAGACCGCCGACCCGCTGCAGCTCGCGGTGTACCGGCTGGCCTGGGCCGAGCAGGTGGGCGTTGATCCCGAGCAGGTCACGGCGTCGTTCCTGTACGTCCGCAGCGGGCGGATCGTCCGACCGGAAGGACTTCCCGACCGAAAAGAGTTGGAACGGCTCCTGATCGGGAACAGTGACTAATGAGTCACGCAGAGCACCCGAGTCATCGCGCCGACGCCCGAAACCTGTGCGTCGTGCACGTTTCGCGCCTATTGTGGGGTCGGTAACCGGTCAACCCCGTATTCCGGCCGCCAGCGAGGCCCGCATTCCCTGACCCTCAGTCATCACCGCAGGTGCCCCCGGCATCGGCGCCTTCTGCTGGAGAGACCGAAGTTGAGCGCGACCGGATGGATCAGAGAGCGGTTCACCGGGCCGACCCCGGGACCCGCTCCGGGCACGACCGGTACCTGGCCGAGGACGGCGCTCGCGCTGCCCTTCATCGGCATGGCGCTGATCGTCGCCCTCGACTACCTCAGCGGCACCGAGGTGACGGTCGAACCCGCCCTCACCGCCGTACCCGCACTGGCCGCCGTGGTCAGCCACCGCACCTGGTACCCGCTCGTCATCGGGCTGGGCACCGAGGCGGCGGCCTTCCTGATGGCCTTCCGCAGCGACGCGCTCGGCGAGTCCGTGCACGCCGCCAGTGTCATCGCGATCCTGCTGGTCGCCACGATCGGCTGGGTCAGCGCCACCCTGAGGCTGCGCCAGGAACGCGCCCTGGCCGACGCCCAACTGGTCGCCTCGATCGCCCGCAGGGTCCTGCTGCGGCCCGTCCCGGAGCGGGTCGGCAGCGTGCGCGCCGCCGTCCACTACGAGGCCGCCGCCGCCCACGCCCGGATCGGCGGCGACCTGTACGAGGTCGTCAACACCCGGCACGGCGTCCGGGCCGTGGTCGGCGACGTGCGCGGCAAGGGCCTGGGCGCGGTCGAGACCGCCGCCGCCGTCCTCGGCGCGTTCCGCGAGGCCGCCCACCAGGAGCCCGCCCTCGACCGGGTGGCCGGCTGGCTGGCGGTCAGCCTGGACCGCGCCCTGCACGAGAACGACCACCCGGGCGTGGAGGAGGAGTTCGTCACCCTCGTCCTGATCGGGGTCGGACCGGACGGCACCGCCGAACTCGTCAACTGCGGCCACCCATCGCCGCTGCTGCTGCGCGGCGGCCTCGTCCAGCCGCTCGAACTCGCCGAGACCGTACCGCCGTTGGGCGTCCTCGACCCGGCCGACGTCCGCCCCCCGGTGCACCGGGTCCCGCTGCACGGCGACGACCGGGTGCTGCTGTTCACCGACGGGGTGATCGAGGCCCGGGACCGCTCCGGCGCCTTCTACCCGCTCGCCGAACGCTTCCCGCGCTGCGCCGACGGCCGCCCGGCCGACGTCCTGCAGCGCCTGCACGAGGACGTGGTGCGCCACGTCGGCCGCCAACTCGGCGACGACGCGGCCATGCTGCTCCTGCAGTACGACCCGACCCCGCCCGCCCTCGCCCACCTGCCCCAGCAGGCGGGCGTCCTGACCAGCCGGTAACGCCCTACAGCGACACCCGGACCAGCAACGGCCGGTGGTCCGACACCCCGGCGTGCGGCGCCGCCGCCGGGCCCACCGCCGCGCGCGGCACCCCCACCGCCAGCACGTGGTCGAACTGCACCGCCGGCCGGTGCGCGGGATAGGTCGGCGTGCGCGCCAGGTCGTACCAGCCCTGGAGCCGGGCCCGCGGCTCGCGCACCCGCCGCCG
>NZ_MECK01000435.1 GCF_014596465.1 Streptomyces sp. CBMA123 | reverse complement strand
CTGCCACTGCCGCCTGGAGCTGCTGGGCCGGACCGCCGCCCCGGAGGGCCCCGAGGACCCGGCGACGGCCGCCGCCCGCGACCGCTCCGCGCTACGGGCCGCACTCGCCCGGCAGGGCGTCCCATTGCCGCAGGTCGACGCCGCGGCGTCCCGCCTGCTGGCCGGTCGCGAGGTCGCGGCGACGCTCGACGAGCTGTCCGCGCTGGGCTCGCCGGCCCGCTACCGGACGGTGAACGCTGCCGATCCGGCCGCCCTCCGGCAGGCCGTCAAGGAGGTGCACGCCGAGTACGGCCGGCTGGACGGCGTGGTCTATGCCGCGGGCGTGATCGAGGACAAGGTGCTGGCGGAGAAGGATCCGGAGTCGTTCCGGCGGGTCTTCGCCACCAAGGCGCACGGCGCCGCCGCCCTGCTCGACGCGCTGGCCGAACTCCCGGACGGGCCGCGGTTCACCGTGCTCTTCGGCAGTATCGCGGCCGCGCTGGGCAACCGCGGCCAGGCCGACTACGCCGCGGCGAACGACGCGCTGGAGGAGCTGGGCGCCCGCTGGACGCTGCGGACCGGCGGCCGGGCGCTGACCGTCCACTGGGGCCCGTGGGCGCCGTCCGGAGCACACGGCGGCATGGTCTCCGAGGAGCTGGCCCGGGACTACCGGCGGCGGGGCGTACGGCTGATCGATCCGGACGCGGGCACGCTGGCACTACTGCGCGAGCTGGCCTGGGGCGAGGAGTCGGTACCGTCCGTGGTCTACACCGCGTCAGGCTGGTGACGGCGCGGTGTCCCTGACCGGAACCCAGCTGCCCCCTGTGGCGGTGGTGGGCATGGCGGTACTGCTGCCCGGCGCGCCCGACCTGGCGGCCTACTGGCGGAACCTGGTCGACGGCGTCGACGCGATCACGGACGTCCCCGAGGGGCGTTGGGACGCGGAGTACTACGACCCGGAGGCCGCCTTTGGGCCGGCCGCGCCGGACCGGCTGTACTGCCGGCGCGGCGGCTTCGTCGACGGGCTGGCCGAGGTGCAGCCGACCCGGTTCGGCCTGATGCCGAACTCGCTCGCCGGCACCGAGCCCGACCAGCTGATCGCGCTCCAGGTCGCCGCGGCGGCCATCGCCGACGCCGGCGGAGCCGACCGTCTCCCGGACCGCGACCGGATCGGGGTGGTGCTGGGCCGCGGCGGGTACCTGACGCCGGGCCTGGTCCGGCTCGACCAGCGCGTGCGCAGCGCGCACCAGCTGGTCCGCACCCTCGGCGAGCTGCTGCCAGAACTGACCGACACTCAACTACACCGCGTGCGAGAGGCGTTCGTGCGGCGACTTGGGCCGGACCAGCCGGAGTCGGCGATCGGCCTGGTGCCGAACCTGACCGCCTCCCGGCTGGCCAACCGGCTCGACCTGCGCGGCCCCGCCTACACCGTGGACGCGGCCTGCGCGTCGTCGCTCGTCGCGGTGGACCAGGCGGTGGGCGAGCTGGCGAGCGGACGCTGCGACGCGGTCCTCGCGGGCGGGGTGCACCACTGCCACGACGTCACACTGTGGAGCGTGTTCGCCCAGCTGCGGGCGCTCTCCCCGAGCCAGCGGATCCGCCCGTTCCACCGGCAGGCCGACGGCATCCTGATCGGCGAGGGCACCGGCGTGGTGGTGCTCAAGCGGCTCGCTGACGCCGAGCGCGACGGGGACCGCGTCTACGCGGTGATCCGGGGTACCGGGGTGGCCGGCGACGGCCGGACAGCCGGGCTCACCAACCCCGACCCCGGCGGGCAGAGCCGGGCGGTGCGGGCGGCCTGGAGGACGGCCGGGCTCGACCCGGCCGCGCCCGACGCGCTCGGCCTGCTGGAGGCGCACGGCACCGCGACCCCGGCCGGCGACGCCGCCGAACTCACCACGCTGGCCGCAGTGTTCGGCCGGGCGTCGGAGGGTTCGGAGCGCTCGGTGCTCGGCTCGGTCAAGTCGATGATCGGCCACACCATGCCGGCCGCCGGCATCGCGGGCCTCGTCAAGGCGGCGCTCGCGGTGCACCACGGGCTGCTGCTGCCCACGCTGCACTGCGACGACCCGCACCCGGCCCTGGCCGCGACCCGCTTTCGCACCATCGGCGCGGCACAGCCCTGGGAGCCCGGTCCGGGCCCGCGGCGCGCGGCGGTGAACGCCTTCGGCTTCGGCGGTATCAACGCCCACGTGGTGCTGGAGCAGGCCCCCGATGCAGGCTCCTCGCCCGCTCTTGCGCCCGTGCGGCCGGCTGTCGTGGCCGAGCCCGAGCGGGTGCTGCGGCTGGCCGCCGACGGGCCGGAGCAGCTGGCGCAGCTGCTGGCGGCCGGGGACGCCGCCGTCCTGGCCGCCGGCCTGCCCGAGC
>NZ_MECK01000434.1 GCF_014596465.1 Streptomyces sp. CBMA123 | reverse complement strand
GTTGAGACGCCCGGCACGGACGGTGCGGCGGGCTGGGCTGCGACGCCGTCCTGGCCGCCGGACGTCGGCTGGTCACCGCCGCCCGGGGAGGCCCGGGTGATCAGGGCCGGGATGCCGGGACGGGTGACCAGGGCGCGCCCGCGGTCGCCGCCGGCGTTCGTGTCCTCGCCGAAGCGGAACTTCGTCGGCGTGCTCGGCGCGCCGGCGTCGATGCCCTCCTTGCTGATCCGGCCGGTCGGGTCGATGCCGGAGGAGGCACCGCCACCGCCCATGCCCGGGACCTGGGCCGGGCCCTGCGGCGCCGGGACGCCGGTGCTCATCTGCATGGCCAGCGAACCGGCGGTCTTCGCCGCGCCGGCCGCGACCGCCATGCCGGCCATGCCGGTGCGGTGCGTGTCGTCGTGGCCGCTGCCGTCCGTCGCCCAGTGGACGAACTTGTAGACGGCGTACGGGCACAACAGCACCATGACCATGATCACGACTCCGGCCATGGCGTCGGACAGGGCGGCCATGCCGTCCTTGGCGTCGGTCTTGCCGAGCGCGGAGACGCCGACGAGGAAGACCACGGTCATCAGCAGCTTGGAGACGATCAGGGTGGCGGTGGCCTCGATCCAGCCGCGCCGCCACCGCTGGGCGACCTCCCAGCCGCCGCCGGCCCCGGCGAACGCGGCGAGCGCCACCAGGATCAGCACGCCGACCTTGCGGGCGACCATCACACACCAGTAGAGGAACGCCCCGATCGCGCTGCCGACCGCGACCAGGGAGGGGATCGCCCAGCCGAGCGGGAACATGGCGCCGAACTGGGACACCTTGATCATGCGCCTGACCGCGTCGGCGACGCTGGTGTGCGCGGCTTGGAACAGCCCGGCCGACAAAGCGTCGACCACGGTCACCGCCACCGCCGTGAAGCTGATCGCGCCGAACGCGAACAGCACGCCGGTCATCGTGCCCCAGCCGGCCTTGGCCAGCGCCCGCTCGTCCCGCCGCCAGGCGGCCAGGACCAACTGCGCGCAGAACGTGCCCACGGTCAGGATCAGCCCGATTGGCAGGATCAGCTGGTAGTTGTCCCTGAACCACGGCGCCGACAGATCGATGGCCGTGGTCTCGTCGACCGCCTTCGCGCACAGGTCGACGGCGCTGGCCGCAAGCTCCCCCATGCTCTTGGCGATCCACGCGCCGATGCCATCGGTGATCGACTTGCCCGGGTCACTGACGAAGTTGATGCCGTCGACGACGTCGCAGACCTGGGCGACCATCGGGAGGTTGCAGATATCCACGAAGACCTCCCGGCTCAGGGCGCCACGGCCGGCAGCACACCGGCCAGGGCACACGGGCGGTCAGGACGGCACTGCACGGCCAGGGTGGCCGAACGGTCCTCGGCACCACCGGCCGGGGAGCCGTTCCAGGAGAGCGACTGCTTCCCGGAGACGGTCACCGCGTAGACGTACGCCTGCGTGATCGCCCCCGGATCGGCCTGCAGCGCCTTGGTGAACCGGTCCGGGAAGTGCGCCTCGTCCGCGGTCGCGGTGGCGAACTGCCCGGAGTCGGCCATCCGCCCCCACAGCACCGGCGAGGGCACCAGGCGATCGACCGAGTCGGCGTCGACGTACTGCCCCTCGCTGGTCAGCCACCGGTGGAGGGATGCCACCAGCTCCGGCTGCGAGGACGAGCGGGTGTCGTAGGACCACAGTGCCACCGCCGCCGCCTTCGCGAACGCGATCGGATCGTGCGTCGAGGGCGGACCCGCCAGCGCCTTCGGATGCCCGCCCGGCGTCGCCGAGGCCACCGGGCCGGAGGCCGCGGGCGAACTCGCAGCCGTGGAAGCCGGGTTGGCGGCATCGCGGCCGTCCCGGGTGAGGTAGGCGAGAAGGCCGGCGCAGGTAATGAGCAGCATCAGGACGATCGAGCCCAGCAGCGCCCGGCGGCGCACCACCGGGCCGCCGAAGTCGCCAGAACGGGCAGGGGGGTTGAGGGAACGTTTCTGCGTCACTTGATCTGGCCGCCGAGTCCGGAGAAGAAGCTGACGACGCCGTTTGCGGCGCCCAGCAGCAGGGCGGCGCCCGCGCTGACGAGGACGCCCTTCTTGCCGTTGGCCTCGGCCTGGTGGCCGCCGGAGTGGTGGCCCCAGGCCCACACCCCGGCGCTGACCGCGAGGGCTCCGACGACCGCGACGATCCCGAACAGATTCAGGCTGCCCATCACCTGCTTGAGGACCGAGAGGCCGGGCAGACCGCCCTCGGCGGGGGCGATGCCGGGGTCGTAGGCGAGCTGTACGACTGCGTCCGCGAGATACAAGGGAAGCTCCAGAGCAATTCAGGGCGCGCGAAGGCAGCCCGAAGAAAGGGGAGAAGAGGGGGAGGCGGGAGCGCGGGGGTCAGGCGACCCGGCGGACGGCGAGGATCTCCGGCCGCCACGAGGCCAGGGTCGAGATCTTGACCACGTCGCCGGTCTTCGGCGCGTGCACGATCAGCCCGCTGCCGATGAACATCCCGACGTGCTCCGGCACGGCGGCGGTGCCGCGCGTGAACAGCAGGTCGCCCGGCTTGAGCGCGTCCGCCGAGGCGGTACTGCCCTGCTTGACCTGCTCGTACGTGGTCCGCTCCAGCGAGACGCCGGCTGAGCGGTAGGCCATCTGCATCAGCGAGGAGCAGTCACACCTGCCCATCGGGTCCGCACCGTGCGAGTTCGCGCAGGTGCCGCCCCACTGGTAGGCGGTGCCGAGCTGGCCGAGCGCCCACCGGATCGCGGTCTGCACTGGCTGCGGTGCGTCGGCCGGGATCGTGTACCCGTTGGGCAACGAGCCCGCGGGGATCGTGCCGAAGTCGCTGCCGTCGCCGCCCGCCGTGGGCGTCCCGCAGCCGCCACCCGCGGTCGGGCTGGCGCTCGCGCTGGCCGTTGGCGTCGGTGCCGGTGTCGGCGCGGGCGAGGCACCGGCGGTGGGGGCGAGCAGCGGGGCGAGGGCCTTCTGGAGCGCCTCCGCCAAGGGCTGCCACTTGGCGTATGCGTCAGGGAATCCGGAGCGCTGTACCGCCTGGGCGGCCTGGGTGACGGTCATCGACTCCCAGCCGTTCACCTTCTGCAGCGCCTCGTAGAACTTCGTCGAGGCGTACACCGGCTGCATGATCTGCTCCGGCGTGCCCCAGCCCTGGCTCGGCCGCTGCTGGAACAGGCCCAGCGAGTCCCGGTCACCGCCGTTGACGTTGCGAAGTTCGCTCTCCTGCAGCGCCGTTGCCAGGGCGACGACCTGCCCGCGCACCGGGATGTGCATCGCGACGCCGGTGGCCTGGATCGTCTTCGCGTTGGGGATCTGCTCGGACGGCTTGCTCAGCCCGGCCACGGCCGGCGCCGACAGTGGACTGGAGCCCTTGAGGATCGCCTCGACCTGCGCCGCCACCGCCGAGGAATCCACACCCTGTGGATTCCCGCCGGGAGGGCAGGAACTGGACGCGGCGGCCGAGGCGTTGCCCGCGCCGACGATCGCCACGGGCAGGGCCAGCACCAGCGGACCGCAGGCGACGACGCCGACGAGCGCGCCGACCGTCTTCTTCACGACGGTCCCCGGTCACCGGGCAGTGGCCGACTGGCTGGGGTAAATGGATGAGGGCACAGGTGTGCCAGGGCATGCTGCATCGCAGCGACTCCTCGGGGATGCGTAGGAGAACGCGGTGCCGGCCTCTCGTGCGAAGAAGTCGCCGGCACCGCGCCGGTGGTGAAACCGCCCCCGTTCAGGGCGGGCCCGGCTCACGGGAGTTGGTAGCTCCAGGACGCCGGTCTCGGGTCACGCGCGGCAGCCAGCCGCGCTCGTAATCTCAGCCGGAACACGACGGCGCTCCTCGGGGCTCAGGGGAAAGGGATGCCGCCCGCACGTGGTCACGCCTGCACTGGGCAGCACGGACCAACACACGCCGGGTCAGGGCCGTTTGGCCTGCTGCCCGATCGGCATGGCGAGACAGTAGACGCGAAAGTCGGCCGCACCAAACGACCTGCGGCCGACCCCGAACCCTCGTCGCGCTCATTAGGTACGGCCGCCGATCGCGGCTACCTTCCCCGGCATCCCCGCTCCCGGCGGCTGCCGCTGGGCGCCGCCCGGAGCGGGTCCAAGCACCATGCGAAAGGAAGACCCGTGAGCTACCAGCTCCACCGAGGCGACGCCCTCACCGTGATGAAGACCCTCCCGGACGAATCCGTCGACGCCGTCATCACCGACCCGCCGTACAGCAGCGACGGGCCCACCAGCCGCGACGCCCCCGGTAAGTCGGCTACCAGCAGCGGCGTCCACGACCCCAAGACCTTCCCCGGGGAGAAGCGCGACCACCTCGTCTGGCTCACCGAACTACTCACTGAGGCATACCGGGCAAGCACCGAGCACTCGGTCGCGATGATCTTCTCCGACTGGCGTCAAAAGCCCGACATCAGCGAAGCGCTCAGGATGGCGGGTTGGACCTGGCAAGGCACCATCCCCTGGATCAAGGCTGCCAGCCAGCCCCGCAAGGGCGGCTTCGAGCAGTCCGCCGACTTCATCACCTGGGGGGTCAAGGGCACCCTCGACACGCGCCGCGACCTTTACCTGCCCGGCCACTTCACAGCCACGCACCCGGGCAAGGACCAGGACCACACCACTCAGGAGCCGCTGGAGGTCATGCAGCAGCTCGTCCAGATCTGCCCCGCGGGCGGTACGGTCCTCGATCCCTTCACCGGCACTGGCTCCACCGGCGTCGCTGCCCTGCGCGAAGGCCGGCGCTTCCTCGGCATCGAACTCAACCCGCACTACGCCGACATCGCCGAACAGCGACTGCGCGCCGAACTCACCCAGCACGACTTCGTCCTCGCCGGACCGGAGGCGTGACCGCGAGAGCCCTCATCGGGCCGATCGGCCGAAGACGCTAAAGGGCGGCTGGAGCGTAAGGCTCCAGCCGCCCTTGGCGTTCCTCGGTCCTCGACTTCTCTCCGTCTGCCAGCCGCCTATCACCCGATGGCGGCCATACCAAATCCCCGAATCTCCAGATCCTGGGCTCGCCCGAAAACGGGCCCGCACCGCTTGCTGAGGCGGCGTGAAACGAGGCGCCGTAACGTCGGCGGCCAGTGAGATCGGATCAGTGAGCTGATGACTAAGGAAGAGTGGCTCGCGCGCGAGTTGGAGAAGGCGCCGGATCTGACTGCCGATGACATCGAATGGGTGCGTCGGCGGTTCCGACTCGAAGGGCCCGGCGACGCACCAGTTCAGCAGTGATCACTTCCAGATGATCTCGATGAGTTCTGGTCGGAATTCATGGTTTCCGCCCTTCCCCTGCTTCTTGATCACGACGGCTTCGATAAAGCGCTGAATCACTGAGCGCTGCATGGACATGGTGTAGCTTCCCCATTCTCGCAGTATTCGCTCGGCAGCTGATCCGCCCGTCTGAGGGCCCATGGCATTCATGGTGGAGACGGTCGCTGACAGTTCATCCCGCAGGGTCTCCAGTCGGGTGATTTCTCGAACGAACTCGCTTAGCGAGAATTCGCCGGACTCTCGAAGCTGGCGAGCTTCGACCATATCGGTCTTGACCTGTTCCAGTTTCTTCCGAGCCTTGACTAGTTCTGGGTCGTCCTTTGTGTCCTTAGGCGTAGACCCCTTAGCAGCTTGCTGGAGCCGAGCCAGGAGAGCCGAATCCACCAGATCCTCGACCGGCGGCCCAACTCGGGCGACCTTTCCGCATCCGCCATCGGCCTTTTTGCAGTGGTAGAAGTATCCCCACTTCTCGAAGCTCTGGGTGCCAGCCGTGTACTGGCCAGAGGTCACCCCGTGTCCGCAGTCGCCGCACCGCCCTGTGCCCGTCAACTTCCGGACCGTCACGGTGGAGCCCTTCTTACGTCCCCGTCCCTTGGGCTTCCGCGATTTAGGACATCCACAACGGCCCTGACCTGGTCAGGCGAGCAGACCTTGTCCCAGTCGCCTACGACTGGACTTCCATCGGTGCGCTCAAGGATGTGGTCCCACGGGTCAATCCGGCCTTGCTTCTCGCGCACGGCCACCGGTATGTAAGCGCGGTATCCGCATAGCCGGGGGTTTGTGAGGATGTATCGCACGCTTGTGTACGAGAGGGATTTGCCTTCCGGAGTCTGCGGCCCCTGGATAGCCTTTTCTGCCCACTCGTTGTGCACTTCGGCTACAAGTTTTCCATTGAGGATGTCGAGTTGGGCCCTATTTATGAGCTCCGCTTCCCAATCCTCCAGAGTTCCATCCTGCTTCCAGCCGAAGGCGCGCTGGCCTTGGTGGGTCTTTCCCGAGGTGGCGTGAGACTTCTTCTGGCGCGCGACACGCCGGGCAGCATCGGCGGAGAACTTGTTTGCGATCATGACGTAGAGGCGAGCGTTGAATCGCCCGTCCTCTGTGGCCAGGTCGTAGTCGCCGGCAGTCGTCGCGAAGACCATGGGCCGCCGCGCTGTCTCGTAGATGTCGATGATGTGCTCAAGCTCACGCGGCTGGCGCGTGATCCTGTCGATGTTGTACGCCGCGATCCCGGAGATGGCCCCGACCTCTAGGTCGTGAATCAAATCCTGATAGTCGGGTCGAAAGACTCGGCGCTTGAACGCGCTCAGGTCGTTGTCGACGTACATCCGACCCAGAGTCAAACCTCGACCTTTGAGCAGCACATGGACGTCATCCTGCTGCCGGACGACTCCTTCCTTGCCGTCTCGGCCGTCGCCCAGTTCTCCAACATCGCTGATACGGGCGTACCCGCCAACCACTATGCCCATGGTCACTCTTTCGGTTGCGCTGGAGTCAGGGTACGCGAACTATGTTTTATTCGTTCGGGGTGAGACCCGCACCTACTCCTTCGAGGCGCTCACCAAGGCGATCCGCCTGATCAACCAGGGCTCCCGGTTCATCTGCACCAACCCGGACGAGACCGGCCCCTCCCCCGAGGGCGTGCTGCCGGCCACCGGCTCGGTCGCGGCGCTGATCACCAAGGCCACCGGCGTCGAGCCGTACTTCGTCGGCAAGCCCAACCCGCTGATGATGCGCGAGGCGCTGAACACCGCCGGCGCCCACTCCGAGACCGCCGTGATGATCGGCGACCGGATGGACACCGACATCGTCGCGGGCATGGAGGCCGGCATGGAGACCATCCTGGTCCTCACCGGCCTGACCTCCGCCGCCGACGTGGAGCGCTTCCCGTACCGGCCGACCCGGGTGGTCAAGTCCATCGCGGACCTGGTCGAGCTGGTCTAGCCTCTGCCGTGCAGTCGCGAGCCCCGTCCCGGCCGAGCGCCGGGGCGGGGCTCGTTCCGTACGCGTGGGGAGGGCCGGGCCGATGAGCACGACGGGGGAAGCGGCGAGTGGGGCCGCGGGGGAGGCGGAGAAGCGGGTCACCTGGGCGGAGCTCTACTTCGACCTGGTCTTCGTCTTCGCGATCACCCAGGTCTCCGGGCTGCTGCACCACCAGCACGACCTCACCGGCCTGTTCCGGGCGCTGGTGGTGTTCGTGCCGGTGTACTGGTGCTGGGTCGGCACCACCGTGCAGGCCAACATCCGCGACGTCGACAACCTGCGCGACCGCCTGGGCATCCTGCTGGTCGGGCTGACCGGCCTGTTCATGGCGCTCGCCATCCCGGCCGCGTACGGCAGCCGGGGCGTGCTGCTCGGCGCCGCCTACTGGTCGGCCCGGGTGGTGCTGCTGCTCCTGCTGGCGCGCGTCCCGGGCGTCTGGCGCGGACCGTACGGCGCGGGCGTCCTGGTCAGCGGGCCGCTGCTGCTGGTCGGCGGACTGCTGCCGGACGGACCGCGGCTGGCGCTCTGGGCGGCGGCCGCACTCTGCGACCTGTCCGCGCCACTGGTGTTCCGGCGGCGGCTCGCGAACGTGGCGTACCACCCCTCGCACATGCCGGAGCGGTTCGCGCTGTTCCTGCTGGTCGCGATCGGCGAGTCGATCGTCGGGATCGGCGGACCGGCCGCCGCGGCCCGGCTGGACGTGCCCGAACTCATCGCCGTGGCCGCCGCGTTCACCATCTCGGCCGGGCTGTGGTGGCAGTACTTCGTCTACGCGGCGGACGCCATGCGGCACGCCGTGGAGGTCGCCGACTCGCGGCGGGACGTGGTCCGGCGGATCTTCCAGTACGGGCACCTGGCGCTGGCCGCCGGGGTGATCGGGGTGGCGGTCGGCTTCGAGGAGACGGTCGCCGACCCGTGGCGGACGCTCGGCGCCGGATCGGTCGCGCTGCTGTACGGCGGGTGCGGGCTGTACCTGCTGACCTTCGGGTACACCCGCTGGATGATGTTCCGCCGGGTGTCGACGACCCGGATCGTGGCGGCGGTGGTCGTGCTGGGGCTGGTGCCCGCGATGGTGCGGCTGCCGGCGCTGGTGGTGCTGGTGACCCTGGCGCTGCTGCTGGTGGTGCTCAACGGGGTGGAGCAGTTGCGGGTGGCGCGGGCCGCTGCGGGAGCGTCGGGGGCCGGGGCCGCTCCCGTGGAGTGAGTTGTCGGTGGGGCTGTGTAGCGTTCGGGGTGTAAGAGGGCGGGCGGCGCAGCAGCCGCGGTGTGGGAGGTAGATGTCGTGACGGACACGGTCGAGGCGGGCGTGGTCGAGGCCGGCGCGGGCGGCGGGCTGGAGCTGCCCGAGTCCTGGCGCGCGGTGCTCGGCGCCGAGGTGGAGAAGCCGTACTTCGCGGAGCTGGCGGCCTTCGTGGCGGCCCAGCGCGCGGAGCACGAGGTGTTCCCGCCGAGCGGCCAGGAGTTCGCCGCGCTGGAGGCCACCCCGTACGAGAAGGTCCGGGTGCTCGTCCTCGGTCAGGACCCGTACCACGACAACGGCCAGGCCCACGGCATGAGCTTCTCGGTGCTGCCCGGGACGAAGACGCCGCCCTCGCTGCGCAACATCTTCAAGGAGATGGACGCCGACCTCGGCATCCCCGCCCCGGACAACGGCTATCTGATGCACTGGGCCGAGCAGGGCGTGCTGCTGCTCAACGCGGTGCTCACGGTCCGCGCGCACGAGGCCAACTCGCACAAGGCCAAGGGCTGGGAGAAGTTCACCGACGCGGTGATCAAGGCGGTGAGCGAGCGCGAGGAGCCGGTGGTCTTCGTGCTGTGGGGCAACTACGCGAAGAAGAAGTTGCCGCTGATCGACACCGAGAAGCACGTGGTGGTCCAGGGCGCGCACCCGTCGCCGCTGTCCGCCAAGCTGTTCTTCGGCAGCCGCCCGTTCTCGCAGATCAACGCGGCGCTGGACGGCTTCGGTGGCGAGCCGATCGACTGGCGGGTGCCGAACCTGAAGCAGGACTGACGCGGAGCAGGACTGACGCGGAGTAGGACTGACGCGGAGTAGGACTGACGAGCCGAGCCGGGCCGGTGCGGAGCCGGGTTCGGCGTGGTGGCCGTGGGCGGCGGGGGTTCGATGTCCCGTTCGCCCACGGCCACTTGCCGTTCACCACGGTCGACCGTCCGGTGGGGCCTGGTGTGCTTAGCTGGAGCCGACCGGTCGCCGGACCGGTCCGACGGGGGCGGGAGCCGGCTCGGAGGGGCGGTACGTGCGCGGGGTGGGACGGGCGGGAACGATGCGGTGGGCCGCGCTGATCGCGGGCCTGACGATGCTTGCGGTCTCCGGCTGCAGCGGTGCGGGCGGCGGTGGGGCGAGCGTCGCCCAAGGCGGCCCCGACGCTCCCGGAGCCTCCGCCGCGAGTCCGCCGGGTGGCGCCGCCGGCCTCAACCAGCCTGCCGGGCAGGCCTTCTACGTCTCCGACCAGACCAACGCGGCCCAGCAGGTCACCGCGCTGCGCGGCCAGGGCCGCTCGGCCGAGGCCGACACCCTGCTGCGGATCGCCGCCCAGCCCTCCTCCCAGTGGCTCGGCGAACAGGGCGCCCGGGAGATCGCCGACCAGGTGAGCCGGCGGGCCACCGAGGCCGGCCGGACGGCCGTCTTCGTCGCCTACGACATCCCGCACCGGGACTGCGGCCAGTACTCGGCCGGCGGCGCCCCCGACGCCGCCTCCTACCGCTCCTGGATCACCGGCATCGCCCAGGCCCTCGGCGACCGCAAGGCCTGGGTGGTGCTGGAGCCGGACGCCGTCGCCCACACCCTGGACACCTGCGGGATCAAGGGCGACCTCGCCGCCGAGCGGTACGGCCTGCTGGCCTTCGCCGTCCAGGAGTTGAAGAAGCACCCCAACGTCCGGGTCTACCTGGACGCGGGCAACCCCGGCTGGGCCCAGGACCCGGAGGAGATGGCCGCCGCGCTGCGCAAGTCGGGCATCGCCACGGCGGACGGCTTCGCGGTGAACGTCGCCAACTTCTACCCGACCGACCGGAACGTGGACTACGGCAACCGGCTCTCCGCCGCCCTGGGCGGCAAGCACTTCGTCATCGACACCAGCCGCAGCGGCAACGGCTCGGCGGGTGCCGAGTCCTGGTGCAACCCGCCCGGCCGGGCGCTCGGCGAGGCGCCGACCGACGCGACCGGGCGGCCCGGGGTCGACGCCTACCTGTGGATCAAGAACCCGGGCGAGTCGGATGGCGAGTGCGGCCGGGGCGAGCCCCGGGCGGGCCAGTTCTGGCTGCCGTACGCGCTCGGGCTGGCGCAGGCGGCACGCTGACCTGCCGTCCTGCCGTCCTGCCGTCCTGCCGTCCGGCTGGCCTGGTGTCCGGCCGGCCGGTGACCCGCAGTGCCCGGGTTTTCAGCCGGTGACCTGGACCCAGCGGGCGGCCGACGGGGTGCCGGCGGCGTCCGTCAGGAACAGCATGTACCAGCCGGGCGGCAGCAGGTTCGGGTTGCCCGGGAGGGTGAGCGAGACCCCGTCGGCGGTGCGGCCGGTGATGTCCAGGGCGACCGAGCGCTGCTCCACGTCGGTCGCGTGGGTCACCGAACTGGGCCGGATCAGCTTGGCGGTGGTCACCGCGTCCGGCCGGGCGGTGCCGACCTTGACCGTCCCGCCGAGCTTCGCCGCCGAAGGCGCCGCGGTCACCTCCGGGCGGTCACCGTGGTACAGGTACGGCGGGGTGTAGATCTCGATGCGCTGCTCGAAGCCGCCGGGCTGGGTCTCGGCCTTGTCGGCGAACAGCGGGTTGGAACCCAGCACGGCGACCCGGCCGTCCGGCAGCAGCAGCGCCTCGGAGTGGTAGTCACGGCCGACGGTGGGCTCGGCGGCGGTGCTGAAGCTGTTGGAACCCGGGTGGTACACCTGCGCCTTGAGCAGGTCGCTGTCACCCCGGCCGCGGTATCCGCTGGAGCCGCCGGTGGTGAACACGGTGTCGTCCGGGAGGATCACGCTGTTGAGGTAGCGGGTGCGGCCGGCGGGCAGGTCCGGGCCCGGGGTGAAGGCGGGCTTGGCGGCGGACAGGTCGACGATGTCGGTGCGGGCCGTGGACAGCGGGGACTCGCCCACCCCGCCGCCGCCCAGCACCATGACCTTCTGCGCCTGCGCGGGCGGCAGCAGCACCGAGGAGGAGGTCTCGGTCAGGCTGGGGTCGCGCAGGCCGGGCACGGGCTGGAAGCCGTCGTTCGAGAGGTCCCAGACGCCGGGCTCGCGGCCCTTGTCGGCGGGGCCGTAGCCCGCGTTGGAACCGGAGTAGAAGAGCTTGCCGCTCGCGGTCAGGAAGATCGACGGGTAGGTCGGGAAGTAGCGGTCGGGGGCCTTGGCCCAGGTCTTGGACTTCGGGTCGTAGACCTCGTTGTCGTTGCCGTCGAGGATCTGCCCGGTGTCGTCCAGGCCGGAGACGGTGACCACCCGGCCGTCGCCCAGCCCCGTCAGGGTCGGGTACCAGCGGGCGTGCGCCATGTCGGTGACCTGCTCGTACAGCTCGGTGTCCGGGTTGAACTCGAAGGCGGAGCGGATGCCCTGGTAGTCCTGCTTGTCCAGCGTCAGCTTCTCGCTCTGCCCGTACAGGTTGTGCGCCTCGACGCCGGTCAGGCCCTTGATCCGGTACTGGGTGGGGGAGCCGGTCACGTAGTCCGGGCCGGTGCCGAGCGCCTCCACGAACACGTGCTGCTCGCCGGCGGTGACCACGGTCTGCTTCCCGGAGCCGCTCTTGGTCGCGGCGGGCACGGTCACCTCGACGGTGCTGGCGTACTCGCGGCCGTTGGGGGCGAGGAACACGGTGCCCTTGGGGAAGGTGTGGTCGCGCTCCGGGCTCTCGTTGCGCACCCGCATCACGCCGGCCGCCTTCTTCACCGCGCCGTCCAGCTTCTCGTACCGCAGGGTGCCGCCGGCCACCAGCACCCGACCGTCCGGGAGGGAGGCGTGGCCGCCGCAGAACATGTCGACGGGGGTGGGTATCAGCTTGTAGGTGTTCTTCGCCGGGTCCCAGAGCAGGCTCTTGAAGGTGCCCGCGTTGAACTGCTTCTCGTCGTTGCCGGAACCGGCCACGATGAGCACCTTGCCGGTGCGCAGCAGGGTGGCGTGGACGGCGTTGACCCGGAACTCGGCGGGCAGCGTCAGGGTCTGCCAGTGGCCGTACTGCGCCTTGTACTCGGGGCGGTTGATCACGTACTGGTGGTACTGGCTGCTGGCGAAGCCGAGGACGGCGGGGGCGTTCATCCCGGCGACGGTCAGCGCGACGGTGCTGCCGAGGGCGAAGCGCTTGGTGCGGCCGGTCTTGTGGATCTTCACGGTGGTGATCCCCTCGGGAGGCGGGCGGGCTGGCTCAGTGGGTGGGCGTGCCGCTCCCGGCTCGGCCGGGCGGCTGCAGGCCGGGCGCGTGGTCGTCGGGTGCGCGGCCGCCGGGCATGCGGAGGTCGCGCGTGCGGTCGTCGAGGGTGGCCAGGCGGAGTTGCAGCGTCGGGCCGTCGAGCCCGTCCGGGCCCGGCCGCGACCCCTGCACCGGGACCCTGGCCGCCGGAGGCGCGGCGGCGGTACGGGCGTGGCGCGGGCGGCGCTTCTCCAGGACGACGCTCGGGGTGGCGGACGGCCCGCCGGTCACGGTGAGGGTGGCGGTGGGCGGGGTGCGTCGCCGGCGGACGGCGTCGCCGGCCGAGATCAGCAGCGGCAGCACGGTCAGCACCAGGGCGATGCAGGCCCAGGTGCGCATCGCGACGTGGTCGTAGCCGGTGTGGAAGGACGCGGCCACGGCACCGCCGAACACCACGGTCCAGAACAGGTGGTAGCGGAAGGTGCCGGGCCCGTCGGCGCTGGCCGCACTGCCCTTGGGCGTCACCACGAAGCGGTTCCGGCGACGCACCAGCGCCTGGAGCAGCGAGGCCGCGTACACCGGGCCGCAGAGCGCCGACATCACCATGCCCGCGATCCCGGAGGAGCCGGCCGGCTCGTGCGGACTCACGTTGTGCTTGCGGTTCCAGGTGTAGAGCAGGAGCTGGAGCGCGGCGGCGTCGCTGTAGAGCATCATCCAGAGCTCCGAGGAGACGTGCACGCCGGAGGCGCCGAAGCCCAGGTAGAGCACGCTGGAGACCCCGCCGAGCAGCCAGGTGAGCGCCGCCATCGGGTAGAAGCCCACCATCAGCGTGTAGTTGAGCGCCCGGCCGGGCGACAGCCGCCAGAGCACCCGCCAGTACTGGGTGAGCAGGGTCTCGTAGGTGCCGCGGCTCCAGCGCAGTTGCTGGGAGAAGAAGTCGGTCCAGGAGGACGGGCCCTCGCCCACCGCGAGCACGTCCGGGGTGTACACGGACTTCCAGTGTTCTCCGGACTCCGGGTTGCGGCTCCGGTGGAACTCCAGGCCGGTCGCCATGTCCTCCGTGATGGAGTCGTACAACCCGCCGATCGACTGGAGCGCGCGGATTCTGACGGCGTTGTTGGTCCCGACGAACATCGGTGCGCCGTAACGGTTTCCGGCGCGCTGGATGAGTGCGTGGAAGAGGTACTGCTGGCTCTCGGAGAATTTGGTGACGGCCGATCCCGAGCTGCGGTAGTTCCCGTACACCTGGGGGCCGACCACGAATGCCACGTCCGGGTCGCGGAAGTAGCCGAGCATGCGCTCGCAGAAGTCGGGCAGCGGTACGTGGTCGGTGTCGACGGACACCCAGAAGTCGTAGTCGTCGCCATGGGCCTGGAGCCAGGCGTTGTAGTTGCCGTGCTTGGTCCGGGTGCGGAACCGCCCCTTCGGCCGGTTCCAGTGCGGGCGGCCGGCCCGGCTGAAGTGCCGGACGCCCAGTTCGGCGCACAGGGCCTGCATTGCAGGATCGTTTCCCTCGTCCAATAGCCAGACGTCGTACGGACCTTCGTGCCGCACGGCACGGGCCGCCGTCAGCGTGGCCCGCACCATCTCCGGCGGCTCCTTGCCCGGCACACAGGTGGTGAGGAACGCGACCCGGGTGCCGGACTCCGGCGTCACCGGTATCGGATCGCGGGCCACCAGCGTGGCGTGGGTGTTGGAGACGACGTTGACCAGCCGGAACACCTCGACCACGGCGATGATCCCGATCATCACCTTGTCGCCGAGCAGCACCAGGGTGTCGGTCTCGTCGGGACGCTCCGGCCAGTGCTCCGGCAGCAGCAGCCAGACCAGCAGGATCGTCTCCACCAGCGGGGCGGCCAGCAACAGCAGCGCGGCCCGGATCCGGTGCGGCTCGTGGCGCAACAGACTGCGGTACTGGACCCGGTAGGGGGTGGCCGGCTCCGCCCCGGCGGACTCCCGGACGCCGGCGCCGCCCGGCTCCGGCCGGTAGACACCGCCGCCGAGCTCCCGGTCCTCGTCCGGATCGACCGCCGGGCCCGCCAGGCGGCTGAAGTGACCGTAGTCGTACGGCGCTTCGGGCACCGATACGGTGCGTAACGAGGCCTCGTCCAACGGCCCGGCGCCTCGTCGGCGGCCCTGGCGACCGGCTCGGTCGCGCTCGTCCTTTCGTCGCGAGGACGGCATGGTCATGGCGTGCTCCCCCCGGAGTATTGCGACGTGCTGTGCTTGGCGTTGCCCGCCAGCCCCGGAGCCGCCCGGGTGGAACGCGGCCCGGCGAACTGCGGTGCGCCCCACGGTTTCCGGGCTGTCCGATCCGCGCCCCGGCCCGCGCGCCGATGTGCGCTCCGACGTCGGGAATCCGGCGCAAGGAGCCCGACACCTGGAGTGTGTGCGACCGGTTCGACAGTGGGTCGGCGCGGCGGCTCCGAATGCGGGACCCCGATGCACTCCCCGGCTACCCCACTGGGCGTGAAGCGGGCGTGAACCGGGTGTGACAGGATCCCTGGCTTGCTCAACTCTCCTGGAGCGTAACGCCGATCGCAACCGCTCCACCAGACGATCGCCGCACAGGCGTGAAGAAACCACGGTTCCTGGCCACGGTGGCTTGCCGCGGTGCTAATGCAGCGGAATTCGGCACGGTGACGATTGGACGGTGCCACGGGGGCAAAGCGAACGGCCGGACTGCCGGGGGGAGTTGTCTGCCCGGAAGCGGTCCGGCCGGGTGTGGCTTTGTGGCTTTGCGGGGTTTGTGGCTTTGCGGGTTTGCGCCTTTCGGTGGCCGGTGGCGGGAAGCGTGAGCTCCGGGACGATCTGCCGGCCGGAGCGGTCTACCTGCTGCTCACCGACGGGGCCACCCCGCAGGCCGCCGGTTCGGACGCCACGCTCGCGCTGCTGGTCACAGTGGTCCTCGGCGGCTCCGGCAGTCGTTGGGGGCCGCCGCTCGGCGGCGTGCTCTACGCCTGGGCCGGCCACCGCCTCGGGGACCTCGCCGACTCGAGCGCCGTCGCGGACCTGCCCGCGGTGCTGTGCGTCCCGCTCTCCCAGCCCCCTCCTGCTGGGCCCCCTGTTCGTCGTCGTGGTCTACCTGCTTCCCGGCGGCCTGGCTAGACTGCCCGCCCGCATCCGCGCCGTTCGACCCGCCCACCCCACCGGAGGTACCCCGCGTGAGCCAGTCGCCCCTGAAGCCCGAGGAGTTGACCGTCCCCGTACCCGGCGGGGACCTGGCCGTCCTGCGCTGGCCCGCCGACCGGCCGGATGCCCCGACGGTCGTGGCGGTGCACGGCATCACCGCCAACGGCCTCGCCTGGTACGAGGTCGCCCGCCGCCTCGCCGGGCGGGTCACCCTGCTCGCGCCCGATCTCCGGGGCCGCGGCGCCAGCCGCTCGGTCGCCGGACCGTACGGGCTGGCCCGGCACGCCGACGACGTCGCCGCGCTGATCGCCGCCCTCGACGCGGGGCCCGTCACGGTCGTCGGCCACTCGATGGGGGCCTGGGTCACCGCGCTGACCGCCGTCCGGCACCCCCGACTCGTCCGCCGGGTCCTGCTGGTGGACGGTGCGCTGAGCTTCCCGCTGCCGGCGGGCGTCCGCGAGGAGGACGCCCTGGCCGCGGTGCTCGGCCCCGCGCTGGCCCGGCTGTCGATGACCTTCCCGGACCGCTCCGCCTACCGCGAGTTCTGGCAGCGCCACCCGGCGTTCGGCGACGACTGGTCCGACGGGATCGACGCCTACACCCAGCGCGACCTCGTCGGCGTCGAGCCCGAACTGCGCTCCTCCTGCGTGCTGGAGGCCGTCCAGACCGACGGCGCCCAGATCCTGCTGGACCAGGAGGCGGCCGGGGCCGTGCACCGACTGCCCTGCCCGGCCGAACTGCTGTGGGCGGAGCGCGGCTTGCTCGACGAGCCGCAGGGCCTCTACGACCACCAGCGGATCGGGCTGTCCGGACTGGACCGGGCGCGGGTACCGGCCTCGCCCGTGCCGGACACCAACCACTACTCGATCCTCTGGGGCGAGGCGGGGGCGGAACTCATCGTCCGCAGGCTGCTCGGGGACGTCCCGGCCGCCGAGTAGCGGCCCCGAGCCGGAACGACCTCGGCCGGCGGGGTGCGAACACCCCGCCGGCCGTACCGGTCCTGCCCGGCCTCGCCGCCACGGTCCGGGCGGGTCAGCCCGCCGCGCCGAGGAATCCCTCCCAGCCGCCCGCCGGCGCCTGGCCGACGTTGAGCGTGCGCAGCTTGCGCAGGGTCGACTGGTCCTGCACCTCCAGCCATTCGACCAGCTGCTTGAACGAGACCAGCCGGACGTCGGGCTTGCCCGCGATGGCCTTGAGGGCCTCCTCGACGGCGTCCATGTAGATGCCGCCGTTCCACTGCTCGAAGTGGTTGCCGATGAAGAACGGCGCGCGGTTGCTGTTGTAGGCGCGCTCGAAGCCGGCCAGGTAGGAGTTGGTGGCCTGGGTCCGCCAGTCGTTGTACTTGGACGGGTCGCCCTTGGTGCTGCCGCCGGACTGGTTGGCCAGGATGTTGTAGTCCATCGACAGCACCTGGAAGGTGTGCCCGGGAAAGGGGATGGACTGCAGCGGGAAGTCCCAGATCTTGCCGTCCTGCACCTTCTGCGGCCATATCTGCAGACCGCCGGAGGAGCTCGCGTCGTACTTCCAGCCCAGCTTGGCGATGGTCGGCAGCAGCGCCTTCTGGCCCTCCAGGCACGGGGTGCGGCCGCCGATGAGCTCCTTCCTGTAGTCGAAGGGCAGCGGGTCGACGTCGGTGAAGCCGGTGTTGGTCCGCCACTGGGTGACGAAGGAGATCGCCTGGTCGATCTCGCTCTGCCAGTCCTCCGGGGTCCACATGTTGACCCCGTTCTTGTCCGGACGGCTGGAGCAGAAGTGCCCGTTGAAGTGGGTGCCGATCTCGTGCCCGGCCAGCCAGGCCTGGCTGATGAGCTTGAGGGTGCTCTTGACCGCGCCGTCCGACAGGTACGGGATGTCCGAGGCGCCGACCGCGTGCTTCGGCGGTTGGTACATCTGGGACTTGCCCTTGGGCAGGGCGTAGATGCCGGACAGGAAGAAGGTCATCGTGGCCTTGTACTGCTCCGCCAGCTTGAGGAAGCGGGGGAACTGGCCGTCGTCGGTGCCGCCCGCGCCGTCCCAGGAGAACACCACGAACTGCGGCGGGCGCTCGCCGGGCTTGAGCTTCTCGGGCTTGGGCTGGTTCGGCTGCGGGCCGGTGTCCGCGTTGGAGCCGTCGCCGATCGGGGAGCCCTTGGGCACCACGGCCTGGGTCGGGTCGGTGGTGCCGGTCTGGCCGGAGCTCCCGTTGCCGCCGGAGGAAGGTGAGGTGGAGTTCTGCCCCGAACCGGATCCGCCGCTGGAACAGGCCGAGACCGCGCCGAGGGCTGCGGTCGCCGCGGTTGCGCTGAGCACCGTCCTGCGCGAGATGCTGGTCATGGTCTCCCCTGGGTGCCGATGACCGGTGGTGAGGGGCGGCTCTGGGCCGCACCGGTCAAATCGGGCAATTGATGAATATTCCGCCGTTAGCATGCCATGTCGCCCCAGTGGCTTCCAAGGTCGCCCGGCTCCGACGACAGTCAACACGCGGGGAACGCCCGGTCGGGCTGCAGGAATTCGCCGTCTGTTGCGGTCCTGTGACGCTTCGCGCCGCGCACCGTCAGGGGAGTACGGTACCGCCGCTCTGCCCGTTTGGTCAGAGTTCGTCAGCGCTCGGCCCAGGGCATCGCCCGGAAGGGAAAATTGTGCTCCTGATGGAGCCCCGTGGCCGGATCGGGCCGGCCGGTCCGGGACCGGTCAGACCATGGCCAGCCGCCGGTTGCGGCGCACTATTCGCGCGATCGCGGTGCTGACGGCGGTGGCCGCCGCGCAGGAGACGGCGAGACTCAGCCAGGCCGTGTTGAACCAGTGGCTGTTCAGCCAGCCCAGCGTCACGATGTAGGCGGCCCAGAGCAGCGCCGCCAGCGCCGACCAGTGCAGGAAGCGGTGCGGATGGGCGGGGGAGTGGCCGATGGCCAGGTCCAGGACGGTCCGCCCGGCGGGGACGAACCGTGCGACCACGACCATCGCGGCCGCCCCGCCGTGCGGGCGCTCGATCAGTGACTGCTGGACCCTGGTGACGCTGGCCGCCAGTTTCGGGCGTCGGGCCAGTCTGCGCTGCAGACCCGGGGCGCCGCGCCGTGCGAGGTGGAGCAGCAGCAGGTCGCCCAGGAAGGAGGCCACCGCCACGCCCAGGCCGAGCAGTATCGGAGCACCGTTGATCTGAGCCGTCTTGAGCACGGCCAGGATGACCAGCGTGCCGCTCGGGATGAAGGGGAGCAGTGCGTCGCCGAGTACGGCGAAGAGCGCGAGGGCGCAGATCCACGAGGATCCGATCGCCGCCAAGAAGTTCAAGGCCCTACTCCCTCCACGCCGCCCTGGTGGAGCAGGTGGCTCGGAGGTCAACGCTAACGCCTCGACTTTTCATCTCATGAAGCACCCCGGGGCACCGGGGTCACGGCAGGTGATCACGGCCCCCCGATCCGGTGGCGCCGCGCGGCCCACTCACGACTGGGCGGGGCTCCGGAGCCGGCGGCGACAGGTCGGGGAGTGCGGGTGGGGGCGGGGGCCGGAAACGGAACGAGCCCCCGGGGCGGGGTGCCGCGCCGAGGGCTCGCAGGGGTCGTCCGGCGCTGGTCCAGCCCGGCGACCTTGCTGATGGAACGCGGATCCGCTCGGTGACCCAGCTCCTGATCGCCAGCCTGCCCGATGCCGGCGGCCGATCGCGAGCGCCGTGGCTGGCGACTTCCGACCCTGGCGTGAAGTCGCCATCCGTGTCGGCTTGATGGCCCTGAGTCATCCGAACGGTCGGTCGGCCGGCCGGCGCGAATCGGCCGCAACGCACGGAAACTCACTCGAATCTCATCCGGGCGGTACTCGAACCGCGCCCGGAACTCGCCCGGAACTCGCCTGGAACTCACCTGGAACTCGCCGGGATCTCACCCGGATCGAGCGCCCGAAGCGGGAACAGCGGGCCCGCGGCGGTGGTTGACCCCCGTCGGTAGCAGCGACCGCCGAGCCCTCTGTGGCCCGCGCGGCCGTCCAGGACGGCCGGCTCGGAGGAGAGCCGGACCACGACAGCCAGGAGGGCGGACGGCATGACCACCGAGGACCAGCAGGAGCGCGGAACCGGACCGGGGGCCGGCGAGGCGATCCGGGGTACCGCCCGCGGCACGGCCCCCGCTCCGCTCTCGATCCTGGACCTGGCCACCGTCGGCGTCGGCTACACGCCCAGCGAGGCCCTGACCGCCACCACCGAGCTGGCCCGCCGGGCCGAGCAGTGGGGGTACCACCGCTTCTGGGTCGCCGAGCACCACGGCATGCCCGGAGTGGCCAGCTCCACCCCGGCGGTCCTGCTCGCCCACCTCGGGGCCCACACCACGACGCTGCGGCTCGGCTCCGGCGGCGTCATGCTCCCCAACCACGCCCCGCTGGCCATCGCCGAACAGTTCGGCCTGCTGGAGGCCCTGCACCCCGGCCGGATCGACCTCGGGCTCGGCCGCGCCCCCGGCACCGACCCCGCCACCGCCCGGGCACTGCGACGCGGCGTCAGCGACGGCGCGGACGACTTCCCGCTGCAACTCTCCGAGCTGACCCACTTCCTGGACGGCGACTTCCCCGCCGGCCACCCGTACGAGCGGCTGACCGCCGTGCCCAAGGGCAAGGGCCGCCCGCCGGTGTGGCTGCTCGGTTCCTCCGGCTTCAGCGCCCAGCTGGCCGGCCGCCTCGGCCTGCCGTTCGCCTTCGCCCACCACTTCAGCAGCGCCAACACCATCCCGGCCCTGGACCTGTACCGGGCGTCCTTCCGCCCCTCCGCCGTACTCGACGAGCCGTACGCGCTGATCGGCGTGAGCGCCGTCGCCGCCGACGACGAGAGCGCCGCCCGCCGGCTCGCCCGTTCCGCCGCCCTCGGCATGCTCCGGCTGCGGCGCGGCAACCCCGGCCCGATCCCCACCCCGGAGGAGGCCGAGGAGTACCCGTACAGCCCGGTCGAGGCGGACTTCATCGACAGCTGGCTCGACAACGTGGTGCTGGGCGCCCCGGGCCAGGTCGCGGACGGCCTGGAGTCCCTGCGCAAGCGGACCGGGGTGGACGAGCTGATGGTCACCTCGCACATCCACGGCCACGAGGCCCGGCTCCGTTCCTACGGCCTGATCGCCGAGGCGTACGGCCTGACGGCGACGGCCTGACAGCGACGGCCGGCGGCTGACGGCCACGGCCTGACGGCGACCCGCCGAGCGCCGGCCGCCGCGGCCCCCACCCCCCGCCCCGCCCGCCTAACGGCCGGTCGGGGCGGGGCGGCCCTCCCGGAGTATCGACGCGACCAGCTCGGCCTCGCCCGGCCGGGCGAAGTACCAGCCCTGGGCGGTGTCGCAGCCGGTGAGCCGGAGCCGCTCGGCCTGGGCGGCGCTCTCGATGCCCTCGGCGGTGACGGTCAAGCCGAGGGTGTGGGCCAGCTGCACCATCGCGCCGACGATCTGCTCGTCCGCGTCACTGCGGCGGGAGCGGAGGTCCGGGAGGGCCGACCGGTCAGGCCGGTCGGACCGGTCCGTAGCCGCCGTAGTCGCCGCCTCCGTGCTCGCGGCCGCGACCGGCGCCGGGTCCCGGAAGCCCTCGATGAACGTCCCGTCGAGCTTCAGGACGTGCACCGGTAGCCGGGAGAGGTAGGCCAGGTTGGAGTAGCCGGTGCCGAAGTCGTCGATCGCGATCCGCACGCCCATGTCGGCGAGGGCCTGGAGGGCCTGCAGCGGTCGGCCGCCGGGGCCGAGCAGAGCGCTCTCGGTGATCTCCAGCTGGAGCAGCCGGGCGGGCAGGCCGGTGCGTTCGAGGGCCCGGGCGACGTCGGCGACCACGTCGGAGTCCCAGATCTGGCGGGCCGCCAGGTTGACGCTCACGAAGGTCTCGGTGTCCGGGAACTCGGTGAGCCACTGCCGGGCCTGCCGGCAGGACTCCTCCAGCACCCACTTGCCGAGCGGCACGATGGCGCCGGACTCCTCGGCGAGCGGGATGAAGCGGTCGGGGGAGAGCGTCCCGTAGCGGGGGTGGCGCCAGCGGACCAGCGCCTCGGCGCCGTGCACCCGCCCGTCGGCCAGGCCGATCAGCGGCTGGTACTCGATGGTGAACTCGCCGCGTTCCAGGGCCGGGCGCAGCGCGGTGGCGAGGCGCTGGCGGGTGAGCTGGTGGGCGCCGCGGTCCGGGTCGTAGAGGGTCCAGCGGGCGCGGCCGTCGGCCTTGGACCAGTAGAGCGTGGCGTCGGCGTCCTTGACCAGGTCGGTCGGGGTGGTCTCGTGCACCGGCCGTTCGACGACGCCGACGCTGGCGGTGATCACCAGCCGGTGTCCGGCGACGTCGAAGGGACGTTCCAGCACCTCCAGGATCCGGCCGGCCAGCGCGGTCAGCTGCTCGCTGTCGGTGCTGTCGCTGACCAGGACGGCGAACTCGTCGCCGCCCATCCGGGCCACCAGGTGGGCGTCCGGTCCGGAGAGTCCGTTCCGCAGCCGGGCGGCGACGGCGATCAGCAGCTGGTCGCCGATGTGGTGACCGAGGGCCTCGTTGATCGCGGCGAAGCCGTCCAGGTCCAGGTAGCAGACGCCCACCCGCCGGCCGTCCGCCGCCGCCGAGGCCGTTGCCGTGCGTGGCTCCCCGCCGGCCGGCAGGCAGGCGGCGTCGAGTCGTTCGAAGAAGGACGTCCGGTTGGGCAGCCGGGTCAGCGGGTCGTGCAGGGCCTGGTACTCCAGGCGGTCGCCGAGCCGGCGCTGCTCGGTGATGTCCTCGACCAGGGCGAGGGTGTAGAGCGGCTGTCCGGCGGCGTCCCGGATCAGCGAGACGGTCACCTTGCTCCAGACCGTGTGGCCCTCGCGGTGCCGGAGCTGCTTCTCCACCCGGAACCTTTCCCGCTCACCGTGGACGAGCCCGGCGAAGAGCCGGTGCGGCATGCCCTCCGGGTCGATGATCTCGTGCAGGTGGGTGCGGGCCAGTTCGCCGACGCCGCGGCCGATCAGGGCGGCGAAGGCGGGGTTGACCTCGATGATCCGGTCCTCGGGGTCGATCAGGGCCATGCCGATGACGGCGTCGCAGAAGGCGGCCCGGAACCGGGACTCGCTCGCCCGGAGGGCCGCCAGCAGCCGGTCGGTGCCGGTGCCCGGCACGTCGGTGCCGCCACCGGGGGCGTCACCGGTGCCGGAGTGCGGGACGTCCGCCAGCGGGGCCGAGCAGGTGGGGCAGAGCAGCATCCCCGGGTCCTCCAGGGTGCCGTAGACCGTGGCGGTGGCTGCGGCACCGGCACCGGTAGGGGAAGCGGTACCGGTGGGGGAAGCCGCCGGTGCGACGAGGAGCGCCGGATCGAGGACCGGTGCTGCGAGGTGGCGGTGGTGTGACGATTCCTCGTGTCGCACGCCTGGGTGGTGTGCGTCGGCCCCCTCGTTCTGGCCCGGCACGGCATGCTCCCGTCCGCTGCTGACGCTTGACGATGGTCCGCCTGGCCGATCGGGATTCCGGTGGCCGGCTCCGCACTCTGTCGGGGTCTCGGGGCCGGTCCGCTGCGGGGCGTCCGCCGTGGGGCGCTGTCGCGCGGGGACCCGGGTGGAGAACAGGGCGCTTCGGCCGATCATAGGCCGGGACGGCAACGCGCGGTGACCGCCGGCAGGGTGATTCGCCCCGTTTGGGATCATGCATGGCGGAACGTTCGGACGCCCCCGGTCCACCTCATGTGAGGTGCGGCGGGGGCGCGTGCGCCGAAGCCGCGCCCCCGGGCGCTGGTTGCGCGCCGGGGGCGGGGCCGGGGTGCGCCCCGGTCAGGCCAGCTTGGCCGTGAGGGTGATGGTGGTGCCGGTCAGGGCCTGGCTGACCGGGCAGTTGGCCTTGGCGTCCTCGGCGGCGCTCACGAAGCCGGCCTCGTCCAGCCCGGGCACGTCACCGGTGACGGTCAGGTGGATGCCGGTGATGCCGGTGCCGGGCTGGAAGGTGACATCGGCCTGGGTGTCCAGCTTGGCGGGCGGATTGCCGGCCTTGGTCAGGCCGTTCGAGAGGGCCATCGAGAAGCAGGCGGAGTGGGCGGCCGCGATGAGTTCCTCGGGGCTGGTCTTGCCATTGGGCTCCTCGGCACGGGCCGGCCAGGAGACCGGGTAGTCGCCGATCCCGGAGGAGGCGAAGGTCACCTGCCCTTTGCCGTGCAGGAGATCGCCCTCCCAGGCGGTGCGGGCGGTGCGAGTCGTTGCCACGATCGGTTCCTCCAGTGCTGAGGGACTGCTGAGTCGTCACTTCCGGTCATGCGTGCACCACCCTACGGGCAGCCCGGCCGCGGAGCCGGACGGCGGACGGTCCGTCGGCTGTCCGGATGCCGGACGGTTCCGCCGAACGGTGCCGGTCCGGCGTGGCGGCCCTGTTAGATTTGCCCGGGCCCGAGCCCGGCCGCCGTACGGCCGGGCGCCCACCCCAGACACCGGGAGCCGCCCCGATGACGGACCAGCCCACGACCCCCCACGCCGGCGCGCCCGAGGGGATCGACGACGCGGTACGGGCGGAGCTGACCAGCCTGCGCGAGAGCATCGACAACATCGACGCCGCCGTGGTCCACATGCTGGCCGAGCGCTTCAAGGCGACCCAGCGGGTCGGTCGGCTCAAGGCCGAGCACAAGCTGCCGCCGGCCGACCCGGCCAGGGAGCGGGACCAGATCAAGCGGCTGAGGGAACTGGCCGCCGGGGCCAAGCTCGACCCGGTCTTCGCGGAGAAGTTCCTGAACTTCATCATCGCCGAGGTCATCCGCCACCACGAGGCCATCGCCCGCGCCTGAGCGCACCGCCGCTGAGTCCGACGCCGGAGGGCGCCTCGCCGTCGGCGGCAGCGTTCCCGGCGGGCTCCATCCGGCCGGCGTCCGCCGACGGTGACCAGGGCCGCCCTCCGGCGCCGGCCCGCCGTTCGGTGATGTCAGGGGCGGCTAAGTCCCGGATTTCGCACGGCACCCCGGTTGGCGTAGCGTGCAGGTTTCCCCAGCCGGAGAGGTGGAGCAGCGACGATGGCGGTGAACCTGCCCGAAACGCCGAGCGGAGCTCCCGGCGAATCCGCCGTGTCAGCCGTACCGGCTCAACCGGCCGTACCGGTCGCCGGGAACGCCCAGGACGCGCCCGGGGGCCGTGCCGAGGCCCGTCGCCGCGCCGGTGGCTCGCGCGGTCGCAAGGCCCGCCGGGCGGGGGGTCGGCCCCGGCCGTGGTGGATCGAGCTGCCGGTGATGGTGGTCGTCGGGCTGGTGGTCGCGCTGCTGATCAAGACCTGTCTGTTCCAGGTCTTCACCATCCCGTCCGGCTCGATGGAGAACACCCTGCGGGTCGGCGACCGGGTCGGGGTGAACAAGCTCGCGCCGCTGACCGGCTGGGAGCCGGAGCCGGGGCAGCCGGTGGTCTTCAAGGACCCGGGGAACTGGCTGCCGCCGCAGCCGGTCGACTCGAACCCGTTCACCAGTGCCGTGAGTTCGGTGCTGAGCTTCGTCGGACTGGTGCCGCCGAAGGACGACAACTACCTGGTCAAGCGGGTCATCGCGACCGGTGGCCAGAGCGTGCAGTGCACCGGCAGCACGCTGAGCGTCAACGGCAAGAAGGTCGACGAGCCGTACCTGCACCCCGGTGACGACTCCTGCGCGGGCATGGACTTCGGCCCGGTGACGGTGCCCTCGGGCTACATCTGGGTCGAGGGCGACCACCGGAGCGACTCGGCGGACTCCCGCTGGCACCGGCAGGGCCCGGGCGGCGGCGCCGTGCCGGTGGGCAACGTGGTCGGCCCGGTGTCGGCCGTGGTGTGGCCGGTCAGCCACTTCGACTGGTTCGGCTGGGCCGGACGCTGACCTCAAGGTCGGCGGCAGCCGCCCCGGCCGCCGCCGTGTCCAAGGCCGCCGTGTCCAAGGCCGTCGCGCCCAAGGCCGCCGCCGTGTCCAAGGCCGTCGCCGCTGCGGCGACGACCGGAACGGAACCGGCGACGGCGGCGGTGACCGCCCCGCCGTCCACCGTCTCCTCCACCTCCACCGCCGGCGGCTTGCTGGTCTGTGCGGCGATCGCGCCCGCCAGCACCAGCAGACCGCCCGTGACCTGCGGCAGTCCCAGGTGCTCGCCGAGCAGGACCCAGGCCAGCACGGTGGCGACGACCGCCTCCAGGTTGGCCACCACCCCGGCGACCGGTGGCGAGAGGTACCCGACGGAGATCACGCCGGTCAGGTAGGCGAGCACGGTCGCGATCAGCACCATCCAGGCGGCCGGGACCAGCGCGGGCAGGCTGTGCCCGTTCATCACCACGGACCCGCCGAGCAGGCTCCAGTCGGCCTGCCAGGGCCGGGTGAGGACGGTGAGCAGCACGGCGCCGATCAGCAGCCCGTACGCGCTGACGGCCAGCGGGTCGACCGGGCGCTCGCCCCGGCGGCCGGCGTCGGCGAGCAGGAAGTAGCCGACTTGGCAGAAGGCCGCGCCGAGGCCGAACAGCACGCCCACGGCGTCGAAGCTCAGGCCGTTCCAGACCTCCACCACGCAGGCGAGCCCGGCCACCGCGACGCCGGCGCCGATGGCCGCGCCCCGGGTGATCGGTCTGCGCTGCACGAACTTGACGTAGCCGATCAGCAGCGGCGGCCCGAGGTACTCGATGAGCAGGGCGACGCCGACCGGGATGCGGGAGATCGCGGCGAAGTAGAAGGCCTGGACGCCGGCCACGGCGAGCAGGCCGAAGCCGATCAGCAGACCGGGGCGGCGCAGGACGGCGTCCCGGTGCCGGTAGGCGATCGGCAGCAGGGCCACCGCCGCGCCGGTGACCCGGAGCCACACCACGTGCATGGGGGAGAGCCCGGCCTCGATCAGCGGCTTGGCCGCGGTGCCGGAGCCGCCGAACGCGAAGGCGGAGACCAGCGCGAGTCCGAGGCCGAGGGATCTGCCCGGAGGGAGGGTGGGCGAGGCCGTTGATCTGTGCACCGGCGCATTCTGACAGTCATACCGGCGCTTGGGTAAGGCGCCATTTCGTCATTCGGTCCTGGTTCCAACTGTCCGTCATGGCACCCTCACCCGGGTGCGCCGGTGCATCGATGAACCGACGTACGGACCCACACCGAAGCCCGCCGGATCACCGAAGCCCGCCGGATCAGCGACCGAGGTCGGTGATCCAGCGGGCTTCGGTGGCCCGGAGCCGGTCAGTTCCCGGTCCCGGCCCCCGCCCCGGAGAGCACGTCCGTCCCGCCGGTGGGCTGGGTGGTCGGCTGGGTGGTCGGGCCCGTGGTGGGCTGGGTGGTCGGCGTCGGCCGGGAGGTCGGCCGGCCGGTGGGCCGCGAGGTGGGCTGGGTGGTCGGCTGGGTGGTCGGGCCCGTGGTCGGCGCGGTGCCGTTCCCGCCGGTGTCGGCGCCCGAGCCGGAGCCACCCGAGGAGGTCGCGCCGGAGTTGTCGCCCTGCTGGTTGCCGGTGCCGGTGCCGGTGCTCGGCGTGGCGCTGCCGGTCGACGGGGTGCTGCTCGGCGTGCTCGGGGCGGTCGGCAGGTCGGTGGCACCGGAGTCGCCGCCGTCCGCCGGGGTCGGGAAGTCGCCGACCGGCTGGCCCTTGAGCGCGGCCTTCATGTAGCTGGTCCAGATCTGCGCCGGGTACTGGCCGCCCGCCGCGCCGTCGATCCCGCCGACGCCGCTCAGGCTGACCTGGGCGCCGGTGCCCGGGTCCTGGCCGAACAGGGCCACCGAGGTGACCAGCTCGGGGGTGTAGCCGACGAACCAGACGGACTTCTGGTCGTCGGTGGTGCCGGTCTTGCCCGCCACCGGACGGCCGAGCGCCTTCGCCCGCCAGCCGGTGCCGCCCGGGTCGCTCACCACGCCCTGGAGCATCGAGGTGACCTGGTTGGCGGTGTCCGCGCTGATCGCCTGGGTGGTCTTGTGCGCGGGCAGCTGCACGGCCTCGCCGGCCCGGTCCACCGACTGCACCAGCCACGGGGTGATCTGCTTGCCGCCGTTGTCCAGGGTGGCGTACACGCCGGCCATGTCGAGCACGCTCGGGGTGGCCGCGCCCAGCGGGATGGAGGGCACCGGGTCCAGGCCCGGGGTGCTGCCGGGCAGGCCCAGCGCGATGCCGGTGTCCTTGACCTTCTGCAGCCCGGTGTCCTGCGCGAGCTGGGCGAAGGCCGAGTTGACCGACCAGTCGGTGGCCTGCTGCAGGGTGATCTGGCCGTAGCTCTTGTCGCCCTCGTTCGGCGGCGCGTACGGGGTGCCCTTGCCGCCGCGGACCTTGCGGCCGCTGGTGCCGTCGTAGACGGTGCGCGGGGTGATGGTACGGCCGTCCTGGGTCTTGGCGTTGTTCTCGAGGGCGGCGGCCAGCGCGATCGCCTTGAAGGTCGAGCCGGCCTGGTAGTCGCGGCGGGTCGCGTTGTCGACGTAGTGCTTCACGTAGTCGACGCCGCCGTACAGGGCGACGACCGCGCCGGTCTTCGGGTCCACGGAGGCGGCGCCGGCCTGGGCGGCCGCGTCCTTCTTCCGCTTGTCCGGGTTCAGGGTGTCGCGCAGCTGCGCCTGGACGGAGTCCTGCAGGGCCTGCTGGCGGGTCGGGTCGATGCTCAGCTTGATCGTGTAGCCGCCCTTGGCCAGCTCGGTCTCGCTGATGATGCTGTTCGAGGTGAGGTACTGGGTGGCGGCGTCCACCAGGTAGCCGGACTGGCCGGACAGGCCCGGGTTGGGCTGCGGGTCCTTGACGTCCGGGAAGGTGGTCCTGCCCCGCTCGTCGGCGGAGAGCCAGCCCTGCTTGACCATGCCGTCCATGACGTAGTTCCAGCGGTTGACGGCGTTCTGCTTGCCCGCCGGGGTCGCGGTGGCCACGTCGTAGGCGCTCGGGGCGTTCAGCAGGGTGGCCAGGTAGGCGCCCTGGGCCGGGCTGAGCGCCGAGGCGTCGATGCCGAAGTACGCCTGGGCGGCGGCCTGGATGCCGTAGGCGCCGCGGCCGTAGTAGGAGGTGTTCAGGTAGCCGGAGAGGACTTCGTCCTTGCTCTCGGTGGCGTCCACCTTGATCGCGATGAAGAGTTCCTTCACCTTGCGGGTGATCGACTGCTTCTGGTCCAGGTACGTGTTCTTCACGTACTGCTGGGTGATGGTGGAGCCGCCCTGGGTGCCCTCGCCCTTGGCGGTGTTGAGGGCGGCCCGGACCAGGCCCTGCACGTTGACGGCGCCCTCGTTGTAGAAGTTGCGGTCCTCGGCGGCCAGCGCCGCGTGCTGGGCGGCGGGCGAGACCTTGTCCAGGCCGACGTTCTGCCGGTTGGTCTGGCCGGTGCGGGTGATCACCGAGCCGTCGGAGTAGAGCCAGGTGTTGCTCTGCGCGGTCGCGGCGGCGTGCGCGTCCGGGACCTTCACCAGCGCGACCCCCAGCACGAACAGGCCGACGCCGAGCAGCAGCGCCGAGGCGAGGCCGAGTAGCGTCATCCGCCAGCTGGGTATCAGCCGGCGCCAGCCGGTGCGCTTGGGCCGGCGGGGCTTCTTGCCGCCCGGCGTGGTGGTGGAGCGCTTGAGCCGTTTGACCGGCCGGAGGCCGATCGGTGGCCGGCTGCTCTGGGCGTTACGGAACAAGGCGCGGCCTTTCCTGCGGGCGGACCGGGCCAGCCTGCACAGACGGGGACATCGGTGGTTAGGGACCTTTGTCCCGATTCCGGTTTACTGCCCTGGACGAGCCGGGCGGGCCCCATGGCTCCACCGGAACGGCAATCGAGACCGACATCACACATAAAACGGACATCGAGGGCAAAAAATCAGGGAGCCCCTCGCTGCTGCGAGAGACTCCCCAACTGTCTGTGCGCCGCCAGGGACTCGAACCCCGGACCCGCTGATTAAGAGTCAGCTGCTCTAACCAACTGAGCTAGCGGCGCTTGCCGACCTGGAAAACAATACACGGTTCCGGGGAGTGCCTCGAACCGTGCCCGCCCCGCCGGTGCTCCGGGCGCCCGTTTCCTCCCGGTTGGGGTGGAGTTCTTGCCCGGTTAGGGTGGAATCGTGCCCAGCCCCCAGCCCGGACACCCCAGCCCCCACCCCCGACGTCCCGACCCCCGACGCTCCCGCACCCGGAAGCGGCCGGACCGCGCACGGACGACGGTCGCCGCCCTGCTGCTGCTCAGTGCCGTGGCGTACACCGCGTGGGTGCTGGAGGTCGTGCTGAGCACCGGACTCGACCCGGTGCAGGCGTACATCAGCGAACTCGCCGCCGAGGACCAGCCGCTGGGCGGCCTCTTCCGCGCCACCGACCTGGCCGCCGGACTCTGCGTCCTCGCCGCCGCCGGCACCGCCCTCGGCACCGGACAGGCCCGGCGCCCCGGTGCCCCCGGCCGCGACCGCTGGGCCCTGGCCGGCTGGTCCGCCCTGGCCCTGTTCGGCGCCGCGACCGCCGCCGACTCCCGGCTGCCGCTCAGCTGCGCCCCCACCAGCGACGAGATGTGCGCCGCCCGGGAGACCGCCGGGCTGGTCCCGGCCACCCACACCGCGCACGCCGTCACCAGCAGCCTCGCCATGCTCGGCGTGCTCGCCGGGCTGGCCGCGCTCACCGTCGCCGCCCGCCGGCACCACCGCTGGCCGGCCGTGCGCCGGCTCGGGCCCTGGCTGCTCGGCGCGGAACTGCTGGCCACCGGCTGGAGCCTCGGGGCGATCGCCGCCTTCCAGGCGGGCCGCGGCACCTGGGCGCTCGGCGCCGGGCAGCGGCTCCAGGTGCTGCTGGTCGCGCTCTGGCTGGGCGTCCTGGCCGTGGCCGTCGCCCGCTCGGCCCGCTCGGCGGCCCCGGACGGCTCGGACTCGGGCAGCTCCGACTCGGATGCCCCACCCCGCTCGGCGGCCCCGGACGGCTCAGACTCGGACGCCCCACCCTGCTCGGACGGCCGGCACGGCCCGTACGAGGAGGACACCCCCGGCGGTTCGGTCCTCGGCCGGAGGCCGGCATGACCACCCCCGCCGCCCCCGTCACCCGGGCGCGCTTCCTGCGCATCGACGGCGTCCCGCTGCACGTGCGCACCGAGGGCAGCGGCCCGGTCTGCCTGCTCACCGGCGGCCTCGGCAGCAGCTGGTTCGACTGGGACCTCGTCGTCCCCTTCCTCACCCCCTACCGCACCGTCGTCCGCTTCGACCGGCCCGGCTACGGACTCAGCGCCGCCGAGCCCGCCACCGGGCAGCGGCCCGCCCCGACGCTGGTCGGCGAGGCCGGGCGGATCCGGGCGGTGCTGGACGGCCTCGGACTGGACGGGCCCTGCACGCTGGTCGGCCACTCGCTGGCCGGCTTCCACGTGGAGGCCTTCGCCCGGCTGCACCCCGAGCGGGCCGCCGGGCTGGTCCTGGTCGACGGCAGCGTGGAACCGGGGGCCCGCCCGTACCCGGCACCGGCCGTACGGGATCTCGCGGCCCGGGCGGTGGCCGGCGCCGCGTCCGCCCTCGCCGTGCCGTACCTGCTCGGCCCGACCGCCCGCCGGGTGACCGCCCGGCTGTCCACCGTCCGGCACGAGGACCTGGCCCCGGCGCCGCTGGTCCGGCACTGCTACCGGACCAGCCGGGCCCTGCGCGCGCTGCTCCGGGAGAACGGGCGCTACCTCGACATGGCCGCCGAACTGGACGGGCTGCGCCGCACCCGTCCGCTGTCCGAGGAGCTGCCGATCACCGTGCTGGCCGCCGACGACGGTTGCCGGACCAGCGGCACCGAGTCCTGGCTGGCCGGGCAGCGGGAGCTGGCGGCGCTGCTCGGGGCCGACTTCCGGACCACGGCGCCGGCCGGGCACCTGGTGATGTTCGACCGCCCGGACGCGGTGGCCTCCGCCGTTCTCGACACCCGCTGAGGCGCTCGACGGTCCGGGCGCCCGGTTGCCCGGGATCCCCTCGACGGCCCCCGGAAACGCCTCAGGCCGCCCACCGGAGTGGACGGCCTGAGACCTTGCCATGTGCGCCGCCAGGGACTCGAACCCCGGACCCGCTGATTAAGAGTCAGCTGCTCTAACCAACTGAGCTAGCGGCGCTTGCTGACGTGGAAGACAGTACACGGCGCCGGGCCGATCCGCCGAATCGTATTCGGCCGATCACCCGGCGTCACCGCGCGACGTCCCCCGTCACCCCGGATGGTGGCAGGCGGCCTGGTGGTCCGCCGCCGCCCCGGTCCCTGCCCCGGTCCCTGCCCCGGTCCCTGCCCCGGTCCCTGCCCCGTCCCCGGCGAGCGTCGGCCGCTCCTGCTCGCAGCGCGCCCGGGCCGTGGCGTCCCCTAGCCCCGCGTAGAGCGGGCAGCGGGTGCGGAACGGGCAGCCGGTGCGGCGCTCGGTGGGGGAGGGCGGGTCCCCGGCGAGCAGGATGCGGTCGCGGGCGCGTTCGGCGGCGGGGTCGGGCAGCGGGACGGCGGAGAGCAGGGCCCGGGTGTACGGATGGCGGGGGCGGTCGAAGACGGCGGAGACCTCGCCCTGCTCGACCGTCCGTCCGAGGTACATCACGCTGACCCGGTCGGCGAGGTGCCGGATCACCGAGAGGTCGTGCGACACGAACAGGTAGGACAGTCCGAGCTCGGCCTTGAGCGACTGCAGCAGGTTGAGCACCCCGGCCTGGATCGAGACGTCCAGGGCGGAGACCGGTTCGTCCAGTACCAGCAGCCTCGGCCGGACGGCGAGCGCCCGGGCGATGGAGACGCGCTGGCGCTGCCCGCCGGAGAACTGGTGCGGGTAGCGGACGGCGTGGTCCGGGTCGAGGCCGACCTGGCGCAGCAGCTCGGGCACCCGGCGGGCGATCTCCTCGCGCGGGGCGTGCTGGGCGCGCAGCGGCTCGGCGACGATGTCGCCGATCGGCATCCGGGGGTCGAGGCTGGCCATCGGGTCCTGGAAGACGATCTGCAGCTCGGCCCGGAGCCGCTGGGCCTCGGCCCGGGTGAGTCGGGCGGTGTCGTGGCCGAGCAGTTCGATCCGGCCGGTCTCCGGGGCGCCCAGTCTCAGCAGTTCGAACAGGGTGGTGGACTTGCCCGAGCCGGACTCCCCGACCAGGCCGAGGGTCTCGCCCTCCCGCAGGTCCAGGTCGACGCCGTCCACCGCGTAGACCTCGCCGACCTTGCGCTTGAACACCGTGCCCTTGAGTAGCGGAAACGTCTTTCCGAGCCCGCTCACCGACAGCACCGGTGCCCGCCCGGAGCGGTCCCCGGCCACGGGCCCGGCCGGCAGTTCCGGTACCGGGTACACCTCGCTCGGTGCGGGCCGCCGCTCGGCCAGCTCCGCCGAGCGCACGCAGGCGGCCAGGTGCCCGTCCGCACCCTCCAGTTCGGGCTCCGCCGTCGAGCAGCGGTCCTCGGCCAGCGGGCAGCGGGTGGCGAACGGGCAGCCGGGCGGCAGTTCGGCCATCGGCGCGGGGGCGCCGGGGATCGGCACCAGCGGGCCGCCGTGCCCGTCCAGCCGGGGCAGCGCGCCGATCAGCCCGAGGGTGTAGGGGTGGCGCGGGGCCGCGAACAGCTCGTCCACGCCCGCGGTTTCGACCACCCGCCCCGCGTACATCACGGCGACCCGGTCGGCGGCACCGGCGATCACCCCGAGGTCGTGGCTGACCAGGACGAGGGCCGCGCCGGTCTCCCGCCGGGCGGTGCGCAGCACGTCGAGCACCTGGGCCTGGATGGTGACGTCCAGTGCGGTGGTGGGCTCGTCGGCGAGCAGGATGTCGGGCTCGTTGGCGATGGCCATGGCGATCATCGCGCGCTGGCGCATGCCGCCGGAGAACTCGTGCGGGAAGCTGTCCAGGGCCCGGTCGGGCGCCGGGATGCCGACCAGGTCGAGGAGTTCGGCGGCCCGGCGGCGGGCGGTGGCCCGGTCGACCGGCTGGTGCACCCGGACGGCCTCGGCGATCTGGTCGCCGATCCGGTAGACCGGGGTGAAGGCGGACAACGGGTCCTGGAACACCATGGCGACCTTGCGGCCGCGGATCGCGGCGAGTTCCCTCCCGGGCAGGCCGACCAGCTCCCGGCCGTCGAGCCGCACCGAGCCGGCGACCCGGGCGGTGCCCGGCAGCAGCCCGAGCACGGACAGCGCGGTGACGGACTTCCCGGAGCCGGACTCGCCGACGATGCCGAGGGTCTCGCCGCGCCGCAGGGTGAGGTCCACCCCGCGGACGGCGGGCACCGGGCCGTGCGGGCCGGCGAACTCCACCCGCAGGTCCCGGACGGCGAGCAGCGGGGTCTCGACGGCGGTGGTCACTTCGGCGTCCTCCGGGAACGGTCGGCGCGGCGGGCCCGACGGGAACGACGGGGCGCGCCCTCGGCGGTGGGGTCGAGGGCGTCGCGCAGCCCGTCCCCGACCAGGTTGACGGCGAGCACGAACAGCACCAGCAGCCCGGCCGCGAAGTAGAACATCCAGGGGAACACCGGGGCTTCGGTCGTCCCGGCGGCGAGCAGGGTGCCGAGCGAGACGTCCGGCGGCCGGACGCCGAAGCCGAAGTAGGAGAGCGCGGTCTCGCTCATCACCGCGCCGCCGACCGCGATGGTGGCGTCGACGATGAGGAAGGAGGCGACGTTCGGCAGGATGTGCCGGCTGATGATCCGCAGTGGCCGGACGCCCATGAACCGTGCGGCGCGGACGAATTCGCGCTCGCGCAGGGAGACGGTCATCGAGCGGACCACCCGGGCGGTGATCATCCAGTTGAACAGGGCGAGCAGCAGCACGAAGGCGATCCAGCCGCTGCTGCGCAGCCGGGGCGAGACCACGGTGATGATCAGGAAGCTGGGGAAGACCAGCATCAGGTCGACCAGGAACATCAGCGCCCGGTCGGTCCAGCCGCCGAAGTAGCCGGCGCAGGCGCCGACCAGCGAGGCCAGCACGGTGGAGAACAGGGCCACCAGCAGGCCGATGATCAGTGACTTCTGCAGCCCCCGGACGGTCTGGGCGAACACGTCCTGGCCGACCCCGTTGGTGCCGAACCAGTGTTCGGCGGAGGGGGGTTGGTGCAGTGCGGTGAAGTCGGGGGCGGCGTAGTCCCAGGGCGTCAGGTACGGGCCGCCGAAGGCGAGCACGAACAGCAGCAGGATCAGCACGGCTCCGGCGACGGCGCCCCGGGCGGCGCGCAGCCGGGCCAGGACGAGGCGGCCCCGGCCGGTGGCCCGCGGCCGTCCGGTGGTGCCGGCCGGGGAGCCGGTGGGGGAGTCGGGGCCGGCGGACTCGGCGACGACGGTCATCTCAGCTCACCTCCGGTCAGACCCGCACGCGCGGGTCGAGGGCGGCGTGCAGGGTGTCGGCCAGGAAGCCGGAGGCGAGCACGACGACGGCGGTGAACAGGTTGATCGCCACGACCGAGTTGACGTCCTGTTCGTTGATCGACTGGATCAGCCACTCGCCCATGCCGTGCCAGCCGAAGATCGTCTCGGTGAAGATCGCGCCGGTGAAGATGGCCAGGAAGCTGTAGGCGAACATGGTCGACATCGGGATCACGGCGGTGCGCAGCCCGTGCTTGAGCAGGGCTCGGCGGCGGGTGAGGCCCTTGGCCTCGGCGGTGCGCAGGTAGTCGGAGCCGAGCACGTCGAGCATGGTGCCGCGCTGGTAGCGGCTGTAGGTGGCGAGACCGCCGAGGGCGAGCGAGACGGTGGGCAGCAGCAGGTGCAGGGCCCAGTCGGCGAGGTGGGCGCCGACGCCGCCGGTCAGCCCGGGGGTCTCGTAGCCGGTGAACGGGACGACCTCGTGGCCGGCCGCGTCCTTGGCGGCGATCGCGCCGTTCTTGAGGAACAGCGCGACCAGGAAGACCGGGGTGGAGAGCAGCACGAAGGACACCACGGTGAGCACCCGGTCGGAGATCCGGTACTGGCGCACCGCGCTCCACGCGCCGGCGGCGACGCCGAGGACGGTGCCGAGCAGGCTGCCGATCAGCAGCAGCCGCAGCGACACCCAGACCCGGCGGCCGAAGTCGTCGGTGACCGGGGTGTCGTGGATGGTCCGGCCGAGGTCGCCGTGGAGGAGGTCGCCGGCCCAGTGGCCGAAGCGTTCGACGACCGGGGTGTGGTCGTTCAGGTTGAGCGCGGTGAGCTGGCGCTCGACCGATTCGGCGGACGGGCGTGGCACCTTGGCGTCGAAGTAGGTGCGCGGCTGGAGGGCGCTCGCGGAGATCGCGTACGCCAGGAACACGGCGGCGAGCAGCAGCGCCGCGTAGTAGGCCAGCCGCTTCGCCAGGTAGCGGAGCATCAGCGGCTGCCCGGGGTGGGGGCGGGGTCGACGCGTCTGGGGGGCATCGGCTGGTGGCCTTCGGTCGGGGCCCGGTCGGGGCGTCAGGCGGCAGGGTGGGACGGGTGGTTGGGAACACGCAGGTCAGAGTGAAGCACCGCGGTGCGGCCGCGGTGTTGCGACGGGATTGCCCCGTGTGACGTCTGGATCAGGTGTGCGTTCCTCCCCCTGGTGGCGGATCTGATCCGCTGTTACGTTCCTCTGGCTCGGTGCCGGATTGAGTGCCCACGCTCAAGCCCGGTCATGCCTCCGGCGACCCAACTCCTGCCATCGATCCCAGGGGGACCCTCATGGACGCTTCCCGTACGGCCCGCCGCCTCGGCCGGACGGCCGCCCTCGCCGTCGCCGTCGCGCTGGCGGTCACCGCGTGCACCTCGGGCGGCGGCGGCTCGTCCGGTGACGTGGCCAAGAGCGAGCCCCCGAGACAGGATTCCCAGGACATCAACGCCAAGCCGCTGGACCAGGTCAAGGACGGCGGCGAGGTGCGCTTCCAGCTGGACCAGTGGATCACCCAGTGGAACCCGCTCCAGGTCGACGGCGGCTCCTACACCGACACGGTGGGCCTCATCCGGACGCTGGAGCCGACGCTGTTCGGCACCGACTCCTCCGGCACCTTCCAGGCGAACCCGAACTACCTGGTGGACGCCAAGGTCACCTCGACCTCGCCGCAGGTCGTCACGTACAAGCTGAACCCCAAGGCCAAGTGGTCGGACGGCAAGCCGCTCAGCTACCTGGACTTCAAGGCGGACTGGCAGACCAGCAACGGCAAGGACCCGGCGTACAACATCGCCGACCCGTCCGGCTACGAGCTGATCTCCGCGGTCGAGCAGGGCGCCGACCCGACCGAGGTGAAGGTCACCTTCGCCCAGCCGTACGCGGACTGGCAGAACCTGTTCCGCCCGCTGATCCCGGCGGCGGGCATCTCCACCCCGGACGACTTCAACAAGGGCTGGGTGGAGCGGATCCCGATCACGGCCGGCCCGTTCAAGATCGGTACGGCGGACAAGACCGCGCAGACCCTCAGCCTGGTTCCGGACCCGGCCTGGTGGGGGACCAGGGCCAAGCTCGACAAGATCACCTTCCGGGTGATGGACAAGTCGGCGAGCATCCAGGCCTACCTCAACAACGAGATCGACCTCGCCTCGGCCGGCACCGCCGCCGCGTACGGCCAGCTCAAGGACGCCAAGGACACCGTGATCCGGGCCGCCAGCCCGTGGGACGAGGTGCACATCTCCTTCGGCGGGAACGGCGTGATGGCCGACCGGAAGGTCCGTCAGGCGCTCGGCAAGGCGCTCGACCGCTCGGCGCTGATCAAGATCGCCAACAATGGCGTGCCGGTGGTCTTCAAGCCGCTCGGCAACCACATCATCATGCCCAACCAGGCCGGCTACCAGGACAACTCCGGCGACTGGGCCACCTTCGACCTCGCCGCCGCCAAGAAGCTGCTGGACGACGCCGGTTGGAAGGACTCCGGCAGCGGTCAGCCGCGGACCAAGGACGGGCAGCAGCTGGAGCTGCACTGGGTGCTCAGCGACGGCACCCCCCAGGCCCAGCTCGACCTCGCCACCGCGGCGACGGCGATGTGGCAGGCGGCCGGGGTCAAGGTCGACCTGGACAAGGTGGCCGCCAACGACTTCTTCGCCAAGTACGTCACCCCGGGCAAGTTCGACCTCGCGAGCTGGCGCAACACGGACTCGTTCCCGAACTCCAAGAGCCTGGCCAACTTCCGGCTGCCGGTGGGCGACAACTCCTTCCAGAACCCCTCGCGCCTCGGCAGCCAGGAGATCGACGACCTGCTGAAGAAGGCGGCCGGGACGGTCGACCCGGCGGAGGCCGCGAAGCTCTACAACCAGGCGGACGCGAAGATCTGGGAGCTCGGCCACACCGTCGAGCTCTACCAGCGGCCGGTCGTGGCGGCGGTCCGCAAGGGACTCGCCAACTACGGTGCCTTCGGCCTCGGGAGCGAGGACTACAGCAAGGTCGGCTGGGAGAAGTAGCCCGGGCCGCCGAGGCGGCGAGGGCGACCGCACGGCAGGCGCTGGCGAGCAGCGCGGTGATCACGAGGCCGGTGGTGCGGACACGGGTGGGTCGGCTCCGCCGCCCCCGCTGTCCTGCCACCGGCCTTGACCTTCCGCGTTGCCCGCAGGCCGCCCGTGTCGTGGGGCCCCGCAGGGGGCCCGCGCTCGCTTCCAACCGGGGACGAATCTAGCGGGGCCGCCGGGCCGGGCGCGGTGCAGCGCGCGGGGCGCGCCCGGAAACCCGCCGCGCTGTCACCCACTTCGCGCACCGAGGCGTCAACTCTCGCTGACGGCAAGGAGAAAAGGGGCATAAAGGGGCATCGTGCCCGGGTTCGAACGGAGTTGTCGCACGGGTGCGGATCGGTGCGCGGATCGGTGGGCGAACCGGTGCGCGGATCGGTGCGCGAACCGGTGGTGCGCGCACCCCTCCGAGCCCGGCGCCGCGCGCGCCGCGCCGGTGCGTGCGCAGGGCCCGGGCCGCTGCCAGGATGCGCGGGACGGCGGCCCTCCCGGGCCCCGTCCGCCCCTCCCGACCCCCGGAGCAGCACCGATGTCCAGTGAACCCGCCGCCGCGGCACCCCGAGCGCACCACGTCGACCCGCCCCCGGTGCGCCGGATGGTCCCGCGCGCCCGCGACGAGTCGCACCGGGTCGCCACCCCGCTGGAACTCTTCTTCGACCTCTGCTTCGTGGTCGCGGTCGGCCAGGCCGGCCGCGAACTCGCCCACTCCCTGGCGGCCGGGCACTACGGCGAGGGCCTGCGCGGCTACGCCCTCGCCTTCTTCGCCATCTGGTGGGCCTGGATGAACTTCACCTGGTTCGCCTCCGCGTACGACTGCGACGACGTGCCGTACCGGATCACCACGCTGGTGCAGATCGCCGGCGTGCTGATCCTGGCCGCCGGGGTGCCGAGGCTGTTCGCCACCCAGGACCTGCGGCTGGCGATCACCGGCTACGTGGTGATGCGGCTGGCGATGGTCACCCAGTGGCTGCGCGCGGCGGCCAGCGAGCAGGGCGAGGCGCGCAGGGTCGCGCTGCGGTACGCGGTGGGGATCACGATCTGCCAGGTCGGCTGGACGGTGCTGCTCTTCCTGCCGGACGCCGCCCGGCCGGTGGTCATCCCGGTCGGGGTGCTGTGCGAGCTGGCCGTGCCGGTGGTCGCCGAGCTGCGGATGCAGACCTCCTGGCACCCGCACCACATCGCCGAGCGGTACGGGCTGTTCACCCTGATCGTGCTCGGCGAGACGGTGGCCGCCGCGACGGTGGCGGTGCAGTCGGCGGTGGATGAGCACGAGGAGCTGGGCCGGCTGGTGCCGGTGGCGGCCGGCGGGCTGCTGATCTGCTTCGCGGCCTGGTGGATCTACTTCGCCCGGCCCGTCCACGACCACCTGCGCTCCAACCGGCAGGCCTTCGCCTGGGGTTACGGGCACTACCTGGTGTTCGGCTCGGCGGCGGCGATCGGCGCCGGGCTGGAGGTGGCGGTGGAGTCGGCGGTGCACAAGGCGGAGATCTCCGAGGTGGCCGCCGCCGCGACGGTCACCGTGCCGACCGCGGTCTACCTGGTCACCGTCTGGTACCTGCACTCCCGGCACACCAAGCGCGGCCTGGTCGCCCAGTCGGTGGCGCCGGTCGGGGCGGCGCTGGTGCTGGCCTGCACCGCGCTGGGCGGGTCCGGGGTGCCGGCGGCGGGCCTGGTCTGCGCGCTGATGATCGCGGTGGGCGTGCTGATCCACAGCCGGGAGGGCCGCCGGGGGTGAACCCGGCCGGGCGGTTGCCGGCCGTGACCCTCGCTCGGCGGGCGGCGGGTGTGAGCCCGGCCGGGCGGCCGTCGGATGTGGGCCCCGCTCAGAGGCGCCCCAGCAGCACCGGTTCGTGCCGCGCCAGCCAGGCCAGGTAGGCCGGGTTGACCTTGGCCAGGTCCAGGTAGGCGGCGCGCAGTTCGCCGTAGAGCGCGTCCAGGGCGGGCGGGCTGAGCACCCGGGGGCGCCAGGTGAACAGCAGCCGGACGGCCAACGGGTCCCCGTGCACCGGGCGGACCACCGTGCCGGGCCCGGGCAGCGAGGTCGGCTGGCAGGGGCGGACGGCCTCGCCGGAGGCGACCAGTTCGGCGGCGGTGGTGTTGTCCCGCACCTGCACCACCCGGGGGTTGAGCCCGGCCTCGCTGAAGACCCGGCGCATCGCGGCGTACTCGTGGTCGGCGGTCGGGTCGACCATCCAGGTGTCCTCGGCGAGGTCGGCCAGGTGGACGACCGGGCGGGCGGCGGCCGGGTGCCCGGCGGCGAGCGCGACGAACTGCGGCTCGCGGGCCATCAGCACCCGGTGCTCGGCGTCCGGCGGCACCCGCAGCGGGAAGCCCTCGCTCTCGTAGACGAAGGCCACGTCCAGTTGGTCGGCGGCGACCATCCGCAGCAGGGCGCTGGCGGAGATGTCGACGTGGATGGTGGTGTCGGTGTCCGGCAGCCGCTCGTGCACCCGGCGCAGCCAGGCGGCGACGGCCCGGCTGCCGACGCTGCCGATCCGCAGCCGTCGTTGCCGGTCGGGCCCGGTGGTGTCCCGGGCTTCCTGGCGGGCGGCGGCGACCAGGGCGGCCATCTCGCTGATCACCGGCCGGGCCCGGGACAGCACCGAGTGGCCGAGCGCGGTGGGCCGGCTTCCGGTCTGCTCGCGGGTGAACAGGGTCCCGCCGATGGCCCGTTCTATCCGGTGCAGCTGGGTGGTGAGGGAGGGCTGGGTCATGCCGAGTTGGAGCGCGGCCTTGCGGAGGCTGCCGGTGTCGGCGATCGCGCACAGCACCCGGAGGTGTCTCACGTCGAGCTCCACGACGGGAGCATAGACGTCATCGAGCCGTATCGCCAAGGACATGACAGAGAGTCAAGGCAGGCCGACGGCACGCACGGCGGATACCCACCGGTAGGCGGCCGGGCTATCGCGGGTTGACATCATCCGCGACGGGCCCGGACGGGTCGAAGCTCGGGGACACCACACCGCCCCGGCCCCGGCCGGGACGGCCCCCACCGCGCGCCGCAGCCGCCCCCACCGGCCCCCACCGGCCCCGGCGGACCGGCGCACCGTGAACTCGGAGCCCCCACATGAAGCGATCCGTGCTGTCCGCGACCCTCGGTCTGGGCCTCGCCGCCACGCTCGTGGCCCTGCCCACCGCCGCCGTCGCCGCACCCACCGCCCCGGCCGCACCCGGCCACACCGCCTCGACGTACGCCGGCTCGGCCGAGGAGACGGCGAACAACCAGGCGTTCTTCCGGGCCGTGATGGCCTCCGCCGAGGCCAGGCGGGCCGCCGACCCGTGGCTGCAGTCCGTCACCGTCACCTACGACACCACCAACGCCCCCTCCTTCGCCGGCGACATCGCCAACGCCGCGCAGATCTGGAACAGTTCGGTGCACAACGTCCAGCTCCAGGAGACCAGCGGCACCGGCGACTTCTCGTACACCGAGGGCGACGGCAGCGGATCGTACGCCAGCACCGACGGACACGGGCACGGCTACATCTTCATCGACCACCAGCAGGCCCAGGAGTACTACTCGCTGCGGATCGTGGCCCACGAGACCGGGCACGTACTGGGCCTGCCCGACGACTACTCGGGGCCGTGCAGTGAACTGATGTCGGGCCACGGCCCCGGCCCGTCCTGCACCAACGCGCACCCCGACGCCAACGAGAGCGCACAGGTCGACGCACTCTGGGCGAACGGCGTGGCAACGGCCAACTGACGTGCCCGGCAGGTGAATCGGGCGCGGTGGCCCGCCCGGCCGGAAACGGGCGGGCCACCGCACGGGTACTTCCCCGTCCGGGAGCCTAGCCGCCCCCGGAACGGAATGCCAGGGGCATGGCTGGGTCAAGACGAGTAAAAGGCGACCGAAATCCGGCGGGGCACAGGGGTATTGGACCGGGCTATCGCGGGTTGACATCATCCGCCCGGCCGCAGGGCTGCCCGAAGCTCTGGGGACACCCGGTCGCCAGGCGTCCCCCAAGCCGGCCCCCAACCCGGCACGGCGCCAAGGACCGGAGCCCCCCTGCCTCCAGGACCCCTTCAGGAGCCCCCACATGAAGCGATCCGTGCTGTCCGCGACCCTCGGCCTCGCCCTCGCGGCGGGCCTCGCCGTGCTGCCCACCACCGCGGCCGCCGCGGCCCCCGCCGCCCCGGCGGTGCAGGGCTACACCGCCTCGACGTACGCCGGTTCGGCCGAGGAGACGGCGAACAACCAGGCGTTCTTCCAGGCCGTGATGGCCTCCGCCAAGGCCAAGCAGGCCGCCAACCCGGCCCTGGCCACCGTCGTGGTCACCTACGACGCCAGCTCCGCCCCGACCTTCCGCAACCAGATCGCCAGTGCCGCGCAGATCTGGAACGGCTCGGTCAGCAACGTCAGGCTGCAGGCCGGCTCGGCCGCCGACTTCCGCTACTACGAGGGCAACGACAGCCGCGGCTCGTACGCCAGCACCGACGGGCACGGGCGCGGCTACGTCTTCCTCGACTACCAGCAGAACCGGCAGTACAACTCGGTCCGGGTGACGGCCCACGAGACCGGGCACGTGCTCGGCCTGCCGGACCACTACTCCGGCCCGTGCAGCGAGCTGATGTCGGGCGGCGGCCCCGGCACCTCCTGCACCAACCCGTACCCCAACAGCACCGAGCGCAGCCGGGTCAACTCGCTCTGGGCGCGCGGCTGATCCGCCCGGGCACCCGCTGAGCGCCCCGGCCCGGCCGCGTCCGCCGTCGGCCGGGCCGGGCCGGGCCGGGGCGTCGCCGCCGAGCCGACGGCGGGGGCGGCGGGGCCGGCGGGGCAGCGGTCCGTGCGGACGGAACTGTCGGTGGCGCGTGCGAGCATGCGGGCGAGACCCGTTCGCCCCCGATCCGAAAGGCGCCGCCGCCATGCCCCGTTCCGTCCCCGAGCAGCTCGCCGACCTCCCGTACGCCGACCTGCTGCGCCCGCACACCGGCCCGCTGCGCAGCGACGAGCGCTACGACACCGCGCACTTCGACGGCGGCGAGCACACCGACGAGTCCGGCGCCGGGGCGGCCTTCCTGGAGTGCGCCTTCACCGGGGTCGCGTTCAGCGGGGTCAAGCTGCGCCAGGCCCGGTTCAACGAGGTCTGGGTGCAGGCCGGCCGCTGGGTGGCCTGCGACCTGAGCGACACCGAGTGGCAGGACAGCGCCTTCGTCGGCGGGGTGCTGGCCGGGGTCGCCGGGTACGGCGCCGCGCTGCGCCGGGTGGTGTTCCGCGGCTGCAAGCTGGAGGCGGTCAACCTGCGGTCGGCCGTGCTGCGGGACGTCGTGTTCGAGGACTGCCTGCTGCGCGACGTGGACTTCGGCGAGGCGAAGCTGACCGGGGTGTCCTTCCCCGGCTCGACGCTGGAGGAGGTCCGGTTGCGCGGGGCCGTCCTGAGCAAGACCGATCTGCGCGGGGCCGTCCGGCTCGGGCTGGCGGACGGTCACCAGGGGCTGCGCGGGGCGGTCATCAGCACCAGCCAACTGCTGGAGCTGGCGCCGCAGTTCGCCCAGGCGCTGGGCATCGAGGTCAAGGACCGCTGACCGGTTCACCTCCTCCTTGTCGCATCAGCCGGGCGTTCAGCCCGGCGTCGTTCGGTGACACCCGGGCGAACAGTCCGACAACCCTGCTGCGCGCATCTGGTGGCCGCTGCGGCCGCGGTGGAGACTGCTCCGCGATCGATGGCCCCGAGTTGTGTACACAACATCGCCAGTGAAGGGACGGACCGGTCTGATGGCCGAGTTGAGTCGTAGGAAGTTCGTCACGCTGTCCGGCGCCACCGCGGCCGGCCTCGCGGTGGCCGGCGCCGACGTCGTGGGCGCCGCCGCCCCGAGCGCCGCCGCCGCGACCGCCGCCAGCACCACGCTCAGCACCACGGGCACCATCACCGACGTGCAGCACGTGGTGATCCTGATGCAGGAGAACCGGAGCTTCGACCACTACTTCGGCACCCTCAAGGGCGTCCGGGGCTTCGCCGACAAGGCCGCCATCCAGATCTCCGGCGGCTACAGCGTCTTCAACCAGCCGAACGGCCTGTTCGCCCGCCAGTACCCGTGGGCCTTCAACCCCTCGGGCAACAGCGGCTCCGCGGAGACCCAGGCGCAGTGCAACGGCGACCTCTCGCACGCCTGGTCCGACCAGCACCGGGCCTGGAACGGCGGCAAGATGGACTCCTGGGTGTCCGCCAAGGGCACCGTCCGCACCCTCGGCTACCTGCAGCGCGCCGACATCCCGTTCCACTACGCGCTGGCCGACAACTGGACCATCTGCGACGCCTACCACTGCTCGGTGCTCAGCGCGACCGGCCCCAACCGCACCTACCACTGGAGCGGGACGATCGACCCGGCCGGCACCGCGGGCGGCCCGGCCTACGACGGCGGCTCCGAGTCCAACCTGCGCTGGCAGACCTACGCCGAGGCGCTGGAGAACGCCGGCGTCAGCTGGAAGGTCTACCAGAACGCCGCCGACAACTTCGGCGACAACGCCCTCGCCTACTTCAGCCAGTTCACCGGCGCCGCGGCCGGCAGCCCGCTGGCCGTCAAGGGCATGGGCTCGGTGCCCAAGGTCACCGGCCGGACCCCGGACGACATCGCCGCCGCGATCCGGGCCGACGTGCAGAACGGCACCCTGCCGCAGGTCTCCTGGATCGTCGCCGACCAGCAGTCCTCCGAGCACCCCTACGCCACCCCCGAGGACGGCGCGCACTTCGTCCACCTGGTGATGGACGCCCTGAACGCGGACCCCAACGTGTTCAACTCCACCGTCCTGCTGATCAACTACGACGAGAACGACGGCTTCTTCGACCACGTCCCGCCGCCGGCCGCCCCCGCCGGCACCGCCGGCGAGTTCTGCAACTCCACCAACATCGGCCTCGGCTTCCGCGTCCCGCTGATCGCCGTCTCCCCGTGGACCCGCGGCGGCTGGGTCAACTCCGAGACCTTCGACCACACCTCGGTGCTGCGCTTCCTGGAGGTGTGGACGGCCGCCCTCGGGCAGCCCGCCACCAGCCCCAACATCAGCGCCTGGCGCCGCCAGGTCTGCGGCGACCTCACCTCGGTCTTCGACTTCGCCAACCCGGTGTACGGCATGCCCACGCTGCCCGACACCTCGCAGACCATCGGCCTGTCCACCTGCGGCCCGCTGCCCAACCCCGCGCCGAGCAACAACGCGCTGCCCGCGCAGGAGCCCGGCACCCGCCCGGCCCGTGCCCTGCCGTACCAGCCGAACGCCAACCTGGACCACCTGGAGTTCGGCTCGGGCGGAGTGATGAAGGTCTGGATCAGGATGGACAACAGCGGCACCGTGGCCACCCGGGCCGCGCACTTCGCCGCCTACGCCAACGCCTACCGCGGCGGCGGCCCCTGGCAGTACACCGTCGACCCGGGCGCCGGCACCAGCGACTTCTTCAACTGCGGCACCAACTTCGGCGGCGGCCCCTACGACCTCACCGTGGTCGGCCCCAACCGCTTCCTGCGCCGCTTCAAGGGCGACGCCACCAAGGCCGGCAAGAACGCGGCCGTCACCGCCTCGTACGCGGTCGAGCCGGGCACCGGCAAGCCGGCGGTCTACTTCAAGCTGGCCAACACCGGCAGCGCCTCGATGACCTTCACCATCACGTCCGGCAACTACCGCACGGACGGCCCCTGGACGTACCAGGTGCCGGCCGGCGGCAGCGTCAGCGACTTCTTCAACGCGGTCGCCTACAACAACGGCTGGTACGACTTCACCGTCACGGTGGACGCCGACGCCACCTGGTCGCAGCGCTTCACCGGCCACCTGGAGACGGGCGCGCCCAGCGTCAGCGGCTGACCTCGCCTACCCGTACGGGCCCCGGGGGAACCACGGATCGTGGACCTCCCGGGGCCCGTACGGCGTCAGCAGGGTGAAGGTGTGCACCCCCGCCGCGTACTCGGCGAGCTGGACGGCGCCGTAGCGGGTCTCCAGCTCGGCCTGCACCGGCACCGGCAGCCTGCTCAGCGCCCGGCGCAGCTGCAGCGCGTCCCGCCGGCTGACCGGGTGCGGGGCGCGCAGCACCAGCCGCAGCGGGCTCAGCGGCCCGGCCACCGGGACGCCGGTGCCCAGCTCGTAGCCGACCGCGCCGATCGGGCCCCAGGGG
>NZ_MECK01000433.1 GCF_014596465.1 Streptomyces sp. CBMA123 | reverse complement strand
CTGCTCGGCGCCCGGTACTTCGCCGAGGCCGCCGGGGGCGCCACCGGCGACGCCGGGGCCCGCGCCCTGCTGGCGGCGCACGCCGCGGAGCTCGTGCTGGTCGAGTGCGCGGACATCGCCGTCCCGGACGACCTGGACACCCCCGCCGACCTGGCACGCTGGTCGGCCGGCTGACCGTCGTCCGTACGCCGACCGCACATCCTCCCTGCGGAGGGTCCGGCCTCGCTCCGCCCGGTCACCGGCCCCTGATCCATCCCTGAGGATTGCCCCATTCCGCGCCCAGGACCGGACGTTTCGGGGAGCATGGGAAGCACCCACCCACCCCACACCGACGGACGGAGCCCGCGATGGCAGGACTGCCCGACGACTTCACCGGACACGACCCCGCGCGGCCAGGGCCGGGGGCGGGCGGTGGCGCCCGGGCGATCCGCTGCCCCGCCTGCCGCCGCGAGCACCTGTACGAGCCGCCGTCGCTGCCCTGCCCGTGCGGCGCCTCGCTGAAGGTGCCGCTGCTGCGCGGCGGGGTCCCGGTGCAGGTGCGGTTCCGGTCCTGGGAGGACTCCTGGCTGAGCATGCGCTGCCCGCACTGCGGCCGCTCCGACCAGTGGCCGCAGCCCGAGTTCACCTGCAACTGCGGCGCCACCGTCCGGCTCCCGGTGGACCGCACCACCCGGCTGAGCGGCGGTACGGCCGGCCCGCTCGCCTCCCCCGGACCGCAGGCCGCCCGCCCGTACCCGGCCCACCCGGTCAACGCCCCGGCGCCCACCCCGCCCGCGCCGCCCGGCGGCTCCGCGGGCCGCTCCCGCCCGTTCCGCCACCGCGCCCCGTTCCGCCCCCACCCGGTGCGCACCTCGCAGGACGCGGTGTTCACCGCCGCCCGCTACCTGGAGTGGCTGGGCTTCGACGACCTGGAGCTGACCGAGGCCCAGGAGCGCGACGGGGTCACCCTGCTGGGCGGCCGGATGGTCGCCCAGGTGGACACCTGGACCGAGCCCGCCGACGTGAAGTCCGTCGAGTGCCTGTGGCTGCAGACCCTGCACGCCGAGGAGATGGCCGCCGCCATGTTCACCCTGGCCGGCTACTCCCACCAGGCCACCGTGCGCGGCGAGCAGCTGCTGGTGGCCCTGTTCAGCCTGGACCTGGCCGGGGTGCCGCAGCCCGCCAACGGCGCCGCCGAGGCCCTGATGGAGACCGGCTGGACCTCCTGACCCGGTGGCGGCGCGCCCGCGCGCTCCACTAGATCATCCGCCCGGCAAAAGCAACAACCTCCGCTCGTGATCTGGTGCACAAGCTCACCCCCGTGTTGAATTGCCGCCACAGCGTGGGCCTTTCGCCCTGCCGCCGCCATGCCGTCGTGCCGCCGTCGCGCTGCGAACGGTCGCGGACGGCAGGGCTTCAGGGGGAGGTCCACGTCCTGCTGGATGGCGCACACAAGGAGGTGGCGTTGTCGGAGCACGGATGGAACCCGAGTGACCCGGAGGGGCGGGGGCGGGCGGCAGCGGGGGAACCGGGCGACACCGTGTGGCGGCTGCGCTCCCGGGGGTGCTGGCAGGAGGCCGCCGAACTGCTGCGTCCCGCCGCCGAGAACGACCCGGCCGTCGCCCTGGCACGGGCCGAACTCCTCATCGAACAGTGCCTGTTCACCGCGTCCCAGTGGACCCAGGCGGAACAGGCGCTACGACTGGCCGAGGCCCTGGCGGAGGGCACCGAACAGCGCGCCACCGCCGCCTGCGCCCGCGGCTTCCTCGCCTACCTGGCCAGCGTGCTCGGCTCGCGCGACCGGCTGGACGAGGCCCAGGCCGCACTCGGCCGCACCTCGGCCCTGCTGCCGCCGGACGCACCGGGCCGCCCGCTGCTGGACTTCCGGCGCGGACTGGTCGCCGAGAACCTGCTGCGCGACCGCGGCGCCGCCTGGATCGCCTACCGCCGGGCGCACGAGGGCGCCGGGGAGCGCGGGGACGAACTGCTGCGCTCCTACACCTGGCGGCACCTGGCCGCGCTGGCACTCTCCCGCGGGGAGCACAGCAACGCCCGGGAGGGCTTCGACGCCTCACTGCGGCTGCGCGAGCAGCTCGGCTTCACAGTGGGGGTGGCGCCGGCGCTCGCCGCGCTCGCCGAGGTGTCCGAACCCGCCGAGGCGGCGCGGCTGCGCGCCGAGGCAGCCCGGCTGGTGCACGCCCTGGGCGGGGTGCCGGTCTGGCTCGCGCGCCAGCTGGGGCGTGCGCCGGGGCCTCCCCCGGACGGACGCGTCACCCGCGAGACCAGGGGAACAATCAGCTAAGGTGAGCCTTACCTGTCCGGGGTGAGCAGTGCCCCGGACAGGTCGCCTTGCTGTTCCCCGGGCACCGTCAT
>NZ_MECK01000432.1 GCF_014596465.1 Streptomyces sp. CBMA123 | reverse complement strand
GCTGGCGGCCGGGCTGGCCGCGCCGGCGTTCGGGCCGCAGGCGCTGCTGGCGCCGCGCCCGGTGCCGCCCTTCGATCCGGGGCCGCTGGGTGCGCCGGTGGCGATGCCGGACCAGACGTCCGCCGCCTACTTCGTGCCGCCGCCGGATGCGGCGCAGGCCCGCAACGGCGGGGTGCGCCGGCAGTACGAGCAGTACCTGGCGCAGGCCCGGGCCCGGTTCGAACAGGACTGGTACGCCGCGCAGGCGCGGGAGGCTGACCGGCAGCGCCGGCTGGCCGCGTACCACCAGGAGTACCTGGTCTGGGCGGAGGGCTTCCGCCGTCAGGAGGCGGAACGCGGGGCCGGTACCGAGGAGTTGCTGCGGCGGCTGCGGGCGGGTGAGCCGGAGGCGGTGCAGGAGTACTTCACGGCGGGTCTGTACGCGTCGGCGGCCTGGCCGGAGGGTTTCCCGCACCGGCTGGTGGCGGCCTGGGAGGCGTCGAGCCGTCAGCTGGTGGTGAACTGGGAACTGCCGGGCCCGGATGTGGTGCCGGCGGCCGGCCGGGTGCGGTACGTGAAGGCGGACGACCGCGAGGCCGAGGTGGCCCGTCCCGCGACCGAGCGCAAGGCGCTGTACCGGGAGGTGCTGGCGCAGGCCGCGCTGCGGGTGGCGGTGGAGCTGTTCCGGGCGGACCGGGACGGGATGCTGGACTCGGTGGTGCTGAACGGCTTCGTGCTGGGCATCGACCCGGCGACCGGCCGGGAGGCGGAGCGCTTCCTGTCGACGCTGACGGTGACCCGGGCCGAGTTCTCCGGGCTGGCCCTGGACCGGGTGGCGCCGGTGGAGTGCTTCCAGGGCCTGGGCGGCAAGTTGTCGGCGCGGCCGGAACGGCTGGACGAGGTGAAGCCGGACCGGCTGCCGGAGTCGGTCGGCGGGAGCCTGGCCGGGCACTTCGGCGAGGACGAGCCGGACCTCTTCGAGATGGACCCGCTGGAGTTCGAGGACCTGATCGCCGAGCTGTTCCGGCTGCGCGGCTTCCGGGTGATGACCACGGCCCGCAGCGGCGACGTCGGGGTGGACGTGGTCGCCGAGGACCTGGACCCGGTCACCGGCGGCAAGATCGTGATCCAGGCCAAGCGGTACCGGAAGACCGTCTCGCCGACGGCCGTACGCGACCTGGAGTCCACCGTCCGCCACCACGGCGCCATCAAGGGCATCCTGGTCACCACGGCGGGCTTCGGCAAGGGCTCGTACAGCTACATCGAGGGCAAGCCGCTGACCCTGGTGAGCGGGCCGGAGCTGGTGGAACTGCTGGCCGAGCAGGGGCTGCGCGGCCGGCTCGGCGGCGGGAGCAGCGGAAGCAGCAGCAGTGGGAGCAGCGACACCGGCAGCGCTGCGAACAGCACGGCCGGCGCTGCCCCGGGCGCCGGGCCCGTCGCCCCGCAGAGCAGCGTGACGGTCAGCTGGCAGAGCCGCACGGCCGGCGGGGACCCGGTGGAGCTGGACGTCAGCGCGTTCCTGTGCGCCCGGGGCCGGGTGGTGAGCGACGAGCACTTCGTGTTCTTCAACAACCCGCAGGACCCGGACGGCGCCGTCCGGCTGCACCCGACCCACTCGGTGCCGGGCGAGCCGGCCCGGGCGGCGCGGCTGAGCCTGGACCTGCACCGGCTGCCGGCCGCCGTGGACGAGGTGGTGCTGGCGGTGTCCACCGAGGAGGAGGAGCCTCCGGCGCTGCCGCTGGGCTACGTGTACGGGCTGGCCGTCGCCGCCGAGTACGGGCCGGGCGCGAACGGGCCGGCGAAGTGGCCGGGTGCCAACGGCGGTATCCCGGACTCGGCGATGCTGCTGGGGAGCTTCCGACGGACGGACGCCGGCTGGCAGTTCGCGCCCTCGGCACGGGCGGTGACGAACGGTCTGGCCGGGCTGGCGACGGCCTTCGGCGTCGCGGTGGAGTGACCGCGTGACGTGACCCGTGACCTGTCCGCGTGAAGCGAGGGCGTGAAGCGAGGGCGTGAAGCGAGGGCGTGACCTGTCCGCGTGAAGCGAGGGCGTGATGTGACCCGTGGAGTCACGCCACCGGGGACCTCGGTCCTCCGGGCAACTGGTCATACCTGAGGAGGAGATCGCCCCCGCCGCCCCGCCGGGTCGGCGGGGGCCGACCGTCCGCTCGGCATACGCATCGGGCCCGAACGGCTTGGGAGGATGGATCGGTAGGACAATCCGATTCATTCCCAGGAGTCTTCGTGACCTTCCCCGCAACCGCCGTCCGTACCGGCCTGGCGGCCGCCCGCGCCACCGGCCTCAACAAGGTCTACGGGGAGGGGGAAACCCGGGTCGTCGCCCTGGACAACGTCAGTGTCACCTTCCCCCAGGGCGAGTT
>NZ_MECK01000431.1 GCF_014596465.1 Streptomyces sp. CBMA123 | reverse complement strand
TACAGTTGCATGCCCAAGACCCGAAGCGGAGTGATCTAGCCATGGGCAGGTTGAAGCGCGGGTAAGACCGTGTGGAGGACCGAACCCACCAGGGTTGAAAACCTGGGGGATGACCTGTGGTTAGGGGTGAAAGGCCAATCAAACTCCGTGATAGCTGGTTCTCCCCGAAATGCATTTAGGTGCAGCGTCACGTGTTTCTTGCCGGAGGTAGAGCACTGGATAGGCGATGGGCCTTACCGGGTTACTGACCTTAGCCAAACTCCGAATGCCGGTAAGTGAGAGCGTGGCAGTGAGACTGTGGGGGATAAGCTCCATGGTCGAGAGGGAAACAGCCCAGAACACCGACTAAGGTCCCTAAGCGTGTGCTAAGTGGGAAAGGATGTGGAGTCGCAGAGACAACCAGGAGGTTGGCTTAGAAGCAGCCACCCTTGAAAGAGTGCGTAATAGCTCACTGGTCAAGTGATTCCGCGCCGACAATGTAGCGGGGCTCAAGCACATCACCGAAGTCGTGTCATTGCAGCATATAGGGCCAACGCCTGCTGTGATGGGTAGGGGAGCGTCGTGTGCCGGGTGAAGCGGCGGTGGAAACCAGTCGTGGACGGTATACGAGTGAGAATGCAGGCATGAGTAGCGATACAAGAGTGGGAAACTCTTGCGCCGATTGACCAAGGGTTCCTGGGTCAAGCTGATCTGCCCAGGGTAAGTCGGGACCTAAGGCGAGGCCGACAGGCGTAGTCGATGGACAACGGGTTGATATTCCCGTACCCGCTTTGAAGCGCCAACGTCGAACCAGATGATGCTAAGGCCGTGAAGCCGTCCCGGAGCCTTCGGGCAAAGGGAAGTGGTGGAGCCGCCGGTCCAAGTCTGTAGTAGGTGAGCGATGGGGTGACGCAGGAAGGTAGTCCAGCCCGGGCGGTGGTAGTCCCGGGGTAAGGGTGTAGGCCGAGTGATAGGCAAATCCGTCACTCATTGAGGCTGAGACCTGATGCCGAGCCGATTGTGGTGAAGTGGATGATCCTATGCTGTCGAGAAAAGCCTCTAGCGAGTTTCATGGCGGCCCGTACCCCAAACCGACTCAGGTGGTCAGGTAGAGAATACCGAGGCGTTCGGGTGAACTATGGTTAAGGAACTCGGCAAAATGCCCCCGTAACTTCGGGAGAAGGGGGGCCATTCCTGGTGACGAGTCTTGCACTCTGAGCTGGGGGTGGCCGCAGAGACCAGCGAGAAGCGACTGTTTACTAAAAACACAGGTCCGTGCGAAGCCGTAAGGCGATGTATACGGACTGACGCCTGCCCGGTGCTGGAACGTTAAGGGGACCGGTTAGCTCCACTTCGGTGGGGCGAAGCTGAGAACTTAAGCGCCAGTAAACGGCGGTGGTAACTATAACCATCCTAAGGTAGCGAAATTCCTTGTCGGGTAAGTTCCGACCTGCACGAATGGCGTAACGACTTCTCGACTGTCTCAACCATAGGCCCGGTGAAATTGCATTACGAGTAAAGATGCTCGTTTCGCGCAGCAGGACGGAAAGACCCCGGGACCTTTACTATAGCTTGATATTGGTGTTCGGTTCGGCTTGTGTAGGATAGGTGGGAGACTTTGAAGCAGCAACGCCAGTTGTTGTGGAGTCGCCGTTGAAATACCACTCTGGTCGTGCTGGATGTCTAACCTGGGTCCGTGATCCGGATCAGGGACAGTGTCTGGTGGGTAGTTTAACTGGGGCGGTTGCCTCCTAAAGAGTAACGGAGGCGCCCAAAGGTTCCCTCAGCCTGGTTGGCAATCAGGTGTTGAGTGTAAGTGCACAAGGGAGCTTGACTGTGAGACTGACGGGTCGAGCAGGTACGAAAGTAGGGACTAGTGATCCGGCGGTGGCTTGTGGAAGCGCCGTCGCTCAACGGATAAAAGGTACCCCGGGGATAACAGGCTGATCTTCCCCAAGAGTCCATATCGACGGGATGGTTTGGCACCTCGATGTCGGCTCGTCGCATCCTGGGGCTGGAGTAGGTCCCAAGGGTTGGGCTGTTCGCCCATTAAAGCGGTACGCGAGCTGGGTTTAGAACGTCGTGAGACAGTTCGGTCCCTATCCGCTGTGCGCGTAGGAGTGTTGAGAAGGGCTGTCCCTAGTACGAGAGGACCGGGACGGACGAACCTCTGGTGTGCCAGTTGTCCTGCCAAGGGCATGGCTGGTTGGCTACGTTCGGGAGGGATAACCGCTGAAAGCATCTAAGCGGGAAGCCTGCTTCGAGATGAGCACTCCCACCTCCTTGAGAGGGTAAGGCTCCCAGTAGACGACTGGGTTGATAGGCCGGATATGGAAGCCCTGTGAGGGGTGGAGTTGACCGGTACTAATAGGCCGAGGGCTTGTCCTCAG
>NZ_MECK01000430.1 GCF_014596465.1 Streptomyces sp. CBMA123 | reverse complement strand
GCTCGACGCCGCCCGCGCGCGCAGCGAACTGCGGCCCGACGCCGTCGCGTTGGCCGGTCCGCTGGGCCGCTGGCTGGCCGCGCGGAACCCCGACTGGCGCTTCGTGCTGCGCACCAACGCACCCGAGCCGGCCAACACGACCGACCCGGCCGGCGCGACCGACCCGGCCGACCCGGCCGACCACCGGCTGTGGCACGAGGGCCTGTTCGCCGAGCGGGTCACCCACCTCACCCTGCTGCGCCGCCGCGACCCGGCCGCCGGCCTGGAGCTGCTGCGCGGCACCTGGCCGACCGAACGCGCCGAGGACCGGCTGCTCTTCCTGGACGCCCTGCAGGACGGGCTTTCCCCCGCCGACGAACCCTTCCTGGAGGCCGCCCTCGGCGACCGCAGCAAGAACGTCCGCGCCACCGCCGCCGAACTGCTCTCCACCCTGCCCGGCTCCGCACTCGCCCAGCGGATGGCCGAGCGGGCCCGGGCCGCCGTCCGGCTCGCCGGGAGCGGCACCCACCTGCTGGTCACCCCGCCCGCCGAGTGCGACGAACGGATGCAGCGCGACGGCATCACGCCCAAGTCCCCCACCGGGCGCGGCGAACGGGCCTGGTGGTTCGGCGAGGTGGTGGCCGCCGCACCACTGGCGGTCTGGCCGGACAGCACCGGCCTGACGCCGGAGCAGCTGCTCGCGCTGCGGGTCGGCGACAGCGTGGACGAGACCAGCAGCAGCTGGGCCGACGACCTGCGTGAGGCCTGGGCGCGCGCCGCCGTGCGCCAGCACGACGCCGACTGGGCCCGGGCACTGCTCGGCCCGGCCCCCGTCCCGTCGGCCCGGGGCGCCGGCCGGGCCCGCGGCGCGCGGGTCACCGGTGCCCCGGCGAAGCTGCTGGCCGTCCTCCCGGCCGAGGAACGGGCCGCCTGGACGGCCGCCTTCATCGAGGTGCACGGCCTGGGCGAGGCCTTCCAGTTGCTCGGCGCCTGCGCCACCCCGTGGACGCCGCCGCTGTCCACCGCCGTGGTGGCGGCGCTGGCCCGGGCCGCCGACTCCGGCGCGTACCCGTGGAGCCACAGCGGGGTGCTCGGGATGACGGAGCGCGCGCTCTCCCCCGGGACGGCCGCCGCGGTGGAGGAGCTGGCCGCCGGGGCGGCCCCCGACTCGGCCTGGTCGGAGACCTTCGCCCGGCTGGCCGGGACACTGCGCTTCCGGGCCGCGATGCTGAACGAGCTGACGGCGCCGCCGAACTGACCGGTGCCGCCGAACGGGCGGCGCTCCCGAACGGGCGGCGCTCCCGACCCGACAGCGCTCGCGGGTCGGGCACGCCCGAGCGGGCCGGTCCGTACGTACGGACCGGCCCGCTCCGCGCCGAAACTCAGCCGGCCGTCCGCAGGTTGGCCTCGACCCAGGCGACCACGTCCCGGGTGGGCGTGCCCGGGGTGAAGATGTCCGCGACGCCCATCGCCTTGAGCTCGGCGATGTCCTCGTCCGGGATGATCCCGCCGCAGAAGACCTTGATGTCCGCCGCGTCGCGCTCCTTCAGCAGCTCGAGCACCCGCGCGCACAGCGTCATGTGGGCGCCGGAGAGGATCGACAGCCCGATGCCGTCCGCGTCCTCCTGGATCGCGGTGTCGACCACCTGTTCGGGCGTCTGGTGCAGCCCGGTGTAGATGACCTCCATACCGGCGTCGCGCAGGGCGCGCGCGATGACCTTGGCGCCACGGTCGTGACCGTCGAGCCCCGGCTTGGCGACCACCACACGGATCGGCCCCGACACACTCATGACTGCCTCCTGGACCTCGTCGTCCATCATCCGACCGGACCTTGTGGGCCCACGGGTGCGGTTAACGGTCGATAACCAACCAACCTGAGGGGAGATTAGCGCCACCCGGCCCGGTTGGCCGAACCACCTCCCAAGAGGAGGGCAAAGTCACAGCCCCAGGCCTTGCTACCAGTGGGTATGCCCGTCCGGGGACCGTCCGTACCGGCACGGCGCAGACCCCCGTGCGCCCCCTTGACAACCGGCGGTTTTTCCGGGGCGTCGGGCGTGGGACTACAGTCACGGCTGTTTACCTCGCCCGATGACGTGCCCGAGGCCCACCGAGGAGGCAGCCCCTGATGGCTCCCGAAGCAGCCGCCCGCCCGACCCGTGCGGAGCTGCGCCTCGCCGCCCGCGAGCAGTCCCGCGCGCAGCGCCGTGGCGCCGCCAAGGCGGCTACCCGGGCCGCGCTGTTCCGGGTCGCGCTCCCGTCGGTGGCCGCGCTCGGAGTGGCCGGGGCGGCGGGCGTCGCGGTGGTCCAGGAGCAGGCCGACCAGGTGGCACCGCAGGCGTCGGCGGCCGACGCCCCCGACCGGACGGCGGCGCAGCAGGCCGCCCGACAGGCGGTCGCGGACGCCGGCCAGGCGCAG
>NZ_MECK01000429.1 GCF_014596465.1 Streptomyces sp. CBMA123 | reverse complement strand
CCGCCGTCCGACCGGCCGCGGCGCCGTCACCGGTCGCCGAGCCGAGCCCGACCCCGCCACCCGCCCGTCCGCCGCTGCCGGCCTCGGCGCCCACCCGGATCCGGATCCCCGCGATCAAGGTCGACGCCCCGGTCACCGGACTCGGGCTCACCGCCGCCAGGCAGCTGAACACCCCGCCGATGGAGCAGCGCAACCTGGCCGGCTGGTACCGGGACGGCGCCACCCCCGGCGCCGCCGGGAACGCGCTGGTCGTCGGGCACGCCGACAGCCACACCGGCCCGGCCGTGTTCTACCGGCTCGGACTGCTGCGCCCCGGCGACACCGTCGAGGTGACCCGCAAGGACCGGCGCACCGCCGTGTTCACCGTGGACGAGGTGCGGGTCTTCCCCAAGCGGGACTTCCCCGACGCCCTGGTCTACGGCCCCACCGAACGGGCCGAGCTGCGGCTGATCACCTGCGGCGGGAAGTTCGACCGGCGCACCGGGTACGAGGCCAACACCGTGGTCTTCGCCCACCTGACGGACGCGCGGTGACGCCGCCTCCCCCGGTCAGTAGGACTTGGGCAGGCCCAGGGTGTGCTGGGCGACGAAGTTGAGCACCATCTCCCGGCTCACCGGGGCGACCCGGCCGACCCTGGTGGCGGCCAGCAGCGCGCCCAGGCCGTACTCCTGGGTGAGGCCGTTGCCGCCGAGGGTCTGCACCGCCTGGTCGACCGTCCGGGCGGCGGCCTCGCCCGCGGCGTACTTGGCCATGTTGGCGGCCTCCCCGGCCGCCAGGTCCTCGCCCGCGTCGTAGAGCAGCCCGGCCTTCTGGGTCATCAGCCGGGCCAGCTCGATCTCCACCGCGCACTGGGCCAGCGGGTGCGCCAGGCCCTGGTGGGCGCCGATCGGGGTGGACCAGACAGTACGGGTCTTCGCGTACTCCACCGCCTTGCCGAGCGCCTGGCGGGCCAGGCCGAGCGAGAAGGCGGCGGTCAGGATGCGCTCCGGGTTGAGGCCGGCGAACAACTGGAGCAGGCCGGCGTTCTCGTCCCCGACCAGGGCGTCGGCGGGCAGCCGGACGTCGTCCAGGAAGACCTGGAACTGCTTCTCGGGGGCGACGAGTTCCATCGGGATCGCCCGGTACTCGAAGCCGGGGGTGTCGCGCGGGACGACGAACAGGCAGGGCTTGAGCTTGCCGGTGCGGCCCCCTCCGGTGTCCACGGTCTCGGTACGGGCGACGAACAGCACGGCGTCCGAGTGGTCGATGCCGGAGACGAACACCTTGCGGCCGGTCAGCAGCCAGTCCTCGCCGTCCCGGCGGGCGATGGTGGAGATCCGGTGCGAGTTGCTGCCGGCGTCCGGCTCGGTGATGCCGAAGGCCATCGTACGGCTGCCGTCGGCCAGTCCGGGCAGCCAGCGCTGCTTCTGCTCGTCGGTGCCGTACCGGGCTATCACCGTGCCGCAGATCGCCGGGGAGACGATCAGCAGCAGCAAGGGGCAGCCGGCGGTGCCCAGTTCCTCCAGGACGATGGCGAGGTCGCTGATGCCGCCGCCCCCGCCGCCGTACTCGACGGGCAGGTTGACGCCCAGGTAGCCGGCCTTGCCGGCGTCCGCCCACAGCTCCTCGGCGGGCTCGCCGGCCCGGGCCTTGGCGAGGTAGTAGGCGGAGCCGTAGCGGCGGCCGAGGTCGCCGACGGCCTTGCGCAGGGCGGTGCGTTCGGGCGTTTCGAGGAGCTGACTGCCGATGGCCGACATGCGGGTCCTTCCTCTGTTCCGGATGTTCGGGCGCGTGCTCAGGCGGTTCGGGAGGGTGCTCAGGCGGTTCGGGAGGGTGCTCAGGCGGTTCGGGTGCGTGCTCAGGCGGCTCGAGTGCGTGCTCAGGCCTCTTCGGGGGACTTGACGACGGCGAGCAGGGCGCCGAGCCGCACCTGCTGGCCGGGGGTGACGTGCAGTTCGACCAGGGTGCCGTCGGTGGGGGCGGTGACGCGGTGCTCCATCTTCATCGCCTCCAGCACGAGCAGCGGCCGGCCCGCCGTGACGGTGTCACCGACGGCGGCGGTGGTGCGCAGGACGGTGCCGGGCATCGGGGCGAGCAGGGCGCCGGGTTCGGTCCGGGCGGTGGGGTCGGGGAAGCGCGGCAGGGCGGTGAGGGCGGTGCCGCCGGTCGGGGCGTCGACGTACACCCGGTCGCCGTAGCGGGCGACGTCGTAGCGGCGCCGGACCTCGCCCTCGCGCAGCACGACGTAATCGGGCCGGGCCTCGACCAGTTCGACGTCCGGGTGCTCCTCGGCCTCCAGGCCGGCCCTGGTCCGGCGGTAGCGCACCTCCGACTCGGTGCCGTCCGCGGCCCGGTAGCGCTTGGACTGGGGCTGGGAGGGCAGGTTGCGCCAGCCGGAGGGGAACGTTCCGTGCGGCGCGCCGGCGCGGCCGGCGGCGTCGGCGAGGGCCGCGGCCAGGGCGGCCCGGCCGGTGCCCCCGGTGTCGG
>NZ_MECK01000428.1 GCF_014596465.1 Streptomyces sp. CBMA123 | reverse complement strand
CCCGGGCAGGGGTTCGGCGCCGGCCGGGCGGGTGCCGGGCGCGGCGGCGACGGGCTGGGCCTCGGCGCTGCCGTGGCTGTCGGCGTGGGCGTTGTCGCGGCTGGTCAGTTCGGTGACCGCCAGCCGGGTGCCGGGGCGGGTCTGGCGCAGTCCGGAGCCGCGGTTGCCGCTCACGGTGCAGCCGGTGACGCGCACCGGCTCCTCGGAGTCCACCCGCAGGCCGTCGCGGGTGTTGTCGGTCAGTTCGCAGCCGGTCAGGGCGGCCCGGGCGCCGGCGGCGAGCAGGACGCCGTGGCGGCGGTTGCCGTGGACGCGGGTGCGGGCGGCGGTGAGTTCGCCGCCGTCCTCGACCAGCAGGCCCTCGCCGCTCCAGTCGGCGATGTCGCAGTCGCGCAGCGAGGCGAGGCCGCCGGGGCCGATCTCGACGCCGTTCACCGTCCCGCCGGCGGCGGTGGCGGTGGCGGTGCCGCGCACGGTGGTGGCGCCGACCTGGGTGTTGCCGCCGTCGGCGACCCGCAGGGCGGCGCGCCCGCCCGCCCCCAGCAGGCAGGACTCCAGGCGCCCGCGGCCCTCGCGCAGTACCTCGACGCCGTGGCCGCCGACCTCGGCGACGTCCAGGCGGCGCAGCAGCGGGTTGGCGCCGTCGCGTACGACGACCCCGGCGCCGGCGGCGCCGCGCACCTCCAGGCGGTCGAACTCGGCGGCGCTCTCGCCGGTGAGGTCGACGGCGTCGCCGGCGCCGGCGGTGACGGTGGTGCGGGTCAGGACCGGGCTGGCGGACTCGTCGACCAGGATGCCGGTGCCCTGGGCGTCGCTGACCTGGCACTCCTCGAAGCGGCCCCGGGAGCGGGCGGTGACGTGGATGCCGTGGCCCTTGGTGCGGGTGGTGCGGCAGCGGCGCACCAGCGGGTCGGTGCCGCCGGCCAGGACCAGTCCGTGGCCGCGGGTGGCGTCGAACGCGCAGTCCTCCAGGAGGACCTGGGCGGTGGAGCTGACGTAGACGCCGATGGCGACGTCGCGCACGGTGGTGCGCAGGACCCGGGTGGTGCTGTGTTCCTCCAGGGCGATGGCGGGTTTGTCGGTGGCGGAGATCTCGCAGTCCTCGATGGAGCCGCGGCCTTCGCCGTTGGCGCACACGCCGTTGCCGCGGGCGTCGCGCAGGACGCAGTTGCGCACGACGGGGTTGGCGTTCTCGCCGATCACCACGGCGGAGCTGCCGAGGTGTTCGATGACGGTGTCCTCGATGACGCTGGTGCCGGTGGAGGTCTCGACGATGCCGGCGCCGGCGGGGTTGACGATGCGGCAGCCGCGCATGGCCAGGGAGCCCTGCTGGCGGGTGAGGACGGCGGTCCAGGAGTTGCCCGCGACCTCGCAGTCCTCCAGGGCGGCCTGGCCGCGCGGGACGTCGATGGTGGGCAGTTCCTCGTCCTGGCCGTGCAGGACCAGGCCGGTGAGCTGGACGGCCTCGGCCACGACCTGGACGACGGCGCCGCGGCGCGGGGAGATGCGTACGCTGCCGCGGGCCTCCTCGGCGGTGATGGTCACCATCTTGGTGATCACCAGGTTCTCGTCGTAGCGGCCGGGGCGGACGCTGATCACCGCTCCGCTGCGGGCCGCCTCCAGGGCGGCGCCGATCGTGCGGTAGCCGCCCTCTTGCGGCTCCGCGCCGACCGTCAGCACATGGCGGGCCATGGGGCGCTCTCCTCCGTCGTTCGTGGCTGTGGTGCTTGCCGTGCTTGTGGTGCTCGGTGGTACGGGGCTGGGGGTGGGTCAGCCGGTGCAGTCGGCCTTGACGGCGGAGGCGGCGTGGTGGGCGTAGGTCTTGACGCTGTCGCCGACCCAGTCCTGGCCGCGGCTGTGCATCACCACGGCGATCCGGCCGCCGCTGAGCGGGAAGGTGCCCGCCGAGACCCACTGGCCCCGGTAGGAGACCTGGTTCACGAGGAAGGACTGGTTCTGCACGGTGTAGTAGGTCGGGGCGCCGCCGACGGCCTTGAGGTCGCCGTTGGGCACGTACACCGACAGGCGGCAGCTGCCGGTGGTGAGCGAGCCGGTGTTGAAGGTCCACACCACCGAGTTGCTGCTGTCGTCCTTGCCGGAGGCGCCGGACATCGGCATCGAGGCGAAGCCGCCGGCGCAGCCGTCGCCGGTGTAGCCGCCGGAGTTGTTGCGCCAGCCCTTCTGCCCGTCGTCGTACCAGCCGTTGCGCTGCATGGAGGTGGATCCGCCGCAGCCCGGGCCGGCGACGCCGCTGTAGGTGGGCGCGGGCGGCGGGGCGGGCTGGGCGGACTTGGCCGGGGGCGGGGCCGGCTGCTGGGGGGGGGGGGGGGGGGGGGGGGGGGGGGGCTTTGGGGGGTGGGGCAGTGGGGTCGTCGGGTGCGGGGTCGTCGGGTGTGGGGTCGTCGGGTGCGGGGTCGTCGGGGGTGGGGCCGGCGCTACGGGATCTCCCAGCAGAAGCGGCCCTCGAGG
>NZ_MECK01000427.1 GCF_014596465.1 Streptomyces sp. CBMA123 | reverse complement strand
CCCGACGGCCCCGGACGGCCCCCGGCTGGCCCGGCTGCGGGCCCTGGTCGCGGCCGGCCGGGACCCTCAGTACGCCGCCGCCGAGGCCGAGCGGGCCGTACCCGCGGGAGCGCTGCGCGCACCGGTGCGCCCAACCCCCCTTCCGGTGCCTGAGCCCGGGCAGGCGCATGGCACGCTATAGGGGTTCGGTTGTGAGCGTTTGAGCGTGCCGAGGGTACGCACCGTACGGAACTAGGAGCAGTCGGGTGCAGCGCTGGCGTGGCCTGGAGGAGATCCCCGGTGACTGGGGACGCAGCGTCGTCACCATCGGCTCGTTCGACGGAGTGCACCGCGGGCATCAGCTGATCATCGGCCGGGCCGTCGAGCGGGCCCGCGAACTCGGCCTCCCCTCGGTCGTGGTGACCTTCGACCCGCACCCGCGCGAGGTGATCCGCCCGGGCAGCCACCCGCCGCTGCTCGCGCCGCACCCGCGCCGGGCCGAGCTGATCGCCGAACTCGGCGTGGACGCGGTGCTGGTGCTGCCGTTCACCACCGCGTTCTCCCAGGAGTCCCCGGAGACCTTCGTCCAGCAGGTGCTGGTGGACGCGCTGCGCGCCCGGGTCGTCATCGAGGGCCCCAACTTCCGCTTCGGGCACAAGGCCGCCGGGGACGTCGCGCTGCTCACCGAGCTGGGCCGGGCGGACGACTTCCAGGTCGAGGTGGTGGACCTCCAGGTGTCCGGCACCGCCGGGGACGGCGAGCCGTTCTCCTCCAGCCTGACCCGCCGCCTGGTCGAGACCGGGGACATGGCCGGCGCCAACGAGGTGCTCGGCCGCCCGCACCGGGTCGAGGGCGTGGTGGTGCGCGGGGCGCAGCGCGGCCGCGAGCTCGGCTACCCGACCGCCAATGTGGAGACCGTGCCGCACAGCGCCGTCCCGGCCGACGGCGTGTACGCGGGCTGGTTGACCGCCGAGGGCGAGAGGATGCCGGCGGCGATCTCGGTCGGCACCAACCCGACCTTCGACGGCACCGCCCGCACCGTCGAGGCGTACGCCATCGACCGGGTCGGCCTGGACCTGTACGGGCTGCACGTGGCCGTGGACTTCCTGGCCTACCTGCGCGGGATGGAGAAGTTCCACTCCATCGAGGCGCTGCTGGACCGGATGGCCGACGACGTCAAGCAGGCCCGGGAGCTGACCGAGGCCTGATCCCGGCCGGATGTGGAAGGGCCCGCCGACTTCGGAGTCGGCGGGCCCTTCCGTCGTCACTGCTGGGGCGGCGCCTGCGGCGGGTAGCCGTAGCCCGGGCCCGGCTGCGGGGCGCCCGGCTGCTGCGGCCAGGGGGCTCCGGGGGCGGGCTGCTGCGGGTAGCCGTACCCGGGTGGCGGCGGGGCCTGGCCGGGCTGTGGCGCCCACGGCGCCCCGGGGACGGGCTGGGCCGCCTGGCCGGGGTAGCCCTGCTGCTGGGGGTCGGCGTACGGCTGCGGCTGCTGCTGGTACCCGGCCTGGGCCTGCTGCTGCCAGCCGGCCTGCTGGGCGGCCGCCTGCTGGGCCCGGGCGATGTCCTCGCCGACCAGGGTGGCCAGCTCGAAGTACGCCTCGCGGACCTTGGGCCGCATCATGTCGAGGTTGACCTCGGCACCGGCGGCCAGGCTTTCGTCGAAGGGCACCACGATGACGCCGCGGCAGCGGGTCTGGAAGTGCGCGACGATGTCCTCGACCTTGATCATCTTGCTGGTCTCGCGCACCCCGGAGACCACCGTGATGCTGCGCTGCACCAGGTCGGCGTAGCCGTGCGCGGAGAGCCAGTCCAGGGTGGTCGAGGCGCTGGAGGCGCCGTCCACGCTCGGGGTGGAGACGATGATCAGCTGGTCGGCGAGGTCCAGCACCCCGCGCATCGCGCTGTACAGCAGGCCGGTGCCGGAGTCGGTCAGGATGATCGGGTACTGGCGGCCCAGCACGTCGATGACCTGGCGGTAGTCCGAGTCGTTGAAGGTGGTCGAGACGGCCGGGTCGACGTCGTTCGCCAGGATCTCCAGGCCCGAGTTCAGGTCCTGCGAGGTGAACTGACGGATGTCCATGTAGCTGCGCAGGTGCGGGATCGCCGTCACCAGGTCGCGGATGGTCGCGCCGGTCTGGCGCTTGACCCGGCGGCCCAGGGTGCCGGCGTCCGGGTTGGCGTCGATCGCGATCACCTTGTCCTGGCGCTCGCTGGCCAGGGTCGCGCCGAGCGCGGTGGTGGTCGTGGTCTTGCCGACGCCGCCCTTGAGGCTGATCACGGCGATCCGGTAGCAGCTCATCACCGGGGTGCGGATGGTCTCCAGCTTGCGGGCCTTCTCGGCCGCCGCGGCCTTCCCGCCGAACTGGAACCGCGGCTGCTGGCGCTGCTGCTTGGGCTGGCTGCGCAGCAGCCGGTCGGAGGACAGCTCGACGGCGGCGGTGTAGCCGAGCGGGGCGCCGTGGGCGGTCTGCTGCGGGGCGGCGGCCTGCTG
>NZ_MECK01000426.1 GCF_014596465.1 Streptomyces sp. CBMA123 | reverse complement strand
GCGGCGGCGGCGCCCGCACCGACCGCGCCGGCGGTGCCCGAGGCGGCGTCAGCAGCGGTGCCCAGCGGGCCCGGTCCCGGCCGTGCCCCCGAGCCCGCCGTCGCCGCGCCCGCCGTCGTGCCGGGCCGGGTGAACGCGGCACCGACGGCCCCGACGACGCCCGAGACGGCCCCGCCGATCACACCGACGGCAGCGGCCCCGACGACACCCGAAACGGCGTCAGCAGCAGTGCCCACCGGGCCCGGTCCCGGCCGTGCCCCCGAGCCCACCCTCGCGGCGCCCGCCGTCGTGCCGGGCCGGGTGAACGCGGCACCGACGGCACCGCCGATCGCACCGACGGCAGCGGCCCCGACGGCGCCCGAAACGGCGTCAGCAGCAGTGCCCAGCGGGCCCGGTCCCGGCCGTGCCCCCGAGCCCGCCGTCGCCGCGCCCGCCGCGGCCGGGCCTCCGGACGGCGCGGCCGATCCGCTGATGACCGTGCTGCCGTACGGCTTCTGGTTCCACGGTGCGCCCGCCCCGGCCGTCCCGCCGGGGCCGCTGCTGGGTGCCGCGGCGGCGCCCGGCACGCCGGTCCTGGTGGTGGGCCGCCCGGACGCCCCCCTGCCCCCGGTCGCCGATGTCGCCGCCATCGCCACCGCCGCCGCCCGGCTGGGCCCGCCCGGGACGTCCCCGGCCGACCTGCTGGTCAGCGCGCCCTGGGCCGGCACCTCGGCGCTGGTCACCCTGACCGCCGTGCTCGCGGCCGCACTGGGCCGCGAGGTCCGGGCCGCCGTCGGCCTGCCGACGCGCACCGCGCACGGCTGGTCCTCCCGCGTCCTGGCCGCCGACGGGGCCCAGGCCTGGGAACCGTGGCTGACCGAACTGACCGCCTCCCCCGCACTCGGCCGCGTGATCGCCTCCGCCTGGCGCCCCCTCCCCGCGGCCTTCGCGGCCTGCGGACCCGCGCTCCACCAGGCACCGGTCGCGGGCTGGCGCCTGGAGGCCGTCCCCGCCGGACTGTGGCTGCGCCCCGAGGAGCCGCCGAGCGACCGCAGCCCCCGCCTGCTCGACCCGGACCCGGCCCGGCCGACGCTCATCGCGGGTTCGGCCGACCGGACGGCGCCCGCCGAGGTGCTCGACATCCTGGACGACCTGGTGTCCGCCCTCACCGACCCGGGCGCCCCGGCCCCGCGTCTGCTCCTCCCCGGTGCCCCCGCCGTCCGCCGGCCCCACGCGGCCGGCCCCGCGACGCCCGCTCCGGCCACTCCCGCTCCGGCCACTCCCGAAACTCCCGACTCCCCCTCCCCGCAGGCCGGGCAGTGCGCCCCCGACAGCGGCAGCGAGCCGCCCGTCCTGCCGGAGCCCATCACCCCCGCCACGGCACCGACCACCATGACGGAGAGCACCACCGCCCCCGACTCCCCCACCCCGCGGACCTCTCAGGCCGCCCCCACCCCCGGCCCGGCCGCCCCCGAAACCCCCGACACCCCCACCCCGCAGACCACCCTGCCCCCGACCGGAAACGACAGCGAGTCACCCTCCCTGCCGGAACCCGCCACCCCCGCCACGGCACCGACCACCACAACCGAGAGCACCACCGCCCCCAACTCCCCTGCCCCGCAGACCTCTCAGGCCACCCCCTCCCCCGAAAGCGGCACCACCCTCACTCCCGCGCCCGACCCGACCGGCCCCGAAACCCCCAACTCCCCCACCCCGCAAGCCCCGCAAGCCCCGGAGGCCGTCCGCGCCATACCCCGGCTCCTCGTCCCGCCCGCCGCCGCCGGGCGGGTGTCCACGGCCGCCGAGCGGGCCGCCTTCCGGGCGCTGCTGGGTGCGCACTTCCACCGTTACGCCAGCCGGGCCGAGCAGGCCGCGCTGCGGATGCCGGCGCTGCGCGCGCAGGCCCGTGACGACCTGAAGGACGACCTGGCGGCGGTCTACCTGCACCACGCCGACACCGGAATCCCGGTGCACCGCGCCGAGTTGGTCGAGGCGGCGCGCCGGTCCGGTGCCGGCGACGGGCCGTTGGCCTGCTACCTGGCCTGTCTGGGGTCGGGGCTGCGCCGGCTGCCCAATCACCGGGGCGCCGTGCTGCTGGGTGCCGAGGCGGGCGAGGGCGTGCTGGGGCAGTACGCGCGCGGCACGCTGCTGGTGGAGCCGGCGCCCGTGGTGGGGACGGCGGAGGCGGAGGTGGTGCCGGGGACGGACGTGGAGTTCCTGGTGTGGTCCGCGACCGGCCGCCGGACGTCCGTGATCGCCGAGGACGGGGATCCCGAGGTGGTGTTCCCGCCCGGTACGCACTTCCTGGTGCTGGACGTGCTGCCCGCCGGCGAGGACCGCCCGGCCCGGGTGCTGCTGCGCGAGAGCGGCCCGGCCGCCGCCCCGGACGAGGCCGGGGACGAGCAGGACCGGGCGCGGCTGGGGGGGGCGAGGGGGGGGGGGGGGGGGGGAAGAGGGGACGGCCCGGGGGAAAGGGGGGGGGGGGGCGGGGGAGGG
>NZ_MECK01000425.1 GCF_014596465.1 Streptomyces sp. CBMA123 | reverse complement strand
GTGCGAGACCAGGGCCGCCCGGGCCACCGCCCGGGCGGTGATCCGCCGGTCCCCCACCGCCTGGGCCGACTCCTCGTCCGCCCACCGCTCCGCGCTGAACGCCACCGCGTCCTGCAGCGGCCGCAGGAACGGGTTGACGCAGGCGGCGAGCTGGGTGGTCAGCAGGTAGCGGTGGTGGCGGTGGCGCAGGTGCGCCCGCTCGTGGGCGAGCAGCGCCTCCCGCTCGTCCTCGGCCAGCCCGTCCAGCATCCCGGTGGAGACCACCACCCGCCCGGGCGAGCCGGGCAGCGCGTAGGCGTACGGGCTGCGGTCCGGCAGCACCGCGAGGTCACCGGCCTCGGCCGGCCCGTCGGGCAGCCCGGCCAGCGCCCGCCGGGCCCGGGAGCGGACCCGCAGGTGCCGTACGACCGTCCGGCAGCAGGCGAAGCCGACCAGCACCAGCAGCCACATCGCCGCCGTGCCGACGGTCTCGTGGTACGGCAGCGCGTGCCGCACCTCCGGGTCGGACCAGCTGTCCGGCAGCGGGTTGCCTGGGATCTGCGCGGTGCCCACCACGCCGATCAGCCCGAGGCAGAGCACGCTGCACACCGCCATCACGGCGCTGATCACGGTCATCAGCCGGGCGGCGCCGCGCGGGTGCAGGTGCTGCTCGGTCAGCCGGGCGATCGGCACCGCGGTCAGCGGCAGGATGAGCGGGAGGAAGACGAAGAAGCCCACGGGTCAGCTCTCACGGTCGGCCGGTGCCGGATCCGCGGACGCGGCGTCCAACAGCGCCCGCAGCAGTTCCTCGTCGTGCGGCAGCAGCGCGGTGACGAAGCTGGCGAGCACGGCGTCCCGGTCCGCCTCGCCGTCGAGCATCCGCCGCATCCGCAGCGCGGCCAGCCCGGCGGCGTCGGCCGAGGCCTGCCACAGGTACGAGCGGCCGGCGCGGCTCCGGGAGACGGCGTTCTTGGCGTGCAGCCGGGACAGGATGGTCATCACCGTGGTGTACGCCAGATCGCCCTCCAGGCGTTCCTGGACCCACCCCGCGGTGGCCGGGCCGGGCGCCCGCTGGAGCACCGCCAGCACCTGCGCCTCCAGCTCGCCCTGGCCGCGCCGTCGGGCCGGCGCGTCTCCGGACGCCGGGGCGTGCCTCTCGTCTGCCATGACGGCCCACTCCCTCCGGATGCCGCACCCCGGACCGACGCGGGGCGCGGGCTCATCCTAACGAGCGGAGGGCTCCTCCGGACGGCTCGGACCGAGGGTTCGGGGGCGTACGAGCTGGCCGGGGGCGTACGAGCGGGCCCGGGGTGTACGAGCGGGCCCGGGCCCTACACCCGGGCCCTACGCCCGGGCCCGCTGGGTGACCGCGATGCAGACCAGCACCACCGCCGCCGTCACCGGCGCGGCCACCGGCAGGTCCTCGCCCAGCAGCAGCACCGACCACACCAGCGTCAGCAGCGGCTGGGCGAGCTGCAGCTGACTCGCCCGCGGCACGCCGATCTCCGCCATCCCCCGGTACCAGAGCACGAACCCGGCGAACTGCGAGACCGCCGCGATGTACCCCAGCCCGGCCAGCGCCTTCGCGCCGGGGTGCACCGGCTCGACGGCCAGCCCGTACCCGGAGGTCAGCAGCATCACGGGCAGCGCGGCCACCACCGCCCAGGCGATCACCTGGGCGCCCGGGAGGTCCCGGGACAGCCGCCCGCCCTCCGCGTACCCGGCCGCGCAGACCAGCAGGCCGACGACCAGGTAGAGGTCGGCGACGGCCGGCCGGCCGTGGCTCTGCAGCAGCGTGAAGGCGAGCACGGCCACCGCCCCCACCAGCGCCGCCGCCCAGAACGCCCGGGACGGCCGGCGGCCGGTGCGCAGCGCCGCGATCACCGCCGTGGCCAGCGGCAGGACGCCGATGACCACCGCCGAGTGGGCGGTCGAGGAGGTCCGCAGGGCGAGCGTGGTGAGCAGCGGGAAGACCAGCACGCAGCCGGCCGAGACGACCACCAGCCCCGGCCAGTGCCGGCGCTTGGGCAGCGGGGCGGCGGAGGCCAGCAGGTAGAGGCCGGCCAGCACCCCGGCCAGGGCGCCGCGCAGCCCGGTCGAGGTCCACGGGCCGAAGCCGGTCAGGGACCACGCGGTGGCCGGGAAGCTGAGCGAGAAGGAGGCCACCCCGAGGGCGGCGAGGGCGGTGCCGGAGGCGGGCCCGCCGGGCCGGGGCGCTATCGCCGCACAGCGGGTAGCGCTATCTTGTGCCGTCATGAACGAGCGTAGCAGCGTGGCCGAACTCGCCGAAAGCCTGCGGCGGGAGGTCGAGCGCTACCCGGAGGGTCGAAAGCTCCCCGCCAGCCGGGCGCTGATGGAACGCCACCAGGTCAGCCCGGTGACGGTCTCCCGCGCCATCGCGGTGCTGGTCGCCGAGGGACTGGTGGTCTCCCGGCCGGGCGCCGGGGTGTTCCGGGCGGCGGCCTTCGCGGCGGCCCCGGGCGCCCCGGCGGCCCCG
>NZ_MECK01000424.1 GCF_014596465.1 Streptomyces sp. CBMA123 | reverse complement strand
CCCGCCGCTCCACGACCGGCGCCGGCCCGGTCACGGCGGCGGCCGGCACCGGGTCGGGCAGGCCGAGGGCGAGCGCCAGGAAGCCGTCCGCCGCCGTCAGCCGGCCCAGCACCTCGGCCGGGTGCAGCCGCTCGGTGCCGCCGTACCACGGCAGTTCGGCCACCTCCTGCCACTCCTCCGGGCCGAGGTCGCGCAGCAGCGCGTCGAGCTTGGCGGTCTCCGCGGTGTACGGCATCCCCCAGGCGGGGACGGGCAGTTCGGCCGGGCGGCGGGCCAGGCACCAGTCCAGCACCTGCTGGCGCAGCGAACCCGGCTGGTCCAGCGGCTCGTCCAGGGAGAGCCAGCCCGCGGCCTCGCGCAGCCGGGCGGCCTCCTCGGCGCACTCCGGGCAGTCGCGCAGGTGCTGCTCCAACTCGGCGGCCTCGCGCGGCGGGCAGGCGCCGAGGGACCACGCGCCGAGCAGCGAGCGCAGGGCGTCGTGCCGCTCCTCGTTCATCCGCCCGCGCACCTCTCGACGATCCGCTCGCTCACGCTCACCTGCCCCCGTCCCCGTCCGTGTGCTCCTGGCGGGCGCGCTCGTCGGCCAGTTCGGTGGCCAGCAGCTCCAGTCCGAGCCGCATCCGCTGCCTGGCGGCCTGCTCGCTGATGCCGAGCAGCCGGGCCGTCTCCTGGTAGGTGCGGCCGTCGTAGTACGTCACCGCGATGGTCTCACGCAGGGGTTGGGGCAGGGAGTCGACCACGTACTGCATCCGCGCGGCGGTGGCCACGGCGCGGATCTCCTCCTCGGCCGCGCCGGTGCCGCGCCCCGGGCCCGGTCCGGCGCCGCGCCGGGTCCGCAGCCGGTCGACCGCGCGGCGGTGGGTGAGCGCGCCGAGCCAGGAGCGCAGCGAGCCCTGGGCGGGGTCGAAGTCCTCGGGGTGTTCCCAGACGTGGGCGAAGACCTCCCGGGTGAGCTGGGCGGCGGCCGCCTGGTCGGCGAGTATCCGGCCGGCCAGGCCGTGCACCATCGGGGCGAGCCGGTCGTAGAGTTCGCCGAGCGCGGTCTCCTCGCCGCGGGCGAGGCGTCGCTGCAGCTGCTCGTCCCAGCGCGGGATCCGGTCCGGGGTGGCCATCGGGAACCAACCCTCCTGCCCGGTTCGCTGGCGTTACCCAACGGTATCCCCTGGCCGGTCGGCGGTGGAGGGGAATCCGCCAAGAACGGAACCCCGCCTCGTGGTTGGGGTTCGCCCGGCAGGGCCCGACGGGCGGCGGATCGACACCGGGCGGGCTCGTCATAGGGTGGGACGGTCCGCCGACGGCGCTGTTCGAGAACCGCTGGACAAATGTCGCACGGGTGGTTCGCGAGTGGCGGGCCGGGTGACGGGGGTGTCCGGCGGTAGGTTCCCGCCCAAGGCGTGTCCGACACGCCCCGCGGGACCGGCGTCGGCCCGGGCCGGACGAGTGCCGGTGCGAGGTTCGCGAGAGTGAACGGGACAGTATGCACTGCCCTGTACCCCGATCGCCGGAATATGCCCGAAGCGCTTGCTGCGGTCCGTCCGCCCACCCATCCTGAGGCGTATTCGTGTCGTGGCCGGTGCGCGACCGACGAGTTGACGCGGGCGAGTGACGCGGGCGGACGGGTCGGCGAGCGCTCGGTGAGCCCGGGTGGCACCGGGCGAAGTGCGAGGGCCCCGCCGGCCGGCTGATCCGGCCCGACCGGGACGTTGGCCGAACTGCGAGTGCGGGTGGTGGAGCGGTGCAGGTTCTTCAGGTACAGCTTGCGGTGCAGGCGGACCCCGCCGAGGTCGGCCGGGCCCGCCGGTGGGTGCGCTCGCGGCTGCTGAACCACGGGGTGGACCCGGACGCGCCGATGGCCGAGACGGTGGTGCTGGTGGTCTCGGAGCTGGTCACCAACGCCGTGGTGCACACCGGTTGTCCGGCCGTGCTGAGACTCTGTCTGCCGGTGGTCGAGGGCCCGGCGCCGGCCGGTCCGCCCGGCCCGCTGCGGGTCGAGGTGGCCGACGCCAGCCAGGTCGCCCCCGCCCCCCGGCACGCCGGCCCGGACGAGGACGCCACCAACGGCCGCGGCCTGGAGCTGGTCGAGCTGCTCTGCGAGCGCTGGGGCTGGTACCCGGACGGCTCCGGCAAGCGGGTCTGGTGCGAGATCGGCGCCGAGGCGCGCCCCGCCGATCCGCTGGCCGGCGTGGACTGGGCGGCTTTGGCGCAATAGCAGTTTCCGGCACGGCCTGCGGGCGGCCCGGCGGGCGGCGCCGGGCGCGGTGACGATCACCGGCCGAAAGCTGACGCAACCATTCCGAATTTCGGACTACCCATTGACGTGACGTATCCGACTGATCACGCTTGGGTGCGGCTCCCGTTGCGAGGGGACGCCGAGGGGACGTCCGTCCGCCGCCACGGTGCTGCTGTCCAGGGGGATCGCGTCAGCAGGGGGGAACGTGGACTGCCGGGCGCGGCCCACTCCTCGGCGAGTGCGGAGGCCGTGGCGCGGGTTCAGGGCCCGTGCGCCGCGACCGGACGGCGACCCGCCACGTTGCGCTCCGTGCGCACGCGGCCGGCCGCCGTCCGGTGCGCCGCCCCGGTGG
>NZ_MECK01000423.1 GCF_014596465.1 Streptomyces sp. CBMA123 | reverse complement strand
CAGCGGCGGGCGCGGGGGCAGCGGCAGGGGTCGGCGTGGGGCCGGCCTGGGTCGCGGCCTGGGTCACTGGGGTCACCTCGGTACCGGGCTTGTAGTCGGCGAAAAAGTCCCACCAGGCTCGGTCGACCGAGTTCGGGTCCTGGAGGTACTGCTGGTAGATCTCATCGACGAGCCACTCATTGGGGCCGAAGCCAGTGGAGCTTGCCGAGCTGTTGGGGGTTTCAGGGGACTGTGGCGACACGGCGGCAACCGCCCTCTTCCGCTTCCTTTTGGGATGTTTGGACAGCGGGGATTAAGGCTACGCCCCTGACCAGTGATCGCGCAGTCCCCGGACCCCAGGCGTCGCCCAGATCACAGTCCTGACCTGCAGGTTGGCTGAAAAACAACGTTAGAAAGCCGTATCTGAGGGGAAGCGATCGGGCCCGATCGCCCCCCAAATCGGGGCGAAAACGGACAAACAACCATACGAATCCATTGACGATCTTCGTATGCGTCTGTGTCGGATCTGTGACAAATGTCCCGGCCGCTCAGGACTGCCCCGGCAGCCGGACCTCGATGCGGCAGCCGCGCGGCGACTCCGCGACGGCGATCCGTCCGCCGTGCAGGTCCACCGCCCAGCGGGCGATCGCCAGGCCCAGCCCGGTGCCGCCGTCCGACCCCGCCCCGGCGGCGGTCGCGGTGCCGCTGCGGCTGAACCGTTCGAAGACCCGGCCGCGGTCCGCGAGCGGGATGCCCGGACCCTCGTCCTGGACCTCCAGCAGCAGGCCGCCCTCCTCGCCCTCGGGTCTGGCGCGCACCGTCACGGTGCCGCCGGGCGGGGAGTGCTTGCAGGCGTTGTCGACCAGGTTGGCGACCACCTGGTGGAGCCGCTCCGGGTCCGCCACCGCGGTCAGCCCGGCCGGGCTGACCTCCAGGGCCAGCCGGACGTCACCGCGCCGGGAGAACGCCCCGCCGGCCGTCGCGCCGTCCACGGTGACCCCGCGCAGCACGCCGTCCAGGAACTCGCGCACCTCGAACGGGCGGGCGTCCAGGTCGACCACGCCGTCGTCGATCTTGGAGAGGTCCAGCAGGTGGGTGACCAGGCGGCCGAGCCGCTCGGTCTGCTCCAGTGCGGCCCCCAGGGTCGCCGGATTCGGCTGGACGACCCCGTCCACCACGTTCTCCAGCACGGCGCGCAGCGCGGCGATCGGCGTGCGCAGCTCGTGCGAGACGTTGGCGACCAGCTCGCGGCGGTGCTGGTCGGCGGCCTGGAGGTCGGCGGCCATGGCGTTGAAGGCGGCCGCCAGCTCGCCGATCTCGTCGCGCGAACTCACCTCGACCCGGCGGCTGTAGTCGCCGGAGGCCATCGCGCGGGCGGCGGCCGTCATCTCGCGCAGCGGGGCGGTCAGCCCGTGCGCGAGGAACTGCATGAACAGCAGCGAGGCGATCATGGAGAAGACCATGATGATCCGGATCTGGGTCTCGGACCGGATCGCGACGACGACCATGCCGGTGGCCAGGAACACGGAGACGATCACCAGCAGGGCGAGCTTGCCCTTGATCGAGCGGACCGGGTCGAGCGGACGGATGTCGGCCCAGACCCGGCTGGCCGCGCGGGCGGCCAGGGTCTGCGGGCGCGCGCCGTCGGCGTCCCCGTTGCGTTGCTGTGGAAAGGTCATTGGTCCCCTGTGATCCCCGCGTGGTGTCACGGCGGTGCCGGGACACGGGCCCCCCGGTGGCCCGTCGCCCGGAAACCCCCGTCAGGAGAGCGGGGCCTCCAGCGCGTATCCGACGCCGTGCACGGTGCGGATCCAGCTGGCACCGATCTTGCGGCGCAGTGCCTTCACATGGCTGTCCACGGTGCGGGTGCCGGACGCGTCGGTCCAGTCCCAGACCTCGGCCAGCAGCTGCTCGCGGGTGAGCACCGCGCGCGGCTGGGCGGCCAGGCAGGCCAGGAGGTCGAACTCGGTCGGCGTCAGGTGGACGTCGCCCGAGGCGAGTCGGACCCGGCGCTGCACGTGGTCGATCTCCAGCTCGCCGAAGCGCAGGCTGCCGAGCGCGGGCGTGCGGGCGGCCTGCTGGGCGCGCTCGACGCGGCGCAGCAGCACGTTGACCCGGGCGGCCAGTTCGCGCATCGAGAACGGCTTGGTCATGTAGTCGTCGGCACCGACGCCGAGGCCGACCAGCAGGTCCGTCTCGTCGTCGCGGGCGGTCAGCATCAGCACCGGCACCGGGCGCTGGGCCTGGATCCGGCGGCACACCTCCAGCCCGTCGAAGCCGGGCAGCATGATGTCCAGGACCACCAGGTCCGGCTGCCAGGTGTGGAAGCCGTCCACCGCGCCGGGGCCGTCGTGGGCCACGGCGACCTTGAACCCCTCCGCGCCCAGCCGGGCCGCGATCGACTCGGCGATCGTGGGTTCGTCCTCCACCACCAGCACTCTGCGCTGGCTGCTCACAGTGCCGCCGGTGTTGGGGTTGTCCTGCTGAATTTCTGTCACGGTCACGCCACCGCCCCCAGGGCTGCGGGCCGGCCACCTGTGGGGATGGCGGGGCTCCGCTCGTAGTCTTGTTCCGTCGTGGACTGTGCCGGGTCCGCCGTCCCGTCGCGCGCCCGGAAGTGGCGGACGGATGGTGTTCCGCCCACTTCTCCCACGCACTTCGCAGCGTACGGACAGCGGATGCTTCCCGGCAGGTGGACCGGACGTTTCCGGCCCGTGGAGCGGCTGTCCAGCCGCCCTCGGGCCCACTGCACGAGTGGGCACGGGCCGATACCTTACCCGGCGAATTTTCTCTGCGTAACGGTACGTATGCAGTCCAGTTGACGCCAAGTCGCCGGTCAGAGGCCCTACTGACGCGTTAATCGGGAGAAGGTCTGGACCAATGTCGGAAATCCGGCCGGTCCCCGCGTCGACGGTCTTCACGGGCTTTTCTCAGGTGCCTCTCAGAACCTCGACGTAGCGTGGCCGCGACAACGCCCCGCAGGGCGGAATCCGGCGTCCGCGCCGGTCCTCCGAGCACCTTCGGACACCGCCGGCCGTGGGCGTGGAGCGGAGGCGTCATGGCGGGACTGCGGCGGGACGCCGTCGGGCGCGCGCTCGCGAGGGCGCCGTACGGAATGCTCCGGCGCGGACTTCGCGGCGGCGCCTTCGAATGGCTGCTGGAACGCGTGCCGACACCCCGGCGCACTCCCTTCACGATCGGATATCTGGTCGTGGTGGGGGCGACTTCCACCCTCACCCGGCTCGCCGATCCGCAACTCGTCCAGCGCTGGCAGGAGGCTTCCAGTTCGGACGGCCACAACCTGCTCCAGCACCCTCTGCGGGCCCTCGTGCTCAGCGGGGTCTGGGTGGCCGGCGGCGACTGGGTGCCCTACCTGTGGGGCTTCGCCCTCACCCTGGCGCCGCTGGAGCGCCGGGTCGGCCCGGCCCGGGCGGCGGCGGTGTTCGCGATCGGGCACGTCGCGGCCACGCTGCTCTCCCAGGGCGCGGTGATCATCGCGGTGGAGGCCGGGCGGATGGCGCCGGAGGCGATGGACCGCCTGGACGTCGGGGTCAGCTACGGCGTGTTCGCCTGCCTGGGCGCGGCGGCCGGAGCGCTGCCGCGGTCCGCGCGGGTGCCGGTGCTGGTCGGCGCCGGGCTGATGATCGCCCAGCAGATCGCCACCGGGAAGGACCTGGTCACGGCCGTGGGGCACCCGGCCGCGCTGCTCACCGGGATGGCGCTGTGGCCCTGGCTGCGCCGGATCGAGCGGCGCCCGCCACGGCCGGGGATCCGCTCGGCGAGGGCCCGGGCGGTGGGCGTCGCCTCGGCCGCCGCGATGGTGCGGGCCGGGGCGCGGCCGTCCGCCGTGCGCTGACGCCGCGGCCCCGGCAGGGATCCGGAGGAGACGGGCCGCAGGGTCCGTGGGTCCTCTTGGGCCGTTCTTTCCCCTCTTTTTGACGGCGCCTCCCCCCGGCTGTTCCGGTGACGGGAGCGTTCGCTCGCAGCGAACAAGGAGTCGGGAACATCCGGCGCGCGTGAAGCCTTAGTCAGGTCGACTCAAGTTCACTGACCGGGGAGAGATCATGGCATCGACGTCCACACCGCTCACCCTGCCCGTGCTGCCACTCGACGACGAGGTCGTCCTCCCGGGCATGGTCGTCCCGCTGGACCTCAAGGACGCCGAGGTGCGCGCCGCGGTCGAGGCCGCCCGCGCGGCGGCCACCGGCTCCGGCAAGCCCCAGGTCCTGCTGGTCCCGCGGGTGGACGGCTCGTACGCGGCGGCCGGCACGCTGGCCACCGTGGAGCAGGTCGGCCGGCTCGCCGACGGCGAGCCCGCCGCGCTGGTGCGCGCCGTGCGCCGGGTCCGGATCGGGGTCGGGACCACCGGCCCCGGCGCCGCCCTCTGGGTGGAGACCACGCCCTTCAAGGAGTCCTCGGTCGGCACACCGGTGGCCGGACGGGCCGCCGAGCTGGTCAAGGAGTACAAGGCGCTGTCCACCCAATGGCTGCGCAAGCGCGGCGCCTGGCAGATCGTCGACCGCGTCGCGCAGATCGAGGGCGTCGGCGAACTCGCCGACAACATCGGCTACGCGCCCTTCGCCACCGCCGAGCAGAAGCTCAAGGTGCTGCTGGAAGCCGACCAGGTGGCCCGCCTGGAGTACGCCCTCACCCTGCTGCGCGACCACCTCGCCGAGGAGGAGGTCAACGACACCATCCGCAAGGACGTCGAGGAGGGCGTGGCCAAGCAGCAGAAGGAGTTCCTGCTCCGCCGCCAGCTGGAGGCCGTCCGCAAGGAGCTGGCCGAGCTGAACGGCGACCCGGCCGACGAGGAGGGCGACTACCGCGCCCGGGTCGAGGCCGCCGACCTGCCCGAGAAGGTCCGCGAGGCCGCGCTCAAGGAGGTCGACAAGCTGGAGCGCTCCTCCGACCAGTCGCCCGAGGGCTCCTGGATCCGCACCTGGCTGGACACCGTCCTGGAGCTGCCCTGGAACGAGCGCACCGAGGACGCGTACGACATCGCCGGCGCCCGCGCGGTGCTGGACGCCGACCACGCCGGCCTCACCGACGTGAAGGAGCGGATCGTCGAGTACCTGGCCGTCCGCAAGCGCCGGGCCGACCAGGGCCTCGACCTGATCGGCGGGACACAAGAGGGGCAGCGCGAAGCGCTTCCCAGGAAGGGCGGCGGAGGGCGACGGGCGGGCGGCGCGGTGCTGGCCCTGGTCGGGCCGCCCGGCGTCGGCAAGACCTCGCTCGGCGAGAGCGTGGCCCGTGCCATGGGCCGCAGGTTCGTCCGGGTCGCGCTCGGCGGCGTCCGGGACGAGGCGGAGATCCGCGGCCACCGGCGCACCTACGTCGGCGCGCTGCCCGGCCGGCTGGTGCGGGCGATCAAGGAGGCCGGCTCGATGAACCCGGTCGTCCTGCTCGACGAGATCGACAAGGTCGGCTCCGACTACCGGGGCGACCCGGCCGCCGCCCTGCTGGAGGTGCTGGACCCGGCCCAGAACCACACCTTCCGGGACCACTACCTGGAGGTCGAGCTCGACCTCTCCGACGTCGTCTTCCTCGCCACCGCCAACGTACTGGAGGCCATCCCCGAGCCGCTGCTCGACCGGATGGAGCTGGTCCGCCTGGACGGCTACACCGAGGACGAGAAGGTCGTCATCGCCCGCGACCACCTGCTCCCGCGCCAGCTGGAGAAGGCCGGACTCGGCGACGGACAGGTCAGCGTCGACGAGGAGGCGCTGCGCCGGCTCGCCGGGGAGTACACCCGGGAGGCCGGGGTGCGCACCCTGGAGCGCTCGATCGCCCGGGTGCTGCGCAAGATCGCCGCCCAGGCCGAGCTGGGCGAGCGCGAGCTGCCCGCCGAAGTCGGCGCGGCGGACCTGCGCGCCCTGATCGGCCGGCCGCACCACGTGCCGGAGTCCGCCCAGGAGCCGGCCGAGCGGCGCACCGCCGTCCCCGGCGTGGCCACCGGCCTCGCCGTCACCGGAGCCGGCGGCGACGTCCTCTACATCGAGGCCTCGCTCGCCGACGCCGAGACCGGCGGCACCGGGCTGACCCTCACCGGGCAGCTGGGCGACGTGATGAAGGAGTCCGCGCACATCGCCCTCTCCTTCCTGCGCTCGCGCGGCGCCGAGCTGGAACTGCCGGTCACCTCGCTGCGCGACCGCGGCGTGCACCTGCACGTCCCGGCCGGGGCCGTCCCCAAGGACGGCCCGAGCGCCGGCATCACCATGACCACGGCGCTCGCCTCGCTGCTCTCCGGCCGCAAGGTGCGCACCGACGTGGCGATGACGGGCGAGGTGTCGCTGACCGGGCGGGTGCTGCCGATCGGCGGGGTGAAGCAGAAGCTGCTCGCCGCCGACCGGGCCGGCCTCAGCACGGTGATCATCCCCAAGCGCAACGAGGCCGATCTGGACGACGTCCCGGCCGAGGTGCTGGAGCGGCTCACCGTCCACCCGGTGGCGGACGTGCGCGAGGTGCTCGCGCTGGCCCTGGAGCCCGCCGGGGTGCTGGTCGCCGCGGCCTGAGCCCACCGGTAGCAGCAGGCGCCCCTTCGGCTCGCTCGCGAATCGACGGGGGACGGCGGCTCCGCATGCCACACTGCGGAGATGCCGTCCCCCACGCAGCGCGCCCTGGCCCGGGTGCCGGCCCGGCTGCGCCCGTTCCTGGTGCGGCACCGCCGGCTGGTGAAGTTCCTGCTGGTCGGCAGCGGCTGCTTCGCGCTCACCACGGTGATCGACTTCGAGCTCAAGTTCACCGTCCTGGCGCACGCGCCGGTGGTGGCGCTGACGGTGGCGACGGTGATCGCCACCGTCGTCTCCTATGTACTCAACCGCCGCTGGGCCTTCCGGACGGACGGGCGCCGACCCGAGGCGCTGCTGTTCTTCCTGGTCAGCGCGGTGGCGGTCGGCGTCAACGTGATCCCGCTGGCGCTCTCCCGGTACGTCCTCGACCTGCGCGTGCCCTACCTCAGCCCGTTCCAGCAGGAGGTCGCGGACTTCCTCAGCGGGATGGTCGTCGGCACCTTCGGCGCCATGCTGTTCCGGTTCTGGGCGATGCGGCGGTGGGTCTTCATCAGCCCCGCCGTGCGGGCGCGTGCCGAGGTGGAACCCGGTTACGCTGCACCCGAGATGCCACGGGACGCGTCCTGAACCGACGAGGTGCGCCGAGACCGTGAGCCGCTCCGAGACCGTGAGGTGAGAGTTATGCGCGGGGAGCCGGACGGCGTCCGGGCCGGGCCCGCCAGCCAGCAGGGGATGCGCCGGGCCAACCTGGCCCTGGTGCTCGGGGTGATCGCCCGCGGCCCCCGCTCGCGCGCCGAGGTGGCCGCCGAGACCGGGCTGACCAGGGCCGCGGTCTCCTCGCTCGCCGAACAGCTGATCTCGGCCGGCCTGGTCGTCGAGGAGGGCCCGGCCGCCCCCAGCGGCAAGGTCGGCCGCCCCGGCACCGCGCTCGGGCTCAACCCGCTGGGGCCCGGCGGACTCGGCGCCGAGATCGGCGTCCGCCACCTCGGCGTCTGCGTGGTCGACCTGCGCGGGGAGGTCCGCGCCGTGCGGCGCCAGGAGAGCGCCAACCACGGCCGGCCGCCCGCCGCCGTGATGACCGACCTCGCCCACCTGATCCGCTCGGCCGTCGCCGAGTCCGGTCTGCGCCCGGCCGGGCTGACCCTGGCCGTGCCCGGGCTGGTCGGCGGCGGAGTGCTCCAGCGGGCCGCCAACCTCGGCTGGCAGGACGTCCCGCTGGCCGCGGCCCTGCGCCCGGCGCTGCGCCTGGCCGGGGACGGCCTGGGCGAGCTGCCGGTCGAGGCGGACAACGAGGCCAACCTCGGCGGACTGGCCGAGCGGTGGCTGGGCGAGAGCCCGGAGGACTTCCTGTACGTCTCCGCCGAGGCCGGCGTCGGCGCGGCCGTGGTGGTCGGCGGCCGGCTGCTGCGCGGGGCGCGCGGCTACGCGGGCGAACTCGGGCACGTGCCCGTCCACCCGGAGGGGCCGCGCTGCGCCTGCGGGGCGCACGGCTGCCTGGAGCAGTACGCGGGCGAGACGGCGGTGCTGCGGGCGGCCGGGCTGGCGGGCGTGCGCGGCGACTGGGTGACGCTGTTGGCCGAACGGGCCGGCGCCGGGGACGAACCGGCCCGGGCGGCGCTGGCCGGGGCGGGCTCGGCGCTCGGCATCGCGGCCGCCGGGGCGGTCAACCTGCTGGACCCGGCCGAGGTGGTGCTGGGCGGCGGCTACGCCCGGTTGGCGCCCTGGCTGCTGCCGGCGATGCGGCGCGAGCTGACCTTCCGGGTGACGGTGCGGCCGTGGGCGGAGGAACGGCTGACGGTCTCCCGGCTCGGCCGGCGCGGGCCGCTGCTGGGCGCGGCGGTGGGCGTGGTGCGCGCGATCGTCGCCGACCCGGGTCCGCTGACGGGCGGCTGAGCCGTACCGGTCCGGAACGCGGGGGAGCCCCCGGCCGCGGTGGCCGGGGGCTCCTCGGTGTGCCGGTGCCGTCGGGCTCAGACCTCGGCGGGGGTCTCGGCGGCGAGCTCGCGGTCGGCGGAGCGCGGGCCGCGCAGGACGGCGAGGAAGGCGACGCCGACGCCGATCACCGCCCAGACCACCAGGACCAGGATCGGCATGCCCAGGTTGGTCGAGCCGAAGTAGGCGATCGACTTGGTGGCGCTGGTGCCGGCGCCGTTCGGGATCAGCGAGCCGATCGCCCGCCAGAACGGCGGCATCATCGGGGCGGGGTAGACGCCGCCGGCGCTCGGGTTGCCGAGGACCACGAAGACCAGTACCGCCAGGCCGATGCCGATGATGCCGAACAGGCACTGCAGCGCCATGGTGAAGGCGCCGACCGTGAACACCACCAGGGTGCCGATGGCGGTCAGTTCCAGGATCGAGCCGGGCATCGCGTCCAGCACCGGACCGGCGATGATCGTGCCGCCGAGGCCGGCGCCGACCGAGTACAGCGCCAGGACGCCGAGGCGGATCAGCAGGCGGTGGACGTTGGCCGGCTTGGAACCGGCGCTGATGCCGAGGATGGAGGCGACCAGGTAGCCGCCGACGCACCAGCCGATGACCAGGTAGAAGGCGGTGAGGCCGTTGGTGTCGCCCTTGGCCAGCGGCACGACGTCCTCGACCCTGACGGTGCGGCCCTGGGACTTGTCGAGCGCGGTGGTGACGCTCTCGGCGGCCTTGGCGGCGGAGGTGCCGCGGGCGCTGCCGGTGAGCAGGGTGTCCTCGGTGCCGTTCGGGTTCACGACCAGCGCGGCGTAGATCTTCTGGTCCTTGATCCACTGGGTCGCCGTCTCGGTGTCCGGCGCGGTGACGGGCTTGACGGCCTCGTCCGGCACCGACTCCAGGGCCTGGACCAGCTTGGGCGTGGCCTGCGGCGGGGCGACCACCGCGATCGACAGCTTGTGCGGGGTCGGGTGGTGCAGCGCCCCGACGTACGAGGTGATGAAGCCGAGCTGCAGCAGCAGCACTCCGATCACCAGCAGTGCCGCACGCGGTGTGACCGCGCCCTTCAGTTCGGCGACGAATCCGTGCCCCGGGGCGGCCATCCACATCTCCTTGCGTATCGGCGGAAAACGGATACTTAATACCATGAACTAGTTGGGTTGTCCTACCTCCCGCGCCGGTTCTCGGCCACTGCCACTGGGCGATACTGACGCGGTGACGGACGAGGAAGCCCTGGTGGCGGTGGAGCGTGAGGTCGGGCTGATGTTCCGGCGGGGCCGCGCGAGAGTGGCCGAACTCTCACGCCGGGTGCACCCCGGGCTGGACGGCATGGCGTACAGCATGCTCGGTTACATCGAGCAGGCCGGACGGGTGCGGATGACGGACGTCGGCGTGCACTTCGCGGTCGGCAAGGCGACGGTGAGCCGGCAGATCCGCGCGCTGGAGGAGCTCGACCTGGTCGCCCGGGAGGCGGACCCGCTGGACCGTCGGGCGGCGCTGGTCTCGCTGACCGAGGACGGCAGGCGGCGCTACGAGTCCGCCCGGGATGTCCGGATGCGGCGGGTGCGCGAGGTGATGGGCGGCTGGCCGCGGGAGGACGTGGACCGGTTCGCCGAGCTGCTGCACCGCTTCAACGAGGTGCTGGAGGAGTCGCCGGCGGAGTGAGCGGGCCGTCCGGGCGCGGTCTTTACTGGAGCTTGAAGAAAGTTGCCTTAGTCAACCATCGGTCGTATGGTTGCTTAAGGCAACAAATTTTCATGCCCGCGTATCCCCGCACCGCACTCCGCCCGCCTCGCCGAAGGACCCAGATGACCGTGACCACCGAGGCCTCGACCGGCACCGCAGCCGCCGTCGACGACCGACCGATGACCCACCGGCAGGTGATGGAGGCACTGTCCGGACTGCTGCTCGGCCTGTTCGTGGCCGTGCTCTCCTCGACCGTCGTCTCCAACGCCCTGCCGCACATCCTCACCGACCTGCACGGCGGCCAGTCCGCCTACACCTGGGTCATCACCGCGGCCCTGCTCACGCTGACCGCCTCCACCCCGATCTGGGGCAAGCTCTCCGACCTGGCCAGCAAGAAGCTGCTGCTGCAGATAGCCCTGCTGATCTACATCGCCACCTCCGCGCTGGCCGGCCTCTCGCAGAACACCGGCGAACTGATCGCCTGCCGCGCCCTCCAGGGCATCGGCGCCGGCGGTGTCGTCGCGCTCGGCCAGATCTGCCTGGCCGCGATGGTCCCGCCGCGCGAGCGCGGCCGGTACAGCGGCTACTTCGGTGCGGTCTTCGCCCTCGCCACCATCGGCGGCCCGCTGATCGGCGGCGTCATCGTCGACACCTCCTGGCTCGGCTGGCGCTGGTGCTTCTACGTCGGCATCCCGTTCGCGCTGGCCGCGATCCTGGTGGTGCAGCGCACGCTCAAGCTGCCGGTGGTCAAGCGCTCGGTGAAGATCGACTACCTGGGCGCGCTGGTCATCACCGCCGCCGTCAGTCTGCTGATGATCTGGATCACGCTGGCCGGCACCAACTACCCCTGGCTGTCCTGGCAGACCGCGGCGATGGTGGGCGGCGGCGTGCTGCTGGCCGCGCTGGCCGTGGTGGTCGAGCGCCGCGCCGCCGAGCCGGTCATCCCGCCGTCCCTGTTCAAGTACCGCACCGTCACCCTGGCCGCGATCGCCAGCGTGCTGGTCGGCGTCGGGATGTACGGCGCGACCACCTTCCTCAGCCAGTACTTCCAGCTGGCCCGGGACAAGTCGCCGACGACGGCCGGCCTGATGACCCTGCCGATGATCATCGGCCTGGCGGTCTCCTCCGCCGTGGCCGGCCGGCTGATCACCAAGTACGGCAAGTGGAAGGCCTACCTGGTCACCGGCACCGCGCTGCTCGCGATCGGCTTCGGGCTGCTCGGCACCGCCCGGGTCGACACGAACTACGGGCTGCTCTCCCTCTACATGGCGATCACCGGCGTCGGCCTCGGCCTGACCAGCCAGAACCTGGTGCTCGCGGTGCAGAACACGGTGCCCCGGCACGAGCTCGGCGCGGCCAGCTCCGTCGTCACCTTCTTCCGCACCATGGGCGGCGCGATGGGCGTCTCCGCGCTGGGCGCGCTGATGACCAACAAGGTCGGCCACTACCTGACCGAGAACCTGGCCGCGGCGCACATCCCGGCCGGGCACGCGGCGGCCGGCGGTGGCATCCCGGACCTGGCGAAGCTGCCGGCCCCGATCCTGCCGCTGGTGACCGACGCCTTCGGCCACGGCGTGGGCACCGTCTTCCTGTGGGCCGCGCCCTTCGCGGCCCTGGCCTTCGTCACCGTGCTGTTCATCCGGGAGACCGCGCTGAGGACCACCCAGGAGAGCTGACCGGCGCGGGGATACGCGCGACGGGCCGGGGAGTGTTCGACACTCCCCGGCCCGTTCGGCGTTCCGGAGGGGCTACGGCGCGGCGATCAGCACCAGGCCGTAGACCACGGCGCAGGCGCAGAGCGCGAAGCAGGCGTACGCGCCGGCCAGCAGCGCGGGCCGGCCGCCGCCGGCCGCCTGGCCGCCCGCCTCACGGGCGCCCAGCGCGGCCTCCCGGCGGGACAGCGCCAGGATGCCGAGGGCGAAGACGGCGACCACGGCGACGGTGACGCCGAAGCTGATGCCGGCGGTCTGGGCCAGGGCGTTCCACTTGATGTGCATGGTGAGTGCTCCTCAGCCTGCGGCGCTCAGGCCGCGACCGTGGTCGAGGCGGGGGTCGGGGCGGCGCCCGTCGGGTTGGCCGAGGTGATCTCGACGGGGGTGATCTCGGGGACGTCGTTGACGTTGTCCGCGCTGACCGGCTGGCGACGGGAGATCATCCACATCGTGGCCGAACCGGCCACCAGCACGGCGCCGACCAGGGCGACGCCCCAGGTGCCCTGGCGGGCCAGTACGGCCGCCCCGCCGGAGACCAGGCCGGCGGCCGGCAGGGTCAGGCCCCAGGTGTAGACCATGCGGCGGACCAGGCTCCAGCGCAGCTCCGGCTTCGGGCCGCCGAGGCCGGCGCCCATGATGCCGCCGGTGCAGACCTGGGTGGTGGAGAGGCCGAAGCCCATGTGCGAGGAGGTCAGGATGACGGTCGAGACGGCCGACTCGGAGGCGAAGCCCTGCAGCGGCTTGATGTCCGCCAGGCCCTTGCCCATCGAGCGGATGATCCGCCAGCCGCCCATGTAGGTGCCGAGCGCGATCGCGGCGCCCGCCGAGATGATCACCCAGGTGGGGGGCAGCGCGCCGTGCGGCAGGGCGCCGACCGAGACCAGGGTCAGGGTGATGATGCCCATCGTCTTCTGGGCGTCGTTGGTGCCGTGCGCCAGCGAGATCAGCGAGGAGGAGAAGATCTGGCCGGTCTTGAAGCCCTTGTCGGTGGCGGCGCCGCTGCCCTTGCGGGTGATCGCGTAGGCCAGCTTGGTGGCGCCCCAGGAGGCGAGGCCGGCGACGATGGGGGAGGCGACCGCCGGGATGATGATCTTGGTGATCACGGTGTCGAAGTTGACGCCGTTCATGCCGACGCCGACGATCGTGGCGCCGATCAGGCCGCCGTACAACGCGTGCGAGGAGCTGGACGGCAGGCCGCGCAGCCAGGTCAGCAGGTTCCACAGGATCGCGCCGGCCAGCGCGGCGAAGATGATCTCGGGGTGGACGCCCGCCTTCTCGTTGACGATGCCGCCGGAGATGGTGGTGGCGACCTTCACGGACAGGAACGCGCCCGCGAAGTTGAGCAGGGCCGCGATGGTGACCGCGACCTTCGGACGAAGGGCCCCGGTCGCGATCGCGGTGGCGGCCGCGTTGGCGGTGTCGTGGAACCCGTTGGTGAAGTCGAAGGCGAGCGCCGTGATGATCACAACGGCTACCAGGAACGAGATGTGTTCCATACCCAAACAATCGTCGTAGTTGTCGCACGGACGTTGGTGACGTCGCGACCGTAGGTCTGCTTGGTAAACGGAAGGTGAACTGGGCCGGGAATCGTGGTTCCGATGGTGTCCCGACGGTGGCCAGGGGCTTTCCGGGGGGTGACCTGGGCCGCGCTGAGCTGGACATTAGCCGAGAACATCCCGGTTCGCCCCCGTTTGCTGAGAGCTGTCTCACAGATCAACAGATCAATCGGAAATTAACCTCCTGGTCCGCGTGCGCTCTGTTTCCGCCGAGTAACCCGTGGGAGGATCTGCGGGTCGTCCCCGGGGGAGCCCGCGGACGGCGCCACCGGGGCAGGACAGGGCGGGGAGGACACACCCATGGGCGGGGCTGCACAGCGCACGGAGACGTCAGGGGTACGCCCCTGGGTACGGGCGGCCCTGCGGTGCGGAGCCGTCCTCGCGGCCGCCGCACTCGCCCTGCCGGCCGCCACCCAGGCCGCCTACGCCGCCCCCGACCCCGGCGCCGGCGTCGCCGTCGCACCCGGAGCCGACCCGCTCGCCGCCGCCAAGGCCACCCTCGGACCGCTGCTCGACCAGCTCCACGGGCTCTACCAGAGCGCCGAGGCCGCCACCGAGCAGTACAACGGCGCGGTCGCCAAGGTCACCGAACAGCAGACCGCGCTCACCGACCTCCAGGGCAAGCTCGACCGGCAGCAGAAGCAGGTCGACGCCGGGACGGACATCGCCTCCCAGCTCGCCGCCGCCCAGTACCGCAACGGCGCCACCTCGGCCTACGCCGAACTGCTGCTCTCCAAGGACCCGTACGAGGCCGTTACCATCGCCGAACTGCTGGCCGCGGCCAGCCGCTCGCAGTCCGAGTTCCTGGACAGGCTGAAGGCCGACCGGGAAGCGCTCGACGGACTGAAGAAGCAGACCGAGGACGCCCTCAAGACCTCCCAGGCGCTGGTCACCCAGCAGGACGCCGCCAAGACCAAGGTCGCGGCCGACCTCGCCTCGGTCGAGCAGCTGGTCTCCTCGCTGACCGGCGCCCAGCGGACCGAACTCGAACAGCTGGAGAAGGCCCAGGCCGACGAGGCCCAGCTCGCCTTCCTCGCCTCCGGGGCCCTCGGCAAGGGCGAGCGCACCCCCTCGCTGACCGGTCGCGGCGCCGTCGCCTTCGCGCTCGCCCAGATCGGCAAGCCGTACCTGTGGGGCGGCACCGGCCCGGACTCCTACGACTGCTCCGGCCTCACCTCGCAGGCCTGGCTGCACGCCGGGAAGGCCATCCCGCGCACCAGCCAGGAACAGTGGGCGCAGCTCCAGCACGTCCCGCTCAACCAGCTGCGGCCCGGCGACCTGGTCGTCTACTTCCAGGACGCCTCGCACGTCGCGATGTACATCGGCGGCGGACTCATCGTCCAGGCCCCGCGGCCCGGCGCCTTCATCAAGGTGTCGCCGATCGGCTCGATGCCGATCCTCGGCGCCGTCCGGCCCGACCCGGACGGCGCGGCGGACGACGCCGGCGGCACCTGGAAGGTGCCGGACCTGCCGAAGGGCTGGGACGCGGCCACCCCGATCGCGCCCAGCCCGGCCAACCAGACCCCGAACCCGCCGGCGCCCGGCGGCACCCCGGCCACCCCCGCCCCGGCCACGCCCACCCCCGGCGGCACCGGCACGCCGACCGACCCGGGCACCCCGACCGGGACGCCCACCGGCACGCCGACGCAGACCCCGACCGGCACCCCGACCCAGACGCCGACCGGTACGCCGACCGGGACGCCCACCGGTACGCCGACGCAGACCCCGACCGGCACGCCGACCGGCACCGGCACCCCGAGCACCACCGGCTCGTCGAGCGCCTCCGTGCCGGGCAGCCCCACGGCCACGCTGCCGCTGGGCGGCCTGCTGCACTGACACCCGGCACCGGCCTGGAGCCGGCCCGGCACGAGGAGGCCGCCCCGCGTCACCGGACGCGGGGCGGCCTTCGGGCTGTCCGGGGGGCTACTCGGCGGTGCCGGTGTCGGGCTCGAAGCGGATGACGACGGCCTTGGAGGTGGGGGTGTTGCTGATGTCCGCGGTGGAGTCGAGCGGGACCAGGACGTTGGTCTCCGGGTAGTAGGCCGCAGCGCCGCCGCGGGCGACGGGATAGTGGACGACGCGGAAGTGCGGGGCGCGGCGTTCGGTGCCGTCCGTCCACTCGCTGACCAGGTCGACGTACCGGCCCTCGGCGAGGTCCAGCTCGGCGGCGTCGGCGGGGTTGACCAGGACCACCCGGCGGCCGCCCTTGATGCCGCGGTAGCGGTCGTCGAGGCCGTAGATCGTGGTGTTGTACTGGTCGTGGGAGCGCAGGGTCTGCAGCAGCAGCCGGCCCGGCGGGACCTCGGGGGCGGTCAGCGGGTTGACCGTGAAGTTGGCCTTGCCGGTGGCGGTGGGGAAGGTGCGGGAGTCGCGCGGACCGTGCGGGAGGGTGAAGCCGCCGGGGCGGCGGACCTTCTCGTTGTAGTCCTCGAAGCCCGGCACCACCCGGGCGATCCGGGCGCGCAGGGTGTCGTAGTCGGTCGCGAAGTCCTCCCACGGCACGGTGTCCCGCGGGCCGAGGACGGCCCGGGCGAGGCGGCAGACGATCGCGGTCTCGGAGAGCAGGCCGGGGGCGGGCGGGCGCAGGCCGCCGCGGGAGGAGTGGACCTGCCCCATCGAGTCCTCGACGCTGACGAACTGGGCGCCGGCGTCGGTGACGTCCCGGTCGGTGCGCCCGAGGGTGGGCAGGATCAGGGCGCGGGCGCCGGTGACCACGTGCGAGCGGTTGAGCTTGGTGGAGACGTGGACGGTCAGCCGGCAGCGCCGTATCGCGGCCTCGGTGACCTCGGTGTCCGGGGTGGCCGCGACGAAGTTGCCGCCCATCGCGAAGAACACCTTGACCCGGCCGTCCCGCATCGCGCGGATGGTGTCCACCGAGTCGTGGCCGTGCTCGCGCGGCGGCTCGAAGCCGAACTCCTTGCCCAGCGCGTCGAGGAAGGCCGTCGACGGCCGCTCGAAGATGCCCATGGTGCGGTCGCCCTGGACGTTGCTGTGCCCGCGCACCGGGCAGACCCCGGCGCCGGGGCGGCCCACGTTGCCGCGCAGCAGCAGGAAGTTGACCACCTCGCGGATGGTCGGCACCGCGTGCTTGTGCTGGGTGAGACCCATCGCCCAGCAGACGATGATCTTCTTCGAGGCCAGCACCAGCCGGCCGAGCTCCTCGATCTGCTCCCAGGGCAGGCCGGTCGCGGCGAGCACCTCGTCGCGCTCGGTCTTCAGCGCCTGCGCCTCGAACTCCTCGTACCCGTGGCAGTGCTCGGCGATGAAGGCGCGGTCGACGCCGTCCTGCTCCAGGACGATCCGGTTGAGCGCGCGGAACAGTGCGAGGTCCCCGCCGAGGCGGATCTGCAGGAACAGGTCGGTCAGCTTGGTGCCGTGGCCGACCAGGCCGCGGGCGTGCTGCGGGTTCTTGAACCGCTCCAGGCCCGCCTCCGGCAGCGGATTGACGCTGACGACGGTCGCGCCGGCCCGCTTGGCGCGCTCCAGGGCGGAGAGCATCCGGGGGTGGTTGGTGCCCGGGTTCTGGCCGGCCACGATGATCAGGTCGGCCTGGTAGAGGTCCTTGAGGCTGACGCTGCCCTTGCCGACGCCGAGCGTCTCGGTCAGCGCCGAACCGGACGACTCGTGGCACATGTTGGAGCAGTCCGGCAGGTTGTTCGTCCCGAGCCGGCGGGCGAACAGCTGGTACGCGAACGCGGCCTCGTTGCTGGTGCGGCCCGAGGTGTAGAAGGCGGCGCCGTCCGGGGTGTCCAGGGCGCGCAACTCCTCGGCGATCAGCGCGAAGGCGTCGTCCCAGGAGACCGGGGTGTAGTGGGTGGCGCCCTCGTCCAGCAGCATCGGCTGGGTGAGCCGGCCCTGCTGGCCCAGCCAGTAGCCGGAGCGCCCGGCCAGGTCGGCGACCGGGTGGGCGGCGAAGAACTCGGCCCGGATCCGGCGCTCGGTGGCCTCCTCTGCGACGGCCTTGGCGCCGTTCTCGCAGAACTCGGCGGTGTGGGTCTTCTCCGGCTCGGGCCAGGCGCAGCCGGGGCAGTCGAAGCCGTTCGGCTGGTTGACCTTGAGCAGAGTGGCGAGGGTACGGCGGGCCCCCATCTGCTCGGCGGCCATCCGCAGGCTGTGGCCGACGGCGGGCAGGCCGGCCGCCGCGTGCTGGGGCGCGGACACCTCGGGGGCGTCCTGCGCCGGGTCGCTCTGCGGGGCCTGCTTGGCCATGACTGCGCTCCTCGGACTGTGCTGGTGCGAGCCCGCGCACCGTTGCGCGGCTCTCCCGTCCATCCTTCCACCCAGGGCGTGTCTTGAGGATCCCTGCCGGGTCCGCGGCGTTGGGGCACGCACCCCAACGCCGCGACCTATCCGACAAGATCCACAAGACGCGCCCGAGGCCGTGCCGGGGGGGAGGGCCGTCGGTAGAGTCTGGGCGTCACAACGGGAGGGGGAGGGGCACGTGCGAGTCGGGGATGTTCTGGACGGCCGGTACGAGTTGCAGGAGAAGCTCGGGCAGGGCGGCTTCGGAGTGGTGTGGCGGGCCCAGGACACCCGGATGCGGCGGCCGGTGGCGGTCAAGGTCATCGGGCACCACGGCGGCGACCAGGCGAAGGCCGCGCTGCGGTTCGTCCGGGAGGCCTGCGCGGCCGGCAACCTCTCGCACCCGCACATCGTCACCGTGCACGACCTCGGGCAGAGCGAACTCGCCGACCAGCAGGTCACCTTCCTGGTGATGGAGCTGCTCACCGGCCGCACCCTGACCGAGGTGCTGCGGGCGGGCCTGCCCGAGCCCGCGCTCAGCCTGCGCTGGGGGCGGGAGATCTGCGGAGCCCTGGCGGCGGCCCACGACGCGGGCATGGTGCACCGGGACATCAAGCCGGACAACGTGATGATCACCGACGCCGGGCACCTCAAGGTGCTGGACTTCGGCATCGCCCAGCTGGACATCGGCGCCGGCGGGCTGACCACCACCGGGACGATCGTCGGCAGCCCCGCCTACATGGCGCCGGAGCGGTGGACCGGCGGCCGGGTGGACGGCCGGGCCGACCTCTACGCACTGGGCTGCGTCCTCGTCGAACTCTTCACCGGGGCACGGCCGTTCAGCGGCGACTCGACGCCGGTGCTGATGTACCAGCACCTCAACGAGCCGCCCCCCGCACTGGACCCGACGCAGTTCGGACTGCCGCCGCAGGTGGCCGGGCTGGTCGCGGAGCTGCTGGCGAAGGACCCGCAGCAGCGGCCGGCCGACGCCCGTACGGTCGAGCGGCGGCTCGGCGAGCTGGCCGGGTGGCGGGGCGGCGGGGCGGGGGCGGCGGTTCCGACGGTGGTGGACCGGGCGGGGCCGGTGGGTCCGTCGACTCCTCCGGCTCCTTCGGATTCCGTCGGGTCCGCCGCTCCGGTGGCCGCGGTTGCGGTGGGTCCGGTGGGTCCGGTGGTGCCGCCCGTGCCGGTGGCGCCTCCGCCGCTGCCGCCCGTCGCCCCGTCCGCCCTGCCTGCTCCGTCCGCCCGGCCCGCCCCGCCCGCGATGCCGCCGGCGCCGCCCGCCGGGATCCCGTCCGTGCTGTCCCCGCTGACCACCCCGCCGGTGGTCGTCGCCGCGCCGGCCGACGACGCCGTCCGGGCCGGGCTGCGCGAGCGCCGGTCGGCCGCGTACCGGGCGGCGACGGCCGGGGAGTCGGCGATCCTGCTGCAGACGATCGCCCGGGAGAGCGTCACCGCGCTCGGGCCGGCCGACCGGGACACCCTGGGCGCCTGGCGGGACTTCAGCTGGTACCTCAGCCGGACCGGCGATCTGGACGGTGCGATCCGGCTGCTGTCCAGCGTGGTGGGCGACATGCGCTCGGCGCTCGGCCCGGCCGACCCGGACACCCTGGGCGCCCGCTACCACCTGGCCTGGTGCATCGGCGAGAGCGGCTCGTCGGTCACCGCGGTCCGGCTGCTGCACGAACTGCTGCCGGACCTCACCGCGGCCTGGGGCCCGCAGGACAGCCGGGTACTGAAGGCCCGGCACGACCTCGCCGTCCACCTGGCCAACCGGGGCGACCTGCAAGGCGCGACGGCGCACCTGCACGCCCTGCTGCCCGAGCTCGCGCGCTCGCTGGGCGAACACCACCCGAGCACCGTCCAGGCCTGGCAGGACCTGGCCGGCTACCAGCAGCGGCTCGCCCAGGCCGGGCGCAAGGGCGGCACCCGCCGCCTCCGGACGCCGAAGATCAGCCGGCTGGAGATGCTGATGCTGGTGCGGCGCCTGCGGGTGTGGGACTTCGCCACCGACCAGGAGGGCGCCGCCCACGTGGCCGCGCTGGAGCGGGGCATCGGCCTCAAGGGCGTCGCCGACGTGGTCTTCGAGGCGCCGGACCACGTCTCGGACGAGGACCTGGTGGAGGAGATCTTCGGCCCCTGAGCGCTCGGGACCCTGAGTGCTTGAGGCCCAGAGCACTTGAGGCCTTGAGCGCTTGAGGCCCTGAGCACTTGAGGCCCTGAGCACTTGAGGCCCTGAGCGCCGTAGCGCCCTTCCCGGGTGCGCCTCACCCCACCAGCGCCGCCGCCGGGAGCGCCGCCAGCGCCCGGAGCAGTGCCCGGGCGGCGGCGTCGTTCTGCCGGAAGCCCGGCGAGTTGGTGCGTGGACGGGCGAAGGCGGCGGCCGCCCGCAGGCTGGTGTGCGGGCCGAGCGCGGTGCGGCGCGGGTGCGGGGCGCCGCCCAGGGCCGGGTCGATCAGCCGGCTGTCGGACGGGTCGATGGTGACCAGGCCGGAGCGGTGGGTGTGCTCCGCGTCGCTGACCACCTCCTCCACCACCCGTCCGGCGCGGTGCAGTTCGCCCAGGACGGGGTCGAGGGTGCGGGCCAGCGCGTGCTTGGGCAGGTAGGCCTCGACCAGCGCGGTGGCGGTGACGGTGTGGCCGGGCACGGTGGCGCCGGAGGCCCGCCAGGTGCCGGTGGGCTCGTCCCGTTCGACCCGTACGTCCGCGCCGAGGAAGCGCACCACCCCGGCCTCGGAGAGCGCGAGCAGCTGGCGCAGCCGGAAGCCGGGCGGGCCGGAGGCGAGGAAGTTGAAGTAGCCGAAGAACCAGCCGTCCACCTCCTCGGCGACCGAGCGGGCGGTGAGCCGGCGGGCGGCCAGCAGCCGGGGGAGCTGGCCGAACAGGGAGAGCAGGGCGAGGAAGGCGCCCAGGTCGGCGCTGTGGGCCGGGTCGGCGTGGCGGTCGGCGTCGGCGGTGATGTAGCCGCGCAGCTGGGCCTGCAACTCCTCGGTGGAACCGAGTCGGAGCCCGGCCAGCGGGTGGTCGAGCCGTTCGAAGTCGATCCGGTCGCCCGGATCGGGGACGGCCTCGGCGACCAGCGCGGCGAGTTCCGGGGAGTACCAGCCGTGCCGGTCGTACCGGTCCAGGAACTGCGGCCAGGGCAGCGCGGTGCGCTCCGGGTGGGCGTGGAACAGCTCGTGGTAGTGCCCGAAGCCGATCTCCTTGGCCATCGACGGCCAGACGTCGCGCCGCAGTTCGAGCGGCCGGCCGGTGGCGAGCAGGGCGTCCACGGCGGCCGCGTCGAAGTACCGGGGGAGCGGGGCGGGTGGCCCCTGGAGCCGGTAGTCGGTCTTGGAGTGGTACGGGACGCCGCGCCGGGAGCCCAGGTGCAGCACCGGTTCGCGGCCGGACGGGAGGTAGCGCAGCGCGGGCCCGTCGCCGGTGGGTTCGAAGCGGCCGCCGCGCCCCTCGGTGAGCATCGCGACCAGGTCGACGGAGGCCAGGCCGAGGCCGCGCAGCACCACCGGCTCGCCGGGCGCGATCCGGGCCAGCTCGGCCTCGATGTCGGTGGAGTAGGCGGGCGGGAGGTGGAAGCGGCCGTGCCGGGCGGCGAAGGCGGCGTCGGCGGCGTACCGGGGGTGCGGGGCGGAGTCGAGGTGGCCGAGGGTGAGGGCGACGTGGTCGGCGGTGAGCGTGCCGCCGTCGAGGTGGACGGTCTGCGGGCCGTCGGCCGGTCCGTCGATCCGCCGTACGGTGCCGCGGTGGACGGTGACCGTGACGTGGGCCGGCAGGTCGGCGACGGCGCGGCGGAACACCCAGTCCAGGTAGGCGCTCTGGGCCCGCCGGGTAGGGAAGTCGGTGGGTGCCAGCTCGCGCAGCTCGGCCCGGACGGCCGGATCAGCGACCTCCCGGTAGGGTGCGAACTCCCGCTGCCGGAGGGCCCATTCGGCCAGTGAGGGGCCGGGCCGGACCGGTCCTTCGATGGTGGCGCGCTCGTCGGTGAACATGGTGACGTCCTCGGCCATCGAGTTCATCCGCAGCAGCGGGGACTGCTCGTGGCGCCAGATCCGGCCCGCGCCGGGCGGGTACGGGTCGACCAGGTGGATCTCCAACGGCCGGTCGGCGGGCAGCAGTTCGGCGGCGTTGGCGGCGATCCGCTCCAGCAGTCCGGTGCCGCGCGGCCCGGCGCCGACGATGACCAGGGACGTCATGCCCGGACCACCTTCCCGAAGGCCGCGCGGGCGCGCTGCAGCGGGGTGGGCGGCAGGCCGTCCCGGGTGGCTCCCCTGGCGAAGTGGCGTTCGAGGTAGTACTGGCCGACGGACAGCACGGTGGTGACCACCAGGTACCAGATGGTGGCGACCATCAGCATCGGGATGACCCGGTAGGACTGCAGGTAGACCAGCTGCACCGAGTAGAGCAGGTCGGAGACGGCCAGCACGCTGACGATGCTGGTGCCCTTGAGCGCGCCGATCAGCATGTTCCCGGCGGTCGGCACGATCGCGCGCATCGCCTGCGGCACCACGATCCGGCGCAGCACCCGCGACCGGCCGAGCCCGAGCGCGGCGGCGGCCTCCAGCTGGCCGCGGTCGACGGAGAGGATGCCGCCGCGGATCACCTCGGCGGCGTACGCGGTCTCCAGCAGGGTGAGGCCGATGACGGCGGTCAGGGTGGGGCCGATCAGGTTGACGGTCTTCACCGTGACGAACTCGGGGCCGAACGGGATGCCCAGGCCGAGGGTCGGGTAGAGCGCGCCGATGTTGAAGAAGAACAGCAGCTGCACCAGCGGCGGGGTGGAGCGGAAGACCCAGATGTAGGCCCACCCGATCGTGCGCAGCACCGGGTTGGTGGACAGCCGCATGGTGGCGAGGACGGTGCCGAACACGAAGCCGAGGGCGAGGGTGACGGCGGTCAGCCACAGGGTGAGGGTCAGGCCGTCGAGCACGGACCGGGCGGTGAACCACTCGGCGACCACGCTCCACTGGAAGGCCCTGTTGCGGATCACCGAGCTGACCGCCATCGCGGCCAGCAGCAGGGCGACACCGGCGGCGATCCACTGTCCGGGCTTGCGGCGGGCGACGATCCGGGCCTCGGGGGCCGGGGGCGGCGGTGGGCCGGCGGCGAGGGTGGAGGCGGGAGCGGGGGCGGGCAGGACGTCCTGCGGGGTGGCCATGGCGGCGGCTCCTGGGCGGAGTGCGGGCGGGGAGAGGTACGGGTGTGATCACGTACGGGCCCTCGGGCACCGGTCCGCGTCCCTCAACACGGCCGGCGCAGCGCACTGCACTCCGCGTCGATCGTACGCATGCGCGATCGACGGCTGTCAAGGGCGATCGGACCGCGATCGGGGTCGGTCCGGGGTCGGTTCGGGGCCGGTCCGGGGTCGCTCGCAACACGCCGGAAACGCGACAGCAGATCGCAACAGTGCGGCAATGATGCACGGTTGACGGACCGCTCGGCCGACTGCTCAACTTGAGGCCATGTACGCCGAGCAGCCTCTGGTCACCCGCGACCACATCGACTTCGGTCGAGTGTGGTCCGCGGCGTGTCGCGGCTGACCCGGCAGCGGGCCGCCCGTCCGGCCCTGATTCTCCTCGGGGAGTCCTCCCTCGGTGTGCCCCGTCGTGGGCCGGGAACCGTCGTCCGTCGCGTCAACTGACGGACCATCAGGCGCACGCTGCCGCCTCGCACTTCACCGCCCTCGCACCGCGCTCCGGCAGTTCCCCCTCGCACGCCCTCGCCCCGTCACCGCTCCACCGCCCGACGGCCGCGCCCCGTCGCGGCTGCCTCCGGTCTGCCCACCCGCAGCCCACCGGACCGGACCCACCCCGAAAGGTTCCGCCATGCCCGTCGAATTCCTCGGCATCGCCGCCACCGGCGACGGCTCGGAGACCAACCCGCGCACCACCGCCTCCTTCGACCGCGACTACACCCTGCGGCTGGCCCGGGCACACGAGGACCACGGCTGGGACCGGGTGCTCTTCGCGTACGGCTCCGGCTCCCCGGAGCCCGCCGCCGCGGCGGCCTTCCTCGCCTCGCACCTCGACACGCTGCAGATCCTGCTCGCGCACCGGCCCAACGTCTCCTACCCGACCTTCGCCGCCAAGACCTTCGCCACCCTCGACCGGATCAGCGACGGCCGGCTGACCGTCCACTTCATCACTGGCGGCACCGACCACGAGCAGCAGCGCGAGGGCGACTTCCTCACCAAGGACCAGCGCTACGAGCGCACCCGCGAGTACATCGGCATCGTGAAGAAGGCGTGGACCAGCCGGGAGCCCTTCGACCACGAGGGCCCGCACTACCGCTTCAACGACTTCGTCTCCGACGTCTTCCCGGTGCAACAGCCGCGCCCGGCGGTCTCCTTCGGCGGCTCCTCGGACGCCGCCTACGCGGCCGGCGGCGCCGAGGCCGACATCTACTGCCTGTGGGGCGAGCCGCTGGCCCGCACCGCCGAGCAGATCGAGCGGGTGAAGGAGGCGGCGCGGGCCGCCGGGCGGACGGACCCGCCGCGGATCCAGGTGGCGTTCCGGCCGATCATCGCGCCGACCGAGGAGCTGGCCTGGGAGAAGGCGCACCGCACGGTGGCCGCCATCCGGGCCCGCCGGGAGAGCGGGCAGCTCGCCCCCCGTCGCCGTCCGGTCGGCGCCGCCCCGGAGACTGCGACCCCTGAAAACGTCGGCTCCCAGCGGCTGATCGAGATCGCCGAGGCCGGCGAGCGCTACGACCGCGCGCTGTGGACCCCGACCGCCGCGGCCACCGGCGGGGCGGGCAACTCCAACGCGCTGGTCGGCACCCCGGAGACGGTCGCCCAGGCGCTGCTGGACTACTACGACCTCGGCGTGGACATCCTCTCCGCCCGCGGCTACGACCTGCTGGACGACGCGATCGACTTCGGCCGGTACGTCATCCCGATCGTCCGCGAGGAGGTCGCCAAGCGGGACGCCGCCAAGGCCGAGGCGGCGGCGCGCGCCAAGCGGGACCGGCACCAGCTGATCGCGGTGCAGGCTTGAGCGGCGCGGACGTGGCCGGTGCGGACGTGGCCGGTGCCGGCGTGGCCGGTGCCGGAGTGCGTGGCGCCGGCGTGAGCGACGTACCCCGGGAAGAGTTCCGCCGGGTCACCCTGGACGACCCGCTGGTCGAACCGCTCCTGCGCGAACTCACCCACGAGTACGTCACCCGTTACGGCCCCGGCGCCCACCAGGAGATGGCCCGCTACCCGGTCGACGCCTTCGCCGAGCCGCACGGCGTGCTGCTGCTCCTGCTGGAGGACGGCGAACCCGTGGCCGGCGGCGCGTACAAGCGGTACGACGAGCACACCGCCGAGGTGAAGCGGATGTGGACCCACTCCGCGCACCGCCGTCGCGGCCTGGCCCGCCGGGTGCTGGCCGAACTGGAGCGCACGGCCGCCGCCGCCGGCTACCGCCGGATCCACCTCACCACCGGCCCGCGCCAGCCCGAGGCCAAGGGCCTCTACCTGGCGGCCGGCTACACCCCGCTGTTCGACGTCACCGCCGACCTGACCACCGGCCCGCTCCCGTTCGAGAAGTCCCTGCCGGCCCTGCTCCCGACCCACTGAAAGGCCCCCCGTGAGAACCACCACCGCTCGCCGCCGCCTCCTCGCGACCACCGCCCTGCTGCCGGTCCTGGCGCTGGCCGCGTGCGGCTCGGACCCGAAGATCGCGGGCGCGGCCGGAGCGGGCGGGCCGGCCGCCACCGCCACCGCCACCGAGGACGTCGTCTCCGGCCTGGCCAGGTCGGAGGCCGCCGCCGCGCTGCTGCCCGAGGAGGTGCGCAAGTCCGGGGTGCTGACGTTCGGTTCGTCCATCGGCGCCCCGCCCAGCGCCTACTACGCCGACCAGGCGAGCAGGAAGCCGGTCGGGGTCGACGTGGACTTCGGCGACGCCGTCGCCAAGCTGCTCGGACTGACCGTGCGGCGCCAGGAGGCCGCCTTCGAGACCATCCTGCCCGCCCTGGACAGCGGCAAGTTCGACGTCGGCACCGGGAACTTCGGGGTCACCACCGCGCGGCTGAAGACCGTCGACTTCGTCACCTACATCGACGACGGCCAGGGCTTCGCGGTGAAGAAGGACGACACGGCCGTCCAGCCGGTCACCGACCTGACCCAGCTCTGCGGACTGACCATCGGCACCGGCGCCGGCACCACCTTCGAGACCACGCTCAACAGCAAGAAGGGCGTCTGCGCCGACGCCGGGAAGAAGCCGTACGAGGTCAAGGCGTTCAGCGAGGGCGGCGCCCTGCTCACCGGCCTCCAGCAGGGCCGGGTGGACATCGAGATGTCCACCATCAACGGGCTGCGCCACCAGGCCGCGCAGGAGGCCGCCGGGGTGCGCTTCCTCAACGAGTTCCACCGGCTGGACGTCGGCTTCGCCTTCAAGAAGGGCTCCCCGCTCACCCCGGCCTTCCAGGCGGCCGTCAACCAGCTGATCAAGGACGGGACGTACGAGCGGATCCTCCGCAAGTGGGGGCTCACCGACTCGGCGATCAAGGAGTCGCAGATCAGCCCGCCCGAACACCCGTGACGCCAGGGCCCGTTGAAGGAGTCCCCCGATGACCCCCGTGACCGTCGACACCCCAGCACCACCGTCCCCGCCCGGACTCGCCCCCGGCCCGGGCCCCGGCCTCGACGCCGCCGAACTGGACGGCCTGCGGACCGTCCCCGCCCGGCACCCCTGGCGCTGGGCGGCCGGGATCGCCGCCCTCGTCGTGCTGGCCCAGTTCCTGCACGGCCTGGCCACCAACCCCGGCTGGGACTGGGCCACCTTCCGGCTGTACTTCACCGCCGACACCATCCTGCGGGCGATCGGCCGCACCCTCGAACTCACCGCTTACGGCACCGCCCTGGGCTTCCTGCTCGGCGCCGTGGTGGCCGGGATGCGGCTGTCCCGCAGCGCGGTGCTGCGGGCCATCGCCTGGGCGTACGTCTGGGTGTTCCGCTCGATCCCGCTGATCGTCCAGCTGGTGTTCTGGTTCAACCTCTCCTACCTCTACAAGCGGTTCGGCTTCGGCATCCCGTTCGGCCCGACCTTCGGGGACTTCGAGACGGTCGGCGTGCTCGGCGCGCTCGGGGCCGCCGTGCTCGGCCTCGGGCTGCACCAGGCCGCGTTCGCCGCCGAGATCATCCGCGGCGGCATCATCGCGGTGGACGCCGGCCAGCGCGAGGCCGCCGCCGCGCTCGGCATCCCACGCCGTCGGCAGGCCTGGCGGATCGTGCTGCCGCAGGCCATGCGGGGCATCCTGCCGGCCGCCGCCAACGAGGTGATCTCGCTGCTCAAGGGCACCTCGGTGGTCTATGTGATGGCCATCGGCGAGCTGTTCTACCAGGCCCAGGTGATCTACGGCCGGACCGGCCGGGTGGTGCCGCTGCTGATGGTCGCCACGGTCTGGTACGTGGTGCTGACCACGGTGCTGTCGATCGGCCAGTACTACGTCGAGCGCTACTTCTCCCGCGGCACCCTGCGCACCCCGCCGCCCACCCCGCTGCAGCGCCTGCGGACCGTCCTGCGGAGCCTGCCCGCCCGTACCAGTGCCCGTACCCCCGGAGGAACCCCGTGACCGCGCTGACCAAGGCCGATCCGCCCCAGGCCGTCCCGGACCGGACCGCCCCGATGGTGCAGGTCCGCGGCCTGCACAAGAGCTTCGGCCCACTGGAGGTGCTGCGCGGGGTCGACCTGGACGTCCCGGCCGGCTCGGTCACCGTGGTGCTCGGCCCGTCCGGCTCCGGCAAGTCCACCCTGCTGCGGGCGATCAACCACCTGGAGAAGCTCGACCACGGCTACGTCGCCATCGACGGCGAACTGATCGGCTACCGCCGCTCCGGCGACCGGCTGTACGAGCTCAAGGAGCGCGAGGTGCTGCGCCAGCGCACCGGCATCGGCTTCGTGTTCCAGAACTTCAACCTCTTCCCGCACCTGACCGTGCTGGAGAACCTGGTGGAGGCGCCGATCGCCGCGCTGGGCCGGCCCCGGGCCGAGGCCAGGGCGGCGGCGCGGGCGCTGCTGGAGCGGGTCGGGCTGGCCGACAAGGCCGCCGCGTACCCCCGGCAGCTGTCCGGCGGCCAGCAGCAGCGGGTGGCGATCGCCCGGGCGCTGGCCCTGGAGCCCAAGGTGCTGCTGTTCGACGAGCCCACCTCGGCGCTCGACCCCGAGCTGGTCGGCGAGGTGCTGGACGTCATCAAGGACCTCGCCCGCAGCGGCACCACGATGATCGTGGTCACCCACGAGATCGGCTTCGCCCGCGAGGTCGCCGACACCGTGGTCTTCATGGACGGCGGCGTGGTGGTCGAGCAGGGCCCGCCCGACGAGGTCCTGGACCGCCCGCGGCACGAGCGCACCCGGGTCTTCCTGGCGAAGGTCCTGTAGCCCCCCACCACGCGACAAGCCCCCCAACCCGCCTTCACCGAGCAGGAGTCCCGCCATGTCCCTACCCCGTCGCGCCCTCGTGACCGCCGCCGGCTCGCTCGCCGCCGCCCTCGTCCTGGCCGGCTGCGGCAGCGGCGCGAGCGGCGCCTCGGCGGAGCTCGCCCCGGCCAAGGGCAGCACCGCGCCGGACGGCACCGTGGTGAACCTCTCGCCCCGGCAGAACCGGGTCGGCACGCCCAAGGTCGACGCCATCGCGGCGCTGGTGCCGGAGGAGATCCGCAAGAGAGGCACCCTGAGGGTCGTCGACTCCATCGGCTCCACCCCGCCGCTGGACTTCTACGCCGACGACGACAAGACCATCATCGGCGTCGAGCCGGACATCGCCTCGCTGATCGGCGACGTGCTCGGCCTCAAGGTCGAGTTCAACCCCGTCTCCTGGGAGAACATCTTCGTCGGCCTGGACAGCGGCAAGTACGACGTGGGCCTGTCCAACATCACCGTCACCGAGGAGCGCAAGGAGAAGTACGACTTCGCCACCTACCGGCTGGACGTCCTCGGCTTCGAGGCGAAGAAGGGCAGCGGCCTCAAGGTCACCGGCGCCAAGGACCTGGCCGGCCGGTCCGTCGGCGTCGCCACCGGCACCAACCAGGAGAAGCTGCTGATCTCCTGGAGCGAGGAGAACGTCCGCAACGGCCTCAAGCCGATCGACATCAAGTACTTCTCCGGCACCGAGTACTACCTGGCGCTCTCCTCCGGCCGGATCGACGTCTACACCGGCCCCAACCCCAGCCTGGCCTTCCACGCCGTGCAGACCGGCCAGACCGAGGTGGTCGGCACCTTCTCGGGCGGCGGCGCCGACGTCCTCGGCAAGATCGCGGCGACCACCCACAAGGACAACGGGCTGGTCAAGGCGCTCAACGGCGCGCTGGACGAGGTGATCCGGAACGGCACGTACGGACAGGTGCTCAAGCGCTGGGGCCTGGAGAACGAGGCGGTGCCGACGTCGGAGATCAACCCGGTCGGCCTCCCCAAGCCCAAGCCGTGACACCAGGCCCTGCTTCGTTCACCCGTTCGTCCCCGACCGCCGCTATGGTGACCCCGCCGACGGCGAACGCCGTTCGGGCGCGGGCACGTTGGGGGAGTGCATGCACAAGGGCAAGGTGCTCGGCGGACGCTTCCGGCTGGACGAGTGGCTGGGCAAGGGCGGCTTCGGCGTGGTCTGGCGGGCGACCGACACCGTGCTGGACCGGCCGGTCGCGGTCAAGCTGCTGCTGGCCGAGCACGCCGCGGACCGGGAGGCCGTCGCCCGGTTCGTCCGCGAGGCCAAACTGGCGGGCAACCTGTCCAACCCGCACATCGTCACCGTGCACGACTACGGCCGGGTCACCGACGTCACCGGCGAGATCCACTACCTGGTGATGGAACTGGTCCGCGGCCGCCCGCTGTCCGTGGTCCTCAAGGACGGCCTGCCGGACCACGGGCGGGCGCTCGCCTGGATGGCGCAGATCTGCGAGGCGCTGGACGCCGCGCACCGCAGCGGGGTCGTCCACCGGGACATCAAGCCGGAGAACGTGATGATCACGGACGGCGGGGACCGCGCCAAGGTGCTGGACTTCGGCATCGCCCGGCTGCTCACCCAGTCCACCGGGCTCACCTCCACCGGCAGTGTGGTCGGTACCGTCCCGTACCTGGCACCCGAGTGCTGGTCCGGCGGCACCGTCGACGGCCGGGCCGACCTCTACGCCTTCGGCGTGATGCTGTACGAGGTCAGCACCGGCCGGCGCCCGTTCCGCGCCGACTCGCCCTTCGACTACATGCGCAAGCACATGACCGACACCCCGCCCCGGGTGCGCGGCAAGGACCCGGCACTGGCCGAGCTGGTCGCCCAGCTGCTCGCCAAGCGGCCCGCCGACCGGCCCGCCGACGCCGCCGAGGTGCTGGAACGGCTGCGCGGGATCCGGCCCGGGATGCTGCGGCCGGACGACCCCAGTCCGGAGCAGCTGCGCCGCCGGGCCGACCTGGCCTGGCAGCACGGCGCCGAGGGCCGGGCCGGGGACGCCGTGGACATCCTGGTGCAGCTCGTCCCCGACTTCGCCCGGATCTGCGGCCCGGCCGACCCGCGCACCCTGCGCAGCTGCCACGACCTGGCCCTCTGGCTGGCCCGGGACGGCCACCGGGGCGCCGCCGCCGCCCTGTTGGAGGCCCTGACCGAGCAGCCCGGCACCGCCCCGGAGGCCCGGGCCGACCTGCGGCGCGACCTCGCGCACTGGCAGCGGGAGGCCGCCCGGCTCGGCCCGGGGCCGGGGCGGACGCTAGACCTGCGGGTACTGCTCGGCGGCGGCGCGCAGCGCCGCTGAGGCGCCCGCGGCGATCGGGTCGCCGTGCCCGAAGACCGCCGTCTCCACCGGCAGCGCGGCCAGCCGGTGGAAGGAGGCGAAGGCGCGGGCCGGGTCGGTGTGGAACACCCCGGGCCTGGTCTGCCCCTGCACGTTGGACACCACGTCCCCGGTGAACAGCACCCCGGGCCCGGGCAGGTGCAGTGCGATGCTGCCGTCGGTGTGGCCGGGCACGTGCACGACCACCGCGCCGCCGCCGATGTCCAGCACGTCCCCGTCCTCGACCTCGCGGTGCACCGGGCAGGGCTCGGCCGGCGGCATCGGCGGCAGCCCGTCCCACAGCTGCTGTTCGAAGGGGCTGAGCACCGGTGGCGCCGCCGGCTGCTCGCGCCGGACGACCGGTGCCTCCAACCGGTGCGCCACCACCTCGGCGCTCCAGCGGCGGGCCAGCTCGGCGGCCGAGCCGGTGTGGTCCTCGTGGTGGTGGGTGAGCACGATCCGGCGCACGGCCGTCGGCTCCAGCCCGATGGTGCGGATTCCCTTCTCGATCCCCTCCGCCGATCCGGCGATGCCGGTGTCGACCAGGGTCAGTCCGTGGTCGTCCCGCCAGAGGTAGGCGGTGCCGAACTCCAGGGTGATCATGTGCAACTCGTCGCGTACCCGGGTGATCTCCATGCCCCGGATCCTGCACCCTGCGGCGCCCCGGCACGCGGGCGTTCGCTCAGGGCCTGTCCTCGCCGCCGACGGATCCGCCACCGATGGATCCGCCGGCGGCGGGCGCCGGGCGGCTGTCAACCGTACGGGTCACCTATTCGGGCCCCGGTGCCCTGGTGCGATTTGATGGGAATCCGCCCATCGGGACGGTCTGGTCCACCGGTCCGGGCCGTTGATATACCTCGTTGCCAGACTCGGGAGCGGTGTCCGCGCCGCCCCGGTGAGCTGCGACGAAAGGCTGGTGACGGATCCATGAAGCTCCTTCGCGTCGGACCCCCGGGCGCCGAGCGCCCGGTCCTGCTGGGCGAGGACGGCACCGCGTACGACCTCTCCGGGCGGGCCCGTGACCTCGACGGGGCCTTCCTGTCCGGGCTGGACACCACCGAGCTGGCCCGGGAGGCGGCCGCCGGTGTCCTGCCGGTGGTGGACCTGGACGGCCTGCGGGTGGGCGCCCCGGTGGCCCGGCCGGGCAAGGTGGTCGGCATCGGGCTCAACTACCGCGACCACGCGGCCGAGGCCGGGGCCGCGATCCCGGACGAGCCGGTGATCTTCCTCAAGCCGAGCTCCACCGTGGTCGGCCCGTACGACGAGGTGCTGGTGCCGCGCGGCGGCGAGAAGACCGACTACGAGGCCGAGCTGGCGATCGTCATCGGCCGCACCGCCCGCTACCTGGACTCGCACGCCGAGGCCGCCGGGGTGATCGCCGGCTACACGATCGCCAACGACGTCACCGAGCGGGCCTTCCAGTTCGAGCGCGGCGGCCAGTGGGACAAGGGCAAGTCGGCGGAGACCTTCACCCCGCTCGGGCCCTGGCTGGTCACCGCCGACGAGGTGGCCGACCCGCAGGCGCTGGCGCTGCGGCTGTGGGTCAACGGCGAGCGGCGGCAGCACGGCAACACCGCCGAGATGATCTTCCCGGTGCTCGAACTCGTCCGCTACGCCAGCCAGTTCATGGTGCTGGAGCCCGGCGACGTGATCGTCACCGGCACCCCGGCCGGGGTCACCCTGGGCCACCCGGGCAAGCCGTTCCTCGCCCCGGGGGACGTCGTCGAGATCGAGATCGACGGCCTCGGCCGCCAGCGCCAGGTGCTCGGCAAGGCCTAGCCGACGCGCCGCGCCGCGCCGACCCGACCCTTGGCACGGGGGTCGGGAGGTCTCACCGAACCGCAGCTACGAACCGCCGCTACGAATCGCCGCTACGAAGCACCGCCCGCAGCCGCTCGGCCCGCTCCGCGCGCGGCCCCTCCAGCGCGAGCAGCCCCGCCAGCACCTCCGCCGTCTGCGGATCGTGCAGCGCCGTGGCCGCCGCCATCGCCGTGAACTGATCCACCAGCCAGTCCCGCAGTCCGTCGACCGGCAGCTCGCGCCCCTCGTCCAGCCAGCTGAGCGACGCCCCCTCGACCACCGCGATCCAGGAGCGCACCAGCAGGGTCAGCCGCGGCCCGGCCTCCCGTACGCCCAGGTGCCGCAGGGTCCGCTTGAGCGCCGCCCGCCGGACGTCGTCCACGATCGCCGTGGTGCGGGCCGTCTCCACCACCGAACCGCCGCGCAGCAGCGCCGAGTAGCCGGCGTCGTGCTCGGCCACGAAGGCGAAGTAGCCGTCCAGCGCGGCCGCCAGCTGCTCGGACGGCGTCCCGGTCGGCGGGACGACGAACCGGCCGGTCAGTTCGTCCGCCGCGGTGCGCAGCGCGGCCTCGTACAACTGCTGCTTGCCGCCCGCGAAGTAGCGGTAGACCAGGGGCCGGGAGGCGCCGGCGGCCTCGGCCACGTCGTCCAGGCCGACTTCCTCGGGCGGCCGGGAGGCGAACAGCTCCAGGGCGACCGCGATCAGCTGCTCGCGCCGCTGTTCGACCGGCAGTCGCCGGTAGCCGGAGCGGCGCGGGCGCGGTTGGGGGGCGGCCTGGGCGGGCTCCGGCTCGGTTGCCGTGGTGGGGCGGGCTTCCATGGCCGTCAGCGTAATGGGCGTCGGACCGATCGGGACCTGTCGCGCACCGGATCTCTCCGAACGGGTGTTCAGGTCGCGCACTGTGCGTCAGAACCGAACCGCAGCAGGTCAACAGAGGGCATCCGGGGCTTGCAATCGGCCCGGGCACCGAGATGATGTCCGAATGGTTGAAGAACTGATCACCACCGGCGGGGACACCCCCCGCCGCATCGCCGACGGATACGTCCAGGCCCTGGCCGACCTCGATCCGCTGACCGCGGTGTACCTCGGCCTCAACCCGGAGGACGACCGGCTGCCCGACCTGTCCCCGGCCGGCTTCGAGGCGATCGCCGACCTCGGCCGCCGCACCCTGGCCCGGCTGGACGAGGCGGAGCGAGCCGGCGCCGCCGACGACGAGGTGGAGCGCCGCTGCGCCCGTCTGCTGCGCGAGCGGCTGAGCGCCGAACTCGCCGTGCACGACGCGGGGGAGGACTACCGCGCGGTGCGCAACCTGGGCTCCCCGGTGCACAACATGCGGGAGGCCTTCACCCTGATGGCCACCGGCACCGAGGCCGAGTGGCAGCTGGTCGGCCGTCGGCTGGCCCGCTTCCCGCTGGCGCTGGAGCAGTACCGGCGGACGCTGGCCGAGGGCATCGAGCGCGGCCTGCTGTCCGGCCCGCGCCAGGTGGAGACGGTGGTCGGCCAGTTCGGCGAGTGGCTGTCCGGGCACGCGGCGGAGGAAGGTGCGCCGGGTGGCGGCTCGGACGAGGGCGGTGCCGGGCGACGGGCGGGCTGGTTCGGCGAGTTCGTCCAGGACGCGCCGGAGGCCGTACGGGCCGAGCTGACCGGGCACGCGGTGGCCGCCGCCGACGCGCTGGCCGCGCTGCGGGACTGGCTGCGCGACGTGTACGGGCCGGCCGCGGCCGACACCCCGGACACCGCGGGCCGGGAGCGCTACGGCCGCTGGGTGCGCTACTGGACGGGCGCCGACCTGGACCTGGACGAGGCGTACGCGTGGGCCTGGAGCGAGTTCCACGACCTGCTCGCGCAGATGGAGGCCGAGGCCGAGAAGGTCCGCCCGGGCGTCGGCCCGATGGCGGCGATGAAGTGGCTGGAGACGGACGGCCCGGCGATCGAGGGCGCCGAGGCGGCCCGGGAGTACCTCCAGGGCCTGATGGACCAGGCCATCCGGGACCTCCAGGGCACCCACTTCGACCTGGCCGAGCCGGTCACCCGGGTCGAGTCGCGGATCGCCCCGCCCGGCAGTGCCGCCGCGCCGTACTACACCCAGCCGGCGCTGGACTTCAGCCGTCCGGGGCGGACCTGGCTGCCGGTGCTCGGCGAGGAGCGCTTCCCGGTCTGGGACCTGGTGTCGACCTGGTACCACGAGGGCGTCCCGGGCCACCACCTGCAGCTCGCGCAGTGGGTGTACGTCGCGGACCGACTCTCCAACTACCAGGTGAGCCTCGGCGGGGTGAGCGCCAACCTGGAGGGCTGGGCGCTCTACGCCGAGCGCCTGATGGACGAGCTCGGCTACCTCACCGACCCGGGCCACCGGCTGGGCTTCCTGAACGCCCAGATGATGCGGGCGCTGCGGGTCATCGTCGACATCGGCATGCACGTCGGCCTGGACTTCCCGGCGGACTCCCCGTACCGGCCGGGCGAGCCGGTGAGCCCGGAGTACGCGCGGGAGTTCTTCGGCCGCTACTGCGGACTGTCCGCCGACTTCCTGGACAGCGAGCTGGTGCGCTACCTGGGCATGCCCGGCCAGGCGATCGGCTACAAGCTGGGCGAGCGCGCCTGGCTGCGCGGCCGGGCGGCGGCGCGGGCGGCGCACGAGGCGCGCGGTGAGGAGTTCGACCTCAAGGCCTGGCACATGGCGGCGCTCTCGCAGGGCTCGCTGGGGCTGGACGACCTGGTCACGGAGCTGTCCGCGCTCTGAGCGGGGCGGGGGCCAGGGCCCCGGGACTCGGTCAGGAGTCCCGAGGCCCTGGTCCTTTTGTCCGACAAAGGTCGATTTGGTGAGGTTTTTCCTTGCCATTCCCCTGGGGCGGCGTTTGGCTGGAAGGCGACTGCGTGACCTCTCCGTCCCCCGTTCGGAAGGCTCGACCAGTGTCTGCTCAAGCCGTCACCGGTCATGAGGAAGCGGACAGCCGCCGCTGGTGGGCGCTGGCGGTCATCGCCATCGCCCAGCTCATGATCGTCCTCGACATCACCATCGTGAACATCGCACTGCCATCGGCCCAGCGGGACCTGGGCATCTCGGACGCGGACCGGCAGTGGGTGATCACCGCCTACACCCTCGCCTTCGGCGGGCTGCTGCTGCTCGGCGGCCGGCTGGGCGACCTCTTCGGCCGCAAGCGCGTCTTCATCATCGGCCTCCTGGGCTTCGCCCTCGCCTCCGCCCTCGGCGGCGCGGCGGTCAGCCCGGCCATGCTCTTCGGCGCCCGCGCCCTCCAGGGCGCGTTCGGCGCCCTGCTCGCCCCCTCCGCGCTGGGGCTGCTCTCCACCACCTTCTCCAATCCGAAGGAACGCAGTACGGCCTTCGGCATCTTCGGCGCGATCGCCGGTGGCGGCGCCGCGATCGGCTTCATCGCCGGCGGCCTGCTGACCGAGTACCTGAACTGGCGCTGGTGCCTGTTCGTGAACTCCCCGATCGCCGTGGTCACCGCCCTCGCGGCGTTCCGGGTGCTCAACCGCGACCACATCGCCAGGGGGCGCCGGATCAAGCTCGACCTGCCCGGGGCGCTGCTCGGCTGCGGCGGCCTGCTGGCCATCGTGTTCGGCACCTCCGAGGCCGTCACCCGGGGCTGGAGCGACGGCCTGGTGATCGGATCGCTGCTGCTGGGCGTGGTGCTGCTCGGGGTGTTCGTCCTGGTCGAGAAGCGCTCCGCGCACCCGCTGCTGCCGATCCACATCGTGGCCGAGCGCAACCGCGGTGGCGGCGCGCTCTCGGTGGGCCTGGCCATGGTCGGCATGTTCGGCCTGTTCCTGTTCCTGACGTACTACATGCAGGCGATCAAGCACTTCTCGCCGGTGGTCTCCGGCATCTCCTTCCTGCCGATGACGGCTGCCATCGTGCTGAGTTCGACCGGCGTCGCGGCCCGGCTGATGACCAGGGTGCCGTCCCGGAACCTGATCACCCCCGGGCTGCTGCTGGCCGCCGGCGGCATGGCCTGGCTGACCCAGATGAAGGTGGACAGCCCGTGGGCCGCGATGGTGCTGCCCTCGGTGCTGCTGATCGGCTTCGGCATGGGCCTGGTGTTCATGCCGGCGATGAGCCTGGCCACCCTCGGGGTCGCCCCGAACGAGGCCGGCGCGGCCTCGGCCACCATCAACTCGGCCCAGCAGGTGGGCGGTTCACTCGGTACGGCACTGCTGAACACGATCGCCGCCAGCGCCACCGCCTCGTACCTGTCGACCCGGCTCGCGGGCGGTCCGCTGGTGCGGGCCCAGGGCGCGGTGCACGGCTACGTGGTCGCGACCTGGGTGGCGATGGGCGTGCTGCTGCTGGCCGCGCTGGTCGCCTTCCTGATGATCGACCACCGTCCGGCGCCCGGTGAGGCGACCGCCGTCCCGGGCGCGGTGGAGGTGCCCGCCGCCGTGGACGGGTCCGTGGTGGACGGGGCCGTCCTGGACGGCCGGCCGAGCCCCAGGGCCGCGGCCATCGCCGATGTGCGGGCCCATGTGCAGCCCGGGGTCCGGGCGGAGACGGGGGCGGAGCGGCCACCGGCCGACTGACGGGAGCGCCCCGACTGAAAGCTTGCAGCAAGGTCTGCGGTCAACCTCCGGCGCCTGCTCGACTCCTGGCCACCGTCCGGGGATCGAGGAGGCGCCGTCGTGCCGCCGAGCGGGTGATGCCCGGTGGTGGACACCGACGGCGCCGGAGACGCCTTCGCCGCCGGCTTCCCGTGCGCCTGGTTCCGCGGCCACCCGCCGCGGGACCGCGCCCGGGCCGGCTCGGCCGCGGGGGCCTTCGCCCGCACCTCCGCCGCGGGACGCACACCGGCTTCATCGCGGCGGCCGCCTTGGATACCCTCCTGACCCGGTGAGCGATTCTCATCGAGCTCCAAGCCTGCGGTAACGCGCCTTCCAGGCTGAGGCGTCATAGTCATGGACCGAACGAGGCGCCACCGACCACGGCAGGGGAGTCAGAAATGGGCGATCACCGCCGCGCAAGGTCCCGCCGCCACCGCCTGCTGGCCCCTTCGCTGTTCACCGCGCTGTCCGCGGTCGTGGTGGCCACCGTGGTGGCCGGCACCCACGGGTTCGGCCTGTCCGACGCGACGGCCGCCGGGAAGGAGGCCCGCAGCGTCCGGGCCGTCTCGCCCGCCCCGGCGGCCTCCCCGGCCGCCACCACGGCGGCGCCCGCCTCGCCCGGCCCGGCCGCCGACACCACCCAGAGCGCGGCGCCGACTCCCGGCGACACCCCGGCCCCCGGGGACGCCCCGACGGCCACCGACACCCCGACCGTCCCAGCCTCCGCCCCCGCCACCCCCGACGTGCACAGCGCGGCGTTCGGGACGACCGCTTCCGCCCCCGCCGACAACCGGGAGACCTCCACCGTCGGCGCCCTGTTCAGCGGTCCGGTCGCGGCCGGCAACCACTTCTGCACCGCCAGCGTGCTGCACAGCGCCACCGGCAACCTGCTGCTGACCGCCGCCCACTGCCTCAGCAGCGCCGACGGCGTGACCTTCGCCCCCGGCTACCGGGACGGCTCCGCCCCGTACGGCACCTGGCGGGTGACCGCGGTGCACACCGCCGCCGGCTGGTCCCAGAACGGTGACGTGGACGAGGACTTCGCGATCCTGGAGACCGCCCCCAACAACGGCCGCAAGGTCGAGGACGTGGTCGGCGGCAACAAGCTGGGCGCCGACGAGCCCTTCGGCGCCACCGTCCGCCTCTACGGCTACCCGGCCGACGCCGAGGCGCCCAGCCTGTGCACCAACACCACCGGGCAGCAGAGCAGTTACCAGCGCGCCGTCCAGTGCCCGGCCTACCCGGCCGGCACCAGCGGCGGCCCGTGGATCAACACCGCCACCGGTGACGTGGTCGGCGCCATCGGCGGCTACCAGCAGGGCGGCGACTCCGACGACACCTCGTACAGCGCCTACTTCGACCACACCATCGCCACCCTGTACACCCAGGTCGAGGGCAGCGCCCCCTGACCCGGCGGCACCGGCCCGGGGGCAGCCGTGCCCGGGCATGACGAAGGCCCAGATCCGTGGATTCAACTCCACTGATCTGGGCCTCAGTTGCACTTGCTGCGAAGTGCCCCCGGTAGGATTCGAACCTACGCACCCGCCTCCGGAGGGCGGTGCTCTATCCCCTGAGCTACGGGGGCCTCTTGGCCTGTCGGTCACTTGCGCGTTCCGACGGGATGAACACTACCAGGCTTCCAGCGGCGTCCGTGCACGGGTTTCCGGAAAGATCGTCGGGGCGGGCCGGGCGGGCCGGGCGGTCCGGTGGGCGGAAGTGCCCAAAGGCCGGACGGGGCGCTGGGGTCGCCGATACCCTCGGTGAGGTGTCGGGAGTGTCCGGGCGGGTCCTCGTGGTGGACGACAGCGAGGTGATCCGCCAGCTGATCAGGGTCAACCTGGAGCTGGAGGGCTTCGAGGTGGTGACCGCCGCCGACGGCGCCGAGTGCCTGGAGGTGATCCGCCGGGTGAAGCCCGACGTGGTGACGCTGGACGTGATGATGCCGCGGCTGGACGGCCTGCGGACGGCGGCCCGGCTGCGCGCGACCCCGGACACCAGCGGGCTGCCGATCGCGATCGTGAGCGCCTGCACCCCGGCGGACCTCGACCTGGGGGAGGCGGTCGGGGTGGACGGCTACCTCGGCAAGCCCTTCGACCCCGCCGACCTGGTGGCCCTGGTCCGGCGGTTGATGCGGGCCGGGGAACGGTCCGAAGCGTTTCGCCCTGAGCGAACAGAACGGACTGATCGCGGCTGACACCCCCCGGCGGAGCGGTGCCGCGGCGTCTCAACCGGCAAACCGAGTGGCGGGCGGGTACCCCGTCTCGCCTACGCTTGGCGTCGTGACCCCCGCAGACCTTTCCCAGGCAATCCAGGCCGCAGTGAGCTCCGCCGTCGAGGCGGGCGAGCTGTCCGTCGCCGTGCCCGAGCACGTGACGGTCGAGCGGCCCAAGAACCGGGACCACGGCGACTACGCGACGAACGTGGCCCTCCAGCTCGCCAAGGCGGCCGGCAAGCCGCCGCGAGCCATTGCCGAGGTCCTGGCCGGACGCCTGCGAGGGATCACCGGCGTCGCCAAGGTCGACATCGCCGGTCCGGGCTTCCTGAACATCACCCTGGACACCGCCACCGCCGGTGCGCTCGCCCGCACCATCGTCGAGGCGGGCGAGGCCTACGGCCGCAACGAGGCCCTCAAGGGCCTGAAGATCAACCTGGAGTTCGTCTCCGCCAACCCGACCGGCCCGATCCACATCGGCGGCGTCCGCTGGGCCGCCGTCGGCGACTCGCTGGCGCGCGTGCTGCGGGCCTCCGGCGCCGACGTCACCACCGAGTACTACCTCAACGACGCCGGTGTGCAGATCACCAAGTTCGCCGCCTCCCTGCAGGCCGCCGCGAACGGCCGCGAGGTGCCCGAGGGCGGCTACGTCGGCGAGTACATCGTCGACATCGCCAAGACCCTCACCGACGCGATCCCGGGCGTGCTCGACCTGCCCGAGGCCGAGCAGCTGGAGGTCTTCCGCACCGAGGGCCTCAAGCTCATGGTGGCCGAGATCAAGCGCTCGATGGACGAGTTCGGCACCCACTTCGACGTGTGGTTCTCGGAGAAGACGCTGCACGACTCCGGCGCCGTCGAGAAGGCCATCGACCGGCTGCGCGAGCAGGGCCACGTCTTCGACCAGGACGGCGCGGTCTTCCTGCGCACCACCGACTTCGGCGACGACAAGGACCGCGTCCTGGTCAAGGCCGACGGCGACAAGACCTACTTCGCCGCCGACGCCGCGTACTACCTGTCCAAGCGGGACCGCGGCGCCGAGGTCGCGCTCTACATGCTGGGCGCCGACCACCACGGCTACGTCAACCGCCTCAAGGCCATCGCGGCCTGCGCGGGCGACGACATGAACCGCAACATCGAGGTGAAGATCGGCCAGTTCGTGAAGATGCTTCGCGACGGCGAAGAGGTCCGCATGTCCAAGCGGGCCGGCAACATCATCACGATCGACGACGTGGTCGAGTGGATCGGCGTCGACGCCGCCCGCTACACCCTGGCGCGTTCCTCCACGGACTCGACGATCACGCTGGACATCAACATCCTGACCAGCCAGACCAACGAGAACCGGGTCTACTACGTCCAGTACGCCCACTCGCGGATGTGCGCGGTGCAGCGCAACGCCGACGAGCACGGCATCACGCGCGGTGCGGCCGAGGACTTCAAGCCGGAGCTGCTGGCCACCGACTGGGAGTCCGACCTGCTCGGCCACCTCGGCGAGTTCCCGCGCGTGCTGGCCGCGGCCGGCGAGCTGCGCGAGCCGCACCGGGTCGCCGTCTACCTGGAGGAGCTGGCGGCCAAGTACCACCGCTTCTACGACAACTGCCGCATCCTGCCCCGGGGCGACGAGGAGGTCACGGACCTCACGCGCGCCCGCCTCTGGCTGGCCGACGCGACGCGCACGGTCGTCGCCAACGGCCTCACGCTCCTGGGCGTGACGGCGCCCGAGCGGATGTAAGCACCACCCCCAAGCGCACAGCGGGGGCGGCTGACGGTCAACGGGGACCGTCGCCGCCCCTCGCCATAGGTCTCGAAGGACTTGTCGACATGAGTCGCTCCGCACACCCCGCAGGCCCCCGCCACGGCGACGTCCTGCCCGAGGGCCACTACCAGGCCCCGCCGGCCGACCTGAACGCGCTCGACCCCAAGGTCTGGTCACGGACCGTCGCCCGTGACGCCGAGGGCGTGGCCACCGTCGGCGGGATCGACGTCAAGCGGCTGGCGGCCGAGTTCGGCACCCCGGCCTACGTGCTGGACGAGGAGGACTTCCGCGCCCGGGCCCGCGCCTGGCGGGACGCCTTCGGCACCGACGCGGACGTCTACTACGCCGGGAAGGCGTTCCTCTCCAAGGCGATCGTGCGCTGGCTGCACGAGGAGGGCCTCAACCTCGACGTGTGCAGCGTCGGCGAGCTGGCGGTGGCGCTGGCCGCCGGGATGCCGCCGGAGCGGATCGCGCTGCACGGCAACAACAAGTCGGTGGACGAACTCGAGCACGCGGTGAAGACCGGGATCGGGCACATCGTGGTCGACTCCTACGCGGAGATCGAGCGCCTGGCCGCGATCGCCGCCCGCCAGGGCGTGCGCCAGCGGGTGCTGATCCGGATCACCGTCGGCGTCGAGGCGCACACCCACGAGTTCATCGCGACCGCCCACGAGGACCAGAAGTTCGGCCTGTCGCTGACCGGGGGAGCGGCCGCCGAGGCGGTGCGCCGGGTGCTCGGCCACGACAGCCTGGAGCTGCGCGGCATCCACTCGCACATCGGCTCGCAGATCTTCGACATGGCGGGCTTCGAGGTCGCCGCCCGCCGGGTGGTCGGCCTGCTGGCCGGGATCCGCGACGAGCACGGCGTCGAACTGCCCGAGATCGACCTCGGCGGCGGCCTGGGCATCGCGTACACCAGCGAGGACGACCCGCGCGAGCCGGCCGAGATCGCCGCCGCGCTGGCCGAGATCGTCCGCCGGGAGTGCGCCGCCGCGGGCCTGAGCACCCCCCGGCTGAGCGTGGAGCCGGGCCGGGCGATCGTCGGCCCGACCGCGTTCACCCTGTACGAGGTCGGCACGGTGAAGCCGCTGGAGGGCCTGCGCACCTACGTCAGCGTGGACGGCGGGATGTCCGACAACATCCGCACCGCGCTGTACGACGCCGAGTACTCGGTGGCCCTGGTGTCGCGCACCAGTGACGCCGAGCCGATGCTGGTCCGGGTGGTCGGCAAGCACTGCGAGTCCGGTGACATCGTCGTCCGGGATGCCTTCCTGCCGGCCGACCTGGCCCCGGGCGACCTGATCGCGGTGCCCGCCACCGGCGCCTACTGCCGCTCGATGGCGAGCAACTACAACCACGCCCTCAAGCCCCCCGTGCTCGCCGTCAAGGACGGTGCGGCCCGGGTGATCGTCCGGCGCGAGACGGAGGAAGATCTCCTGCGCCTGGATATCGGATGACGAAATTCTCGTCTCAGATCATGGAACGACCGTAGATCCGTGCGGAAAGTCCCCGAGACTGGTACGGACCGAAGTTCCCGGCGGCCCCCGAATAACCGCCGGAAATACCGAAGACGAAGAATGCAGAGCGGAGTCGGATGATGCGTACGCGCCCGCTGAAGGTGGCGTTGCTGGGTTGTGGTGTGGTGGGCTCCGAGGTGGCGCGCATCATGACGACGACGGCCGACGACCTCGCCGCTCGCATCGGTGCCCCGGTCGAGCTCGCCGGGATCGCGGTCCGCCGGGCCGGCCGGGTGCGTCCCGGAGTGCCCGAGCACCTGATCACCACGGACGCCGAGGCCCTGGTGGGCCGGGGCGACATCGACGTGGTGGTCGAGGTGGTGGGCGGGATCGAGCCCTCCAAATCGCTGATCCTGTCCGCCTTCCGGCAGGGCGCCTCGGTGGTCAGCGCCAACAAGGCGCTGCTCGCCCAGGACGGCACCGAACTGCACGCGGCCGCCGCCGCGGCCGGGGTCGACCTGTACTACGAGGCCGCGGTGGCGGGCGCGATCCCGCTGCTGCGCCCGCTGCGCGAGTCCCTCGCCGGGGACAAGGTCAACCGGGTGCTGGGCATCGTCAACGGCACCACCAACTTCATCCTCGACAAGATGGACACCACCGGCGCCGGCTACTCGGAGGCGCTGGAGGAGGCCACCGCGCTCGGTTACGCCGAGGCCGACCCGACGGCCGACGTCGAGGGCTTCGACGCCGCCGCCAAGGCCGCGATCCTGGCCGGGATCGCCTTCCACACCAAGGTCACCGCGGCGGACGTCTACCGCGAGGGCATCACCGAGGTGACCGCCGCCGACATCGCCTCCGCCAAGGAGATGGGCGCCGTGGTCAAGCTGCTCGCGATCTGCGAGCGCGCCGCCGACGGCGAGTCCGTCACCGCGCGCGTCCACCCGGCGATGATCCCGCTCTCGCACCCGCTGGCGTCCGTCCGCGAGGCGTACAACGCGGTGTTCGTCGAGGCCGAGGCGGCCGGCCGGCTGATGTTCTACGGCCCCGGCGCGGGCGGCTCGCCGACCGCCTCCGCGGTGCTCGGCGACCTGGTCGCGGTCTGCCGCAACAAGCTGGCCGGGTCCACCGGTCCCGGTGACTCCGTGTACACGCGGCTGCCCGCCAAGCCGATGGACGAGGTGGTCACCCGCTACCACGTCAGCCTGGACGTGGACGACCGGGCGGGCGTGCTCGCCCAGGTCGCGTCCGTCTTCGCCGAGCACGGCGTCTCCATCGACACCGTGCGCCAGCAGGGCCGCGACGGCGACGCCTCGCTCGTCGTGGTCACCCACCGTGCCACCGACGCCGCGCTGTCGGCGACGGTCGACAAGCTCCGCGCGCTGGACAGCGTGCGGGACGTGGCCAGCATCATGCGGGTCGAAGGGGAATAAGGAACCAGCCATGAACGCCGTTGCCGAGAACGTCGTCCGAGGCGCGCACACCCACCAGTGGCGCGGCCTGATCGAGGAGTACCGGGACCGCCTGCCGGTCACCGCGGCCACCCCGGTGGTCACCCTGCTGGAGGGCGGCACGCCCCTGGTACCCGCCCAGGTGCTCTCCGAGCGCACCGGCTGCGAGGTCTACCTCAAGGTCGAGGGCGCCAACCCGACCGGCTCCTTCAAGGACCGCGGGATGACGATGGCCATCTCCAAGGCCAAGGAGGAGGGCGCGCAGGCCGTCATCTGCGCGTCCACCGGCAACACCTCGGCCTCCGCCGCCGCGTACGCGGTGCGGGCCGGGATGGTCTCCGCGGTGCTCGTCCCGCAGGGCAAGATCGCCCTGGGCAAGATGGGCCAGGCGCTGGTGCACGGCGCCCGGATCCTGCAGGTCGACGGCAACTTCGACGACTGTCTGACGCTGGCCCGCGAACTGTCCGAGAAGTACCCGGTGGCGCTGGTCAACTCGGTGAACCCGGTGCGGATCGAGGGCCAGAAGACGGCGGCCTTCGAGATCGTCGACATGCTCGGCGACGCCCCGGACATCCACGTCCTGCCGGTCGGCAACGCGGGCAACATCACCGCCTACTGGAAGGGCTACCGGGAGTACGCCACCGACGGGATGGCCGCGCGCACCCCGCGGATGTGGGGCTTCCAGGCGGCCGGCTCGGCCCCGATCGTGGATGGCGCGCCCGTCCTCAAGCCGCAGACCATCGCCACCGCGATCCGGATCGGCAACCCGGCCTCCTGGGACTTCGCGCTCGCCGCGCGGGACGAGTCCGGCGGCCTCATCGACAAGGTGACGGATCGTCAGATCCTGTCCGCCTACCGGCTGTTGGCCTCACAGGAGGGCGTCTTCGTGGAGCCCGCCTCGGCCGCCTCGGTGGCCGGCCTGCTGGCCAAGGCGGAGGCCGGCCTGGTCGACCCGGGCCAGCGGATCGTCTGCACGGTGACCGGCAACGGACTCAAGGACCCGGACTGGGCGGTGGCCGGCGCGCCGCAGCCGCAGATCGTCCCGGTCGACCCGGCGGCCGCGGCCCAGCGGCTCGGACTGCTCGACTGACGACGGGGTCTGACACTTCGACGGGCCGCCCCTTTCGGGGGTCGGCCCGTCAAAGTTCTCCGGTGACACTTTGGTGTCAATTCCGCTTCGCATTCCGATCCGATTCCACCCCCCTCCCTGACCGGGAGGGGTGCGCATTCCGGCCAGAACCGGCAACACACCAGATCGAAGGCCCACGGGGTGTACCACTGGGGAACCTCTCTTCGATACTCTGGGTTCGGCCGTGTGGCACATGCCCCGGGCCCGTCCTACGTACGGGCCGCGCCGACGACTGTGACCGCCACACCCGAGTGGTCCGCGGCCCTTCCCCCACCCTCGCACCGACGACGCGCTCCGCGCCGCCCGATTTCTCCAGGAGAGTCCACCGCATGGCCGGTCCCGCGTTCCGTGCCGCCGCCGTCCGGGTCAGGGTTCCCGCGACCAGCGCCAACCTCGGCCCGGGCTTCGACGCCTTCGGGCTCGCGCTGAGTCTCTACGACGACGTGGTCGTCCGGGTCTCCGACTCCGGTCTTGCCGTCGACATCGCCGGTGAGGGCGCCGAGACGCTGCCCCGGGACGAGCGCCACCTGCTGGTCCGCTCGATGCGGGCCGCCTTCGACCGGCTCGGCGGCCAGCCGCGCGGCCTCGAAGTGGTCTGCGCCAACCGGATACCGCACGGCCGCGGCCTGGGATCCTCCTCGGCCGCCATCTGCGCCGGCATCGTGGCGGCCCGGGCCGTCACCATCGGCGGCCCGTCCGCGCTGGACGACGACGCGCTGCTGGCCCTCGCCTCCGAGCTGGAGGGCCACCCGGACAACGTCGCGGCCTGCCTGCGCGGCAACTTCACCATCGCCTGGACCGACGAGGAGGCGGCCAGGGCGGTCGCCCTGGAGCCCTCCGAGCAGGTCGTCCCGGTCGTGTTCGTCCCGGCCGGCGAGGTGCTCACCGAGACCGCCCGCGGCCTGCTGCCGAAGACCGTCCCGCTGGCCGACGCCGCCGTCAACGCGGGCCGCTCCGCGCTGATGGTGGAGGCGTTGACCCGGCGGCCCGAACTGCTCCTCGCCGCCACCGAGGACCGGCTGCACCAGGACTACCGCGCCTCCGCCATGCCGGACAGCGCCGCGCTGGTCGGCGTGCTGCGCGCGGAGGGCGTCCCCGCGGTCATCTCCGGCGCCGGTCCGACCGTGCTGGCGCTCACCGACGAGGCGGGCGTCGACAAGGTGCTCTCCTTTGCCGGACACCACGGCCACGGCGGCGACCCGGCGTTCGCCGCGCACCGGCTCGGCGTCGACCGCACCGGGGCCACCGTGCTCCCGCTGGACGTCTGAACTGCCCGCTGAGCAGGCAGGACGGCCCGGCGCCGAGCCGGGCCGTCCGGACACGATTGGCAAGCCCGAGGTCGGGGAATGTCTGAGGGGGTCGGTAGTGTTAACCTCATTGCTGCACCAGGTGCCCTCCGGGGCTCGGTGCGCCGCGTCCCGATCCCAGCGTTCCACTGCCGTGGAACCGCCACGATGTCCGGGGCGACGATTCTCCGGGAGCCCACCGCAGCGCGTACGCAGCCTGCCTGCGCGACATGCGGCCGCATCCCGAAGCCGTGACGGCACCTGACTCCCACCCGCGGCCTCCCACCTCGAGGCACAGGACGGGCGGAGCGCGGGCCACCGTCACGCGACGGGGGCCCGGGATTCGCAGGCAGCGTGGGGGCAACGCCCTCTGGGGAGGCCGACACACGGCCCGCCCACGCGCCACCTCAGCACCACCGTGCTTCACGCACCGCACCTCGCAGCCCTCCCTCGACAGGCTCCCGCCGTTCGAGGGATCACCGCCTCGGACCGACGCAGTCGAGCGTTGGTCAGGACAGCACAACCGGTCGCCGAGCCAGACAGGCCGACGTCCGCTCCAGGGAAGGACCCTTAGTGAGCGACTCCACCGATCTGATGGGCGCGCGCCCGGACGCCGAAGCGTCGGACGCAGCCGCCGCCCCCGCTGCCCCGGCCCGCCGCCCCCGCAGCGCCGAGCGCCGGGCCGCGTACCGCTCCCGCTGCTCGGCCACGTGCGCGTCGTCGGCCAGCGCCGCGATCGTCGCCGCCTGGACGGGCGCCGGCACGATCATGCCGCCGTGCTTGCGCAG